>CALIKL010000044.1 GCA_938018055.1 uncultured bacterium
AGTTCGATCAACACATCGGGCTTGAACGGCTTCGTCAGCACCTCACACATACCAGCCTCCTGACTGGCTTTGACCGCGCTGGTCGTTGCATCAGCAGTAAGTGCAACGATGGGCAGATTGGGATGGCTTTCCAGCATGCGCCGGGCGGTCGTGACCATGGAGATGGTCCTCGCTGGCCCCGGCACCCAAGCGATAGAAAAAAGCACCCGCCCCCCTGGACAGCGTACCACTCACTTCTGCGACAACAGAGTGTACCGGAAGTCGGTTCTTGTAATCAACCATCTCGGGCCGACTTATCGTTCTCTGCAGATACTGCCCGTGGTGATACGTTGCGTTCCAGTGGGAAACGGGAGTGTGAACACGACCTAGGCGCAGGCGCAACCGGCCGCTGAACTGAAATTGAAAAAATGACCGTTCCAGACTGACCTGACCGTTGTGGTCAACATCCGGAGTGATCGTGATTTCCGCGAAATACTGAGCTCTCTTTGACAGTGTCGAAGTAAGGTGAGCTACGACCTGACCACTGTACCATTTGGTCTCGTGGTTGGCGTCGTTGAATTCTGTCTGGAAATCTGTAAAGAGCCCGAATTGGGTTCGGGAATCGATGTCCTCAATCAGACCGGAGAGCTCCTGGGCTCCGGCCGAAAAGGGCACGAGGAGCCACACAAGGGCTAAGAGATGTTTGTTCATCGGAGGGGGCAGTTATTGACCAATGAGCCCTTAACAACCATACGGGCCGGCTCCCGCCGGCCCGTATTTCGACATATCCTCTATTTTTTTCGACGAAACCCTGAATTATTTCGACGAATGTGATGAACGCCTCTTGCTGGCTCCTTCGATCACTTCTTGACACCCCATACTGGACCTGGAGCTGGGACTGGCTCACCAGACCTGCCTCGCGGCGCATTAAGCATGAAATTCGCCTCAGAAGATGCCCCTGCCATCTCGACCAATACAGAGTACGTACCCGGAGTCAAGTACGTTGTCCCATTATCTGCAGGCTCTGGATTGTCTTCCAAGAACTCCGCGCCTTTGTCACCGACAGAATAATCGTAGGCTACCAGGTTCAAGCCGATGTCCAATCTGGACTCGAATGACTGAAGGGGCTCTCCCTGTTCACTGAAAATAGTTACCGTTGCCGAACCAGCCGTCGAAGCCCAGACAATGAATTCAGTCTGCGGTTCGATGACCGATGAATAGGCACGGCGCTTGGAGCCCCACAATGCACTCCATCCCGAGGCCGCTCCTTCAAACACGTGCAGCGTTCGAGCAGTCATTCGTTCATCCAGCGCAGCGACCTGATCCAGATCTGCACGCCAGATGGACCGACCATGCGTCCCGATAACCAACTCGTTGTCCCGCGTCTGGATTTTCAGATCATGTACGGGACTGAAAGGCAAATCTTCTGCAAATCCATGGAAGGTCCGGCCGCGATCCAACGAGGCGTACACTGCATGATCTGTCCCCACGAACAGCAAATCCGGATTTACGTGGTGCTCTACCATAACGTTTACCGGTTCAGCCGGGAGGTCTGCACCAAGACGGGACCAGGTATTTCCAAAATCCTCACTCACATAGACGTAGGCTTCAAAATGGTCCCATCGATAACCATTCAACGTGGCATAGACCCTGCCTTCAATGTGCGAAGAAGCAACCACCCGGCTGACCCAGAGATTATCGGGCAGATCGCCATCGATACGGGTCCAATTGACCCCACCGTCTCTCGTTACATGAATGTATCCATCATCTGAACCGGTGTAAATCAGGCCAAAGCGCAGCGGCGATTCGGAAACGGATGTCAGTGTCCCATAAGGCACGTCGCCCGGACGACCTCCGCCCGTCAGATCTGGTGATATGGCCTGAAGGTCCTCTCCCCGGTTCATTGAACGGTAGAGACGGTTTGCACCGTAGTAGAAAATATCCTGGTTGTGCGACGAGAGCAGTATGGGCGTCTGCCAGTTGAATCGCAGTGGCTTCTCACCGAGTTCGTGACGTGGACGAATGGAGACCTTCTCCCCTGTGCTCAGATTCGTGCGAGAATAGAATCCGAATTGCGAGCCTGTATAGACAACTTCATTGGTACGCGTATCGACCTGGACCTGCATGCCATCGCCACCGCCCAAACGATGGTATGGATAGTCTCCTTCCGACGTCCAGCGCGGGCTCTCGACATACGTGCTCGGACCCATCCATGTCCCGTTGTCCTGCAAACCGCCGTATACGTTGTAGGGCTCGGCCATGTCTACCTGAACATAGTAGAACTGCCCCACCGGCGGAATATTGAGCTTATTCCACGTTTCACCGGCGTCGTAGGTCATATTGAGACCGCCGTCGTTGCCATTGATCACATGACCCGCTCGGTTCGGATTGAGCCACATCGCCTGGTGATCCGCATGTACGTGGGGTCCGCCGATTGACTTCCAGGTAGCGCCACCATCGTCGCTACGTAGCATGGGCACACCCATGGTGTATACCTGATCGGCATTATCCGGCGCGACGCGGACTTCTCCGAAATAGTAGCCGTACGAGTTGTAAACCCCGTCGAGATAATCATCGTGGGTCTTGCGCCAGGTCGCCCCTCCATCGTCGCTACGATAGAGCTCCAGACCAATTACATCCGTGTCAAACAACTGGTTGTTGGCATCGTCGACGTACTGAACGAGTGCCGAAGGCTCAATATCTCCCTGCTCGATCATACCACGTACCGCGGCCAGATCGTACCGGGATGGGAAACGCTCACGCTTCAGATAGTCCTCGATCATGTCGTCATCCAGTCGCAGAAATTCCTGCGAGGATAAAGCCGCCATATCTGCCCGCGAAAGACCATTGGTGGCACGCTCCTCTTCTTCCTCACCCGGCTTTCTGAATTGGTTGTCGAGCGCCGCATATACGATATCGGGGTTTCCAGGATGGATGTCGATCCCAATCCGCCCCACGCCCGATCCCGTTGGAAATCCATTGCCGTGAATGGGCATCCAGCTCTGCCCGCCGTCCGTGGTCTTCCAGATTCCAGACCCCTCACCCCCTTCCACGAAATTCCAGGCCCGGCGATCACGCTCCCACATGGCGGCGTAGAGAACGTCAGGATCAGAGGGATCCATCACGAGATCCACAGCACCCGTGCGATCGTTGATGTACAAATTCTTCTCCCATGTCTGGCCACCGTCCGTACTGACATACACGCCCCGCTCTTCATTCGGGGAATACAGTGCGCCCAGCGCAGCAACCCAGACGACATCAGGATTGTCCGGATTCACGACGATGCGGCCCGTACGCTGGGTGTTTGTCAGACCCATGTGTTGCCAGGACCGTCCCCAATCGTCACTTCGATACAGCCCATCTCCTGCATAGGAAGACCGGCTCGAATTGTTTTCCCCGGTACCGACCCAAATTACCCCCGATTCCCAATCGGCGTGAATGTCTCCGATGGTCATTGTGCCGTTGAAATCAAAGATTGGCTCAAATGATTGACCATTATTGTCTGTAATCCAGAGCCCACCCGATGCATAGGCGACCAAGAAATGGGAAGGGTCCTCCGGGTTGGCATCTATGTCCGTAACGCGGCCGCTCATGATGGTCGGCCCAACGTTGATGACCCGGACGTTTTTCAACGGGGACTGATTGAACAGGGAAATCCTGGTGGCATAGGCATTCTCGCGAGCCTCCACCGAGGAAGCGGGCACGGCCGTGTCCATGACGGGGGTCAGATTCTGGCGCTGAGCCGTGGCGCTGGCGGCAGTCAACAAAGCGAGAAATAGAACTCGAGAAAGCATAATGAGAGGACCAGCTGGTTGAGAGCGGATTCAGACCTCCAACATACCGTCCACATCAATGTTGTGCAGTGGGGTTTCCCCGGAATCTGTTATTGCCAGCGAGGTACCTCAAAAGTGCCGCAAGTGACCCGAGCTACCGCTCGCTAGGCGTCTTGCTCTGCCAAAACATCCAGCAACGTGGAACGAGCGATGTTTCGTCCTGAAATAAATAGTACGACCGGGGCTGAAGGCTTCGGAAAGGCTTCGTCCAATGCAGCAGCAACGGCAACGGCGCACGAGCCTTCCATGATGATCTGGTGTTCGTCGACCATCCATCTCATGGCGTGACGCAAGGCTTGCTCATCAACGAGTCTCACATCATCGACGAGGTCCCTCAGGATCTCGAACGTATTTCGACCCAAACCACCTTCGAGTCCCCCTGCGAGCGTTTCAATAGCAGGCATCTCTGTGATGGCTCTTCCAGCTTCCATACTGGCTTTCAATGCTGCTGAATCCCGATGCTGACAGGCAACGATTCGGGTGTCAGCGCGACGCTCTTTCATCCAATAGGCAAATCCTGCTGCATGCCCTCCACCGCCAACGGGCATCAAGAAGATCCGGGCATCGGGTACTTGCGCTTCAACCTCCATGGCAATGGATCCACCATTTGCGGCCATTACGAAGGGATCGTCAAACGCGCTGATGAATCGCAGACCGAGTCGATTGCATTCGTCCAAGGCCCACTTCTCCGTTTCGTCGTAGCCGGCGAATGCCGAAAGACGCACATCGGCACCATTTCGCTTCATTGCGGCCGTCTTAACCGGATCAACGCTAGCTGGGACGAAAATGATGACTTCCATTCCCATCTCCCGGGCCGCATAGGCCATACCTCGTCCGTGGTTACCAGCCGAACAGGTGGCTACACGCTCGATTCCCTGCTGCTTCAATTTATGGAGTGCAAAAAGCGCACCGCGCAGCTTGAATGACCCCGTGATCTGAAGATTCTCCAGTTTCAACCACACATCCACGCCCAGTCGTTCGCTCAGAGTGGGTGAATACTCCACCGGCGTACGGCGAATACGGCCCTCCAGGAAGGATGAGGCCTGAAGTATGAGATCAATTGAAACGGACATGGAGGATGGAGCACGCATGATTGGTAGACAATCTACCACATGAATTGCGATTCCGTGGCGTTCCTATCTTCCTGACATGACCCCTTCCGAAATATTTGAGCTGCAGAAGGCCCACTTCCTCGCGCATCCCAATCCCCCTATTGCGCATCGCAAAGGCCGGTTACAAGCCTTGCGAAAAGCACTTATGGAGCGGGAAGATGAACTCAAAGAGGCCTTGTGGAAGGATTTTTCCAAATCATCCTATGAGGTTGAGCTTACTGAATTTCTGACGACGCTCGTAGAGCTGGACCACACGCTGCGTCATCTTGCCCGGTGGATGAAGCCTCAGCGCAAGCCTACTCCGATCGTTCTGATCGGGACGAAAACCCACGTGCGATGTTTACCCAAAGGGCCCAGCCTGATGATTGCACCGTGGAATTACGCTGTGCTGCTCACTCTTGGACCCATCATTCATGCGACGGCAGCAGGGTGCCCCTTCGTGATCAAGCCCTCCGAGCACACGGCCCACGCAGCCGGTGTGCTGAAGCGTATGATCGAAGAAATCTATCCTCCCGAAGAGGGTGCCGTCTTTTTGGGAGGCGCTGACACGGCCACCGAATTACTGGAATTACCCTTTGCACACGTCCACTTTACGGGAAGCGCCAGAGTGGGACGAATCGTAATGAAGGCAGCCGCTCAGCACCTGGCCTCCGTCACGCTTGAGCTTGGAGGTAAGTCGCCGACCTATATCGATGCTTCAGCAGACCTGGCAAACGCTGCCAAAGGTATTTGCTTTGGGAAGTTCTCCAATGCCGGACAGACGTGTATCGCCCCGGATTACCTGCTGGTTCACCGGGAAGTAGCCGAGCGATTCAAGGCAGAATTGACGTCTGAAATTCAGCGAGCCTATGTGCCGGGTACGGGTGACGCGGAATTGACGGCCATCATAACATCTGACGAGCTGGAACGGCAGGCTGAGCTGATCCAGGATGCCCGTGATCATGGAGCGCAAGTGCTCATTGGAGGCAGGGCGGACAGCACATCACGCCGGGTCGAAGCCACTCTGATCATGGATCCACCCGTAGCATCCCGCGTGATGCAGGAAGAAATATTCGGACCAATCCTCCCCTTTCTGGTCGTGGATGGCGTGGAAGATGCCATCGAGCGCATCCAGCGGCGGCCCAAACCCCTCTCGACGTACGTCTACGCAAAGAGTGATGCCGTGATGGATCGATTTTCCGAATCAATCCGAACGGGAGCCGTTTGCAAGAACACCACGCTGCTGCAATTCGTGCAGCCCTTCGGGCCCTTCGGGGGCGAGGGCAATTCAGGTATCGGTCGCTCGCACGGAGAGGCCGGCTTCCGGGCCTTCTCAAACGAGCAAGTCGTGCTGCGTCGCCGCTGGGGGTCTTGGATAATGCGTCTGGTGATGCCACCATACAGCCAGCGCAAAAGCTGGATTGGCAAGGCGTTCCGCCGATTTACGTGACGGAGGCTTCGCTCTAGCGCGGCCCCATACGTACGCCGCCATCGAGTCGGATGACTTCACCATTGAGCTTTACGTTCTCGATGATGTGCTGCGCGAGAAATGCGTAGTCACTGGGTTTGCCAAGGCGCTTGGGAAACGGAATCTGGCTGATGAGCGATTCCTGTACCTCGTCCGGCATGCCGGCCACCATGGGTGTCTCGAAAATGCCCGGCGCAATCGTTACACAGCGAATACCTTCCCGGCTCAAATCGCGCGCGATCGGCAACGTCATGCCGGCTACGCCTCCTTTGGAAGCAGAATAAGCGGCTTGACCGATCTGTCCGTCGAATGCGGCAACAGATGCCGTGTTGATCAGGACGCCCCGTTCACCTTCTTCATTCGGCTCATTGGTGGCCATGGCCGCGGCGGTCAGACGAATCATGTTGAATGTACCGGCCAGATTGACCGTGATCACTTTCACAAAGCTCTCCAGGTCATGCGCCCCTTTACGGCCCAGCGTCTTGCGGGCGATCAGAATGCCGGCGCAGTTGACGAGGCCGTGTACCGCCCCGAAGGTCTCCACGGCTTTGTCTACGCATGCCTGAGCGCTTTCGCTGCTGGCCACGTCTGTCTGAACAAAGATAGCTTGCATGCCAAGAGAATCGGCCTTGGCCTGACCCGCCTCGGAATTCACGTCGGCAATGACCACATTGGCCCCCTGATCAATCAATCGCTCCGCTGTTCCGGCGCCCAGGCCTGACGAGCCACCGGTGACAATAAACGTATGTCCCTGAACCTGCATGGTGATTCTCGGATATATTGGATAGTTCTGATTGCCGTGAATCTACGCGTGCCCCGGTTGAAGGGCTTACGAATAGTGGCGCTAACGGCATCCGAACGAATCACCAATCGTTGTATGGGATTGGCTCGGCTTCCAAGGCTCCCGACCTTTCCTATCGATTTATCCGTCGACTGATGGCCTACGCTATCAAAGAGATCTACACCACGCTGCAAGGCGAAGGCTACCACACCGGTCGCCCCGCCGTCTTTGTGCGTTTTGCTGGCTGCAATTTGTGGTCGGGTCGGGAGGAGGACAGGGCCGCTGCCGTGTGCACCTTTTGCGATACTGACTTCGTCGGGACGGATGGTCCGAATGGCGGCAAGTTCAAAACGGCCCAAGAGGCAGCGGCCCGGATTGCCGCCATCTGGAAGCAGGATACGGGTTCAGATGCCCCATTTGTCGTTTGCACCGGTGGTGAGCCGCTTCTTCAGCTCGATCTCGGGCTCATCGATGCGCTTCATGACCTTGGAGCCGAGATCGCCATCGAGACGAATGGCACGATCGCGGCCCCGGAAGGCATCGACTGGATCTGTGTTTCCCCTAAAAAAGACGCCGAAGTCGTTCAGCGTTCAGGGCATGAGCTGAAGCTGGTATGGTTTCAGCCGGAGGCTCCCCCCGAACGGTTTGCCTCGTGGGAGTTCGATCATTTCTATCTGCAACCCATGGATGGGCCAGATCAGGAACGATTCACGCGCGAGGCCACGCAGTATTGCCTCGAGCATCCACGATGGCGACTCTCCATTCAGACGCACAAGCTCCTGGGCATTCCCTGAGGGGCAACACGGGCCTCGGGATTATCCACGATCTGCTCAGTGGACACTCAGCTCTGTCAGCGCCGTTCCGTAGGTAGGCGGCCCATCCACGGGATCCCCTCCTGACCACCCGATGATGCGAATGGCACGCGTATCAATCGGACCAAATCGCGCCAGGTAGGTCACAAACCCTGGCTGGAGATATTTCGTCTCGCCTCCCGGAAATGAAGGGGACCATACGAGTCCATCGACTGCTTGCCATGATCCGTCCAAGGATTGGTATTCCACGACAGGGCTCCTGAACCAGCCCCATTCTTCACGGGGGAAAGCGGCTGAAAAGGTGATGGACGATATCGTGACGGCTTCATCCCATGCATAGCCATACCAATGGCGCTCGGGAGTACTCGACGTTTGCGAATAGAACGGTTCGTCTACCTTATTCCCATCGCGAATGCCTTCCAGGTCAGCTCCTGGCTCATGAGACAGGATTGTTGTGGCTGACGTAGCCACGTTTTCTGGCAGTACTTCCACGATTACCCGGGCCGTATCGGCTGCTCCCCTCAGCAGGAGATCATACCGTCCGACTGCCGGTGGGACACCTGTCACTTTTGCTCCATACCGATCCACCCATGCAGGCTGCGCTCCCACCCACGAAATGTCATCGAGCGACGCGTACAGTTCCAATGCCAGCGTGTCGCCCAGGGTCATGATATGCGGTGGTGGGGGAAGCAGCTCTGCAGGCGCTACAAACAACCCGTCTTCGCGAACCAGCAAGGACGGGATGCCGTCCAGAACGACGCGTTTCCCACCCATGGCTTCAACAACCTTGATTCCTTGTGCTACAATTCGACGGATCTGATCCTGAATCGATGCGTCGGGAAGGTCATATCTGGAAACGTTGACATACCGGTCATTGAACGGCGCATCCCAGGTCGCAACGGGCTTGAGCAGAGACTCCGGAATGGCATGCGCGCCATGAATCAGGCCCAGTAATCCCGTCAATGTTGCTGCTTGATTATCCGCATCCCATCCCATCGAACAGGCCAGATCCAGCGTCAGCTGGATGTCCCCTTCTCCGTAGAGTAAAGCCAGCACAGCGGCGGCACCGTTCAATACCGCATCAATGGGTTCCCAACCGTACTCATTATAGGATTGGCGACCACCGTATCGAGCTGCCAGTTCGTCGCGGGCCAGCGTCCAATCGTCGGGATTTTGTTCGTGCAGAACCTCCATTTCCTCAATAATAGCTCGAAATCGGCTGTCCTGCTGCAACACATTCTTGCCTCGATCAATCAACGTCCGGACATCGTCCTCGAAAAACCCCTCCGAAATCATCGCGGCATAGAACAAGGCCGGTTCGATACCGAAATCGTCGTTCGTTATGCGGGCTGCCCATTCGGTTTTCCGGACCGCGTAATGCGTCATTCCCGGCGCCGTGACGGCCCAGATCTCATTGATGAGTTGCGGGTCGATCTCGAACCAGCGCGGATTGTTGGCGCGATGGCCCGTTGCAGGCGGGTAGTACCCGTGATGCATCAAGGTCAAGGCAACCCGGTTGGCTGCCCAAATGCGATCCCGAATATGGTATGTCCACGCTTCGCGGAGTTGTCTGTAAGATGGCTCTATTCCGTGCGCTTCCATCTGGAGCAGGTACATGTACTCCAGATCCGTATCGTCGTCTGAAAACGCACCATCCATTTCAATGGCCCGGTCCAGTGCTGAACCGTAGCCAAGCGGAAAATCGGTCGGCCCATGGTCTTCCAGATACTGGAATTCATGGGAGAGACCATAAATATTGCCGACAAGTTGGCCCAACCAGAAGCCGGCCACTTTGTCCTCATATTCCGCTGTGGAAATAGCACGCACACCTGTTTCCAGGTTGCAGGATACCAGCGACAAAAGGACCAGAAGCGGGATTATTCGATGCATCAGGAGGAGGCTTTCTTTTTCGACACCTTTGGCGCGTCAGCGATTTTTTCCAGGATCAACAGACCGAGGGGTGGCAGATCCAGTTGAATCGATGCCGGCTGCCCGTGAGTCATGTCCTGTCGCGCTTCCAGCTTTCCGAAGGACCCGGCTCCGCTTCCTCCGAATGCCAGATCATCGGAAGACAGCTTTACCTGCCAGGCTCCCACATGCGGGACGCCCTGCTTATAGTCCGGCCTCGGGACCGGGGTGAAGTTGAAGACGAACACCAGTTCTTTTCCGTCGCGATGACGGGCGTACGAGACGACCGTGTTTTCCAAGTCTGAGAAGTCAATCCAGTAAAATCCACCTCCGCTGTCATCCTGGAGAAGCGATGTCTCGCGATAAAGTTGGTTCATTGTCTTTACCCACGTGGCAATACCCTGATGCAGGGGCTGATCAAGCAGCCACCAGTCAAGCCCACCATCGTGGTTCCATTCCCCCCCCTGCCCAAACTCACAGCCCATGAACATGAGCTTCTTCCCCGGGTGGCCCATCATATGTCCGAAAAGAAGCCGCAAGTTGGCTGCCTTCTGCCAATCGTCCCCGGGCATTTTCCCAATCAGGGATCCTTTGCCATGAACCACTTCATCGTGCGAGAGCGAAAGCATGTAGTTTTCAGCCCATGCGTAGACCAAGGGAAACGTGAAATTGTGGACGTGGTAGCGCCGATGAACCGGATCTTCCTTGAAAAACTCCAGACTATCGTGCATCCACCCCATGTTCCACTTGTAGAGGAAGCCGAGTCCGCCCCGATACGTGGGGTGCGATACCCCGGGCCACGCTGTCGACTCCTCGGCAATCATCAGGGCTGTCGGGTGATTGGTGAATACCCGCTCGTTGATTTCCTTGAGCAGGCTCATGGCCTCCAGGTTCTCGCGTCCACCGTACATGTTCGGTGTCCACTCGTCTCCGCGTGAGTAATCGCGGTAGAGCATCGAGGCCACTGCATCAAATCGCAGTCCATCAATGTGGAACTCGTCCAACCAGAACAGCGCGTTGGACAACAGGTAATTGCGGACCTGCGGCCGCGTGTAGTCAAAAACGAGTGTTCCCCAATCAGGGTGATGCCGCATGACGGGGTCTTCGTATTCAAACAGAGGCTCACCGTCGAAATTGACGAGACCTTGCGGATCGGTTGCGAAGTGGGCCGGGACCCAATCCAACAGCACGCCAATACCCCGTTGATGCAGGTAGTTGACCAGGAATTTGAAATCCGAAGGCGTGCCGTAGCGGAACGTGGGGGCAAAGGCTCCCACAACCTGATAGCCCCACGATCCATAGAAAGGATGCTCCTGAACCGGGAGGAATTCAACGTGCGTAAAGCCCATCTCTTCGACGTGATCGGCCAGAGGCTCCGCTATATCACGATAACTCAATGACAGACCGTCATCCCCTCGTCGCCATGAACCCAAATGCACCTCGTAGATGGAGACCGCCTGGGCCAGCGTTTCGGGACCTTGACGGGAGGCCATCCACTCTGAATCGCTCCACTCGAAATCGAACGTCGGGATAATGGCTGAAAGGCCGGTAATACCATGGCCTTGAGGATCCGGTGGCTCCATCTCGCGGGCGAAGGGGTCGGATTTGTCCGTCCACCAGGGCCCACGTCGGATGGCATACTTGTACTTCTGCCCTGGTCTGGCACCGCGAACATAGATTTCGAAGAATCGCTCCATGCCCTCACCGACGGGCTTCATCACATGGGCTCCCTTCTGCCAATCGTTGAAGTCTCCGATCAGCTGCACTTCGTCAGCTCGCGGAGCCCACACGCGAAACCATGTTCCTTGCTTGTTCGGATGCGCGCCGAACAGATCCCACGCTCGTTCAAGGCGGCCCTCACCCCAGAGGTAGCGATCAAATGCAGAAGCGGCTGGCATGGAAAAATGGTCTGGTGTTCGAAAGCATGTTCGTCATCCGCAATCTACCCCTCCTCAACCAGCCTGTCGAATGCGGGAGCGCTTCCGCTTCGGTGAATTTCTTGGAGAACGGGTGGGCCGCACGGGTGTATATGCCCGCCGGTCGATTCCGACCGTCCGCAACCTGGATACCGCGCATGAACATCAAAAACGGCAAACCCTACCCCCTTGGCGCTACGCCTCGTGACGGAGGCGTCAATGTCGCCGTCTACAGCGCGCATGCCACGAAGGTCACGCTCTGCCTGTTCGATTCGATAGAAAGCCTGGCCTCTTCGCAGGAGCTGATTCTTCCAGAACGAAGCGGCAACATCTGGTATGGATTCGTTCCGGGTATCGGTATCGGTCAACTGTATGGGTTCCGTGTCGATGGGCCGTATGAGCCGATGTCCGGGCATCGATTCAATCCGAATAAACTGCTGTTGGACCCTTACGCGCGCGACATTGCCCGCAAACCAGCCTGGTCAGCACCATTGCTTGGGTATGTGGAAGGACACGATGACATGTCCTTCGACGCGCGAGATTCTGCCGGGGTGGCTGCCATGGCGCGCGTCGCTCCCCTGCATGTGGCGTCTGAGCTTGCGCACGGTCCAGAAATTCCGTGGGAACAGACCATCATCTATGAGACCCATGTCAAGGGTCTGACCATGACCCACCCCGGGGTGCCCGAAGAACTGCGCGGTACGTATGCAGGGCTTGCCTCGGATCCCGTGATTGAACATTTGCAGTCCCTCGGTGTGACGAGCGTACAGCTCCTCCCCGTGCAGGCCAAATTCGATGAGCATCATCTGCACCAGATGGGCATGACGAATTATTGGGGCTATAATACGCTCGCGTATTTCGCTCCCGAGCCAACCTATGCTGCAGAACCCGAGGCGGCAGCCGCTGAATTCCGGGGCATGGTTGACCGATTGCATGCGGCTGGACTCGAGGTCATCATCGATGTGGTATTCAACCACACAGCGGAAGGCAGTCGGATGGGGCCAACGCTGAATTTTCGCGGATTCGACAATCTGAGTTATTACCTCTCTCGGGAGGACAACCCGCGATTCCTGCATAATTACACCGGGACGGGCAACACCCTGGACGTCCGCCAACCCGTCGTAATGCGCCTTATCGCCGACTCATTGCGCTACTGGGCAGGAACGCTAGGGGTGGACGGATTCCGGTTTGATCTGGCAACCGTATTGGCACGAACCGGACAGCAGGTAGAAATGGATGGTCCGTTTTTCCTGTTGCTTCGCCAGGACCCGATCCTGGCTACGCGCAAGTTCATAGCTGAACCCTGGGACTTGGGGCCTGCGGGATACCGCCTTGGTGCCTTCCGATCGCCGTGGCGGGAATGGAACGGGAAATATCGGGACGATGTCCGCATGTTCTGGTCCGGTGAGACTCCGGCCGCAGCCGAACTGGCAACCCGCATGAGTGGAAGCAGCGATGTCTTTCCCATGCGTCGGCCATCGGCTTCCATCAATTTCATCACCGCTCACGACGGGTACACGCTTCGGGATCTGGTGTCGTACCAGCAAAAACACAATGTTGCGAACGGCGAGGAAAACCGCGACGGACACGAGCCGAACCACTCCCGCAACTGGGGGGCTGAAGGTCCGACCGACGATCCCTTCATTCGCGCTCGACGCGATGCAGCGCGGTTGGGCCTGATGTCAACCCTACTCCTTTCCCAGGGCGTCCCCATGATCCTGGGAGGCGATGAAATGGGCCGAACCCAGCAGGGAAACAACAATGCCTATTGCCAGGACAACCCCATTTCCTGGTACGATTGGACGCAGGTGGACGAGCCGTTCCTGCAACGGGTCAAAGACTTGATTGCCTTCCGGAAAGCTCATCCACTGACTTCAAATCGCCGGTTTTTAGACCGCGAAGGATCTTCCAGTGCATGCTGGTGGCATGCTTCCGGGCGACCGCTGAACGACGGTGACTGGAGCAACCCTCACGACCGTGTGATCGGCATGCAAGTCGTAGCGCAAGATGGTACCGATTCGCTGCTCATCATCATCAACCCGACTGATGCTCCGTGTACCTTTACCCTTCCGGCGATATCGGAATCCATGGGTGGTAATCGGTGGCAGCTTCCTGTTGCCTTCGCAGACCTCGGGCAGATCGAGGATGGTGTGCTTACGCTGAACGGATTAAGCGTGGCAGCCCTCGTTCCGGGTCGGGATTGACAGCGCACATCAACGACGCATGTTGTGGATCAGCCCAGCATGCAGGAGGATGGATACCAAGGATGCAGAGGAAGGTCCTCAGCGATCTGATGCCTCGGTGAGCGTTGCCAGGCGGGCGCCGACGCCCGCATCCAGGGCACCCGGCGCAAGACGCCAGCCCCAGTTTCCATTTGTTGTTCCTGGCGTATTCATGCGGGCGTCGGCGCCAAGTCCCAACAGGTCCTGAACGGGTGTCACAACATAGCGTGCCACCGAGTGCATGAGGGATTCAATCGCCTTCCAGGACAACTGCTCGGCTTCATGGCCTGATTCCAGTCCGAGATACTCCGTACAGTATGCCTTGGCGCGCGCTATCTGTTCAGCATTCTGCGTGCTCGCCGTGTCAGACCACCACCCCATCAGCGTATCGTTGTCGTGGGTACCCGTGTACGCCACAAGCGCCTCTCTGTAATTGTGGGGCAGGAATTCGTTCGATTCATCGGAGTCGAATGCAAATTGCAGGATGGCCATGCCGGGAAAACCGAACCGACCCATCAATTTCGTGACGCCCTCGGTTATGACACCGAGATTCTCTGCGATGAGCGGTACGTCGCCGAGGTTCTTCTCCAGCTTGTCAAACAAATCTGCTCCTGGTCCTTCGCGCCACTGACCATGGATGGCCGTCTCCTCGCTTGCTGGTACTTCCCAATAGGCTTCGAAGCCTCTGAAATGGTCCAAGCGAACCAGGTCCACCAGCTCCAGGATGCGGGCCATGCGCGATGTCCACCAGGCGTAGCCCGTCGCCCGCATCGAATCCCACTTGTAGAGTGGGTTGCCCCATCGTTGACCCGTCTCCGAAAAATAGTCAGGTGGTACGCCCGCGATGGTCGTCGGATAACCGTCTTCCTTAAGCGTAAACAGATGGCGGTTGGCCCACACGTCAGCGCTGTCCTGCGCTACGTAAATGGGCAGATCGCCAAATATCCGGATGCCTCGTTCGTTGCAATAGGATTTCAGATCCATCCATTGTTGCTCAAACAGGAATTGCCAGAATTTGCGCATGGCAATCTGATCAGCATTCTCTGCCTGATAGGCAATCAGCGCGGAGGGCTCGCGATCCCGCAGATCTGCGCGCCAGGTCATCCACTCTTTTTCGTCGTGATCTTGCTTGATCGTCTCGAACAAGGCCCAATCTTCCAGCCAATCGGCATGCGTCTCGCAATACGTATCGAAGGCTTTCCGTTCAGCTGGTGAAGCATGCGATGAAAATCGTTTCCAGGCTCTTATCAACAAGTCTTCTTTGTAAGCGCTTACATCGGCAAAGGCGACCAAATCCACCGGAAAACTTGGCAAAACACCTACATCATCCGTAGTCAGCCACCCGTCTTCCAGGAGCCGATCTGGCGAAATCAGCATGGCGTTTCCTGCATACGTGGACGGAGCGGCATACGGAGAATACCCGTACCCCGTGGGCACCAAGGGCAGGACCTGCCACAGCTTCTGCTTCGACGCGGCCATGAAATCGGCGAAACGATAGGCCTCCGGACCCAAGTCCCCGATACCATAGGCTGACGGTAACGAGGTGATGTGCAACAGCAGACCGCTGGCTCGGGATGATTTGGCTGATTCGGACATCGTACAGAGTATCACTTCAAAACGGGTGTCTCTCCCTGGTCATTGCTTCCCAAGGTCCGCTGGCGACAGGAAAAGAGCATTCCATCAGAAGAGGTAATGGGCTTCCGTCCAGCCCTCTTCGATGGATGAGAAGTTAGGACAACAGGGAGCAAAAAACTCGATCGAGCGGTTGTGATTATGCCACGGCATGATCCGCTTTCATCATGTAACAAGCTATCCCCCGGTCGCGTAGCACACGCCTGACGCATTCTTGTTGTGAATCCCTGAATACCATGAAGGAACTCCTCAGCATTCTGACCCCGACGGACTATCGATTCCTGCTCGGTGTGATGGAAAGTCCAGTCAATCAGACCAACGACGCACGATTTGCTGAATTGGTCTCAGCGCTCGAGATGGATGACAGCGAGGATACACGTGCGGCCATCGAAGCCCAGTTTGAGGAAGACGTCCGGTACGTTGGCTCTTCGGAGATCATGTATGTCTTCCGATCCCTTACCGGAGAAGAACGCGGGGCGCCGTTTCAGAGCATCGTCCGGGATGTGGCGCGCTCGCTGAAAGTGGACGCTAACCTGCTTGGCTCTGACCGGGAAGTCGTCGAACGGTTAGCCGAAGGGTATGCCACGCAGCAATTTGCTGATCTGCCGCCCGATGAGCAGCAGAAATTGCTGGAAGATCTCGGTGTCGAGGAAGAAAAGGCCAAGGCCTTCCTGGCCCGTTCGGCGGGGGTTTTTGCGCTTCCCATGCTGATCGAAGCGTTCAACCTCGTTGTTGTTCAAGGTCTGATCAAAACGATCATCTTCGGGACCATTGCCAAAATCATCGGCTCCCAGCTTGCAGGACGTCTGTTCGCATTCCTGGTGGCGCGTATGCCTTGGTGGGTATCCTGGATCGGACCCGCCGCTTGGACGCTGTCGCTCGGATGGACGGCATTCGACCTGCAAGGATCGGCCAAGCGCAAGACCATACCAATCGTTCTCTACCTCGGTCTCTGTTCCTTGCGGGAGCGTCACAAGACCGACTGAAACCGGTCATAAACCCGGGTAACGATCGTCTGGGCCGTCAGCTTTTCAATGTCAGGCAATTCTGCAGAGCGCCCTGACGAAGCACCAGCGGTATCGACGTAGATGGAGGCCAATCCCAGGCGCCGCTGGAACCAGTTCGCATACCAACCAGCGGTTTGGAGTTTCCTGATGGGTACCAGCCAGGTCTGCCTTCGAATCACTCCTTTGCGCATGGCCACCCAGAAATCATCGTCGGCAACGCGCATGCCGTGATAGCGCCAGAAGGACCAGGCCAGGAGTACGGGACTCAGCACCCCCAGCCACCAGATACCGGACCACCAGATCTGGACGATTCCGATTATGAAAAGCAGGACAATGTGTGAGCGCGCCAGAAATCTGCGGATCGTGAGCCTCGATACTGGAGACCAGTTTTCAGGCATGACGGGCGCGCCTACAGCCGCCAGAATATGTGCCACTTCTTCCATGCGTCCGAATGGCATCGCCACCTGATAGCCACTCTGATCAATGTTGATACCCATCGTCTGTACTTCCAAGCGTACCCAGCCGAAGGCCTCCATCAGGGGATTGGTCCGAAGAATCCATGACTGAACTCTGCTGAGAGGAATGGTCCCCTCCTTGAGCGTCAACAACCCGTGGGAACGATGCAATTTGTCACCAATCAATTCCAGCTTGAACCGATGGTAGCGATTGAACGTGACCAGGACACCCGTCAGCCAACCCAACATCACAGCGCCGAAAACACCCATGACAGCTGCAATTACAGGGGACGCATCGATCCGCGCCTCCAGCGGCTCGAGCGGTCCGCGCATAAGCCATGAAAATAGCAGTGTCGGATCGGGCTCGATGTATTGCAGGAAGGAGAAGATGACCGCGAGATAGACCAGTGAAAAACGAAAAGCTCCAGCCAGAAAAACTCGTCGGGTGTCTAGTGCGATCAGGAGCTCGCCTGCAAGAACCGCAGGTTTCGACGGCCGAAGGTCACCCGAAGCCTGGATCCCGACAGATTCACCGGATAAGGGCTCATCGGATAATGTCTCATCGGACATAAAAGCGCCGGACAATGACTCATCAGACCATGAGGCAGTCTCTTCCTGCTCCAATTGCTGCTGCAGATTGCGGACAACGGTCCGGATATCGCGCGCTTCGCCAATGGAAACGTATTCGAGAACACCCTCGGCTCTGGCGCTTCCTGCCGTGTAAACAATGACTTTTGCCGTCCCCAGCATGCGCTGAAGAGGAGCCTGCTCGATCTCTATGTTCTGGATCCGCTCGAGAGGGATATTGCGACGTCGGCGCGTGAGGACGCCCGAGTGGATGACCAACTCCTTGGAGGTAATCCAGTAGCGGAACCGCAGATAGTGAAGGGCAATCCACGGAACGATGAACACCAGATACATCGCCCCGAAAATCAGGTTGAACCACGCCGTGGAATCGCCACTGCGCAGAACGGGCAGCATGATGAATACCAAAGCAGGCAAGCTCACAATGATGCGCTGCACCATGGTTAGCGGATGCAGACGTTTGGGCTCCATGGGCGGCGTTGTTGCAGGTGTCCTGATTTCGGAATCCATTCCATCAGGTTCGGAGAAAGCCTTTCCTTCGCTTCCAGGAATTTCCATCAGAGGGCCTGGTCCGTGATGAACTGTTTCATCTCGTCGCGCAAAGACTCGGCGACATCCTGATGCAGGCCGGGCAAGATCACGTCACTGGATCGGGTACCAGCTGTGTGGACGATCAGTTTGGCGACGTCGAATTCGCGCTCGAAGATGTCCTGCGAAACGTCCAGGTGCTGGATGCGCTGCAATGGGATGATGGTATGCACCCGATTGAAAATGCCGCGCACCAGCAGCAGTTCTTCGTTGCCCAACTCATAGCCCCAGTAGCGATACCGGAGCGAAGGCACCCAGAAAGCGATCGACCCTGCCGAAACAGCGGCAATCAGGCTCCAAAAACCGAATGGCAACAAGCGATCTGATTGAAAGGCATTCAGGATATCCCAGATCAGCACTCCGAGCGCCACAATACCCAAGAAGATGCCCGTCTTCAGGCGCCAGACTTTTACGATAGATGCATCGAGCGATGCCAAGGCATCGAACGAGACGCCGGCAAACGGACGCGGTTCAGATCCAGCAGCCGGTCTTGAGTCGGACTGCGATTCGCCTGATTGGGAGGTGGTATGCGCCAGCGGGGTTTCCAAGGATGCGTCGACAACTGGTCAGTGTGTGGGATGGACCAGCATACGAATTCCGGTCAATCCTGTTGCCAGCCAAACACGACGGCGGCAAAAGCTGCGCCGCTCAGGGGACCAACCAGATAAATCCATGCTTCCTCCAAACTCCTGTCGTACACGACGGCCTCTATGACCAATCCACCCAGTGCAACAGCTGGGTTGAACGCGGCACCGGAAATATCCCAGACGGCATACGCGCCAGCCATTACCACGAATCCGATGGCGATTCCGTAGAACTGATTACCAGCCGTGGTCTCTGCGATGGCAACGTTCAGGATGACGAGGACAAGCGCAAACGTGAACAGGAATTCAGCCATAAGGGCCTGCCATACGGAGTGCTCTGCCCCGACGCCCGGACTGAACGTCGCACCATTGAGCAACCACAGGGATACGAAAGCAGCCGAGAGGGCGGCGACCAGCTGAACCGCAATGTATCGAAAGGCCTCCGGCGTCTTAGTGGTACCGCACATCCAGAAACCCAACGTGGCCGCCGGATTGTAGTGAGCCATGGAAACATGGCCGCCCATGTACACCAGCGCCGTCAGTCCCACGCCAATTACGAGCGGAGCGAGCACATCCCCCAGCTCCACAGCCAGTCCGATGATGAGCACCAAGAAAAATGTCCCCACAAACTCTGTCACAAGCTTGTTCATGTCCCACTTCCTCCCCTCTCGCGCAGCAGCATGTCGGAATAAGAGTCTTCCAGCAAATCTTCCGGAAGCACGTTGAAGTGATCCATGAACGTCTCGCACTGCTGTTGCAGCTGGTCCTTTGAAAATGAACCGTCCGCATCGATGGCTTCTATCTCGAGAAAAGTGCCCAATCCTTCGACCGTGTCCAGGTGGATCTTGACGTTGTCCACGAAATGGATCTCCCGTTGCTTGTCAACGACCACCAGGACTCCCAATGCCCGCTCCAGGACGTCTCGCAGGGCGGGATCCGGCTTGACGCGGTAGAGCAAAACATCAGACGTCTTTGGACCAGACTGATCAGAACGCATGTAATGGATCAGGCTGTTTTCGATGGTGCCTTCACGTAGCTTCAGCCGCCCTTCCGGCACATTGAAATAGGTGTCCACCTGATGGTCAGTACCCACCAGACGGGATCTCAACCGGCCAAGCTCCGCACGCACGGCCTCGTGCCGCGTGGAACGCGCCTTGATCTCCACATTGAGCCGAAATCCGCTTCGCTGCAGATCGGCATCTGAATACGTCATGGCCTGCTGGGTTACTGACGGGAAAGCTCCTCACGAACGATCGCGCGGATTACATCAGTATTACGCCAAGCTGCCACTTTACGACCATTGATATAGAGTGTCGGCGTTCCGCTCACCTGGGCGACACGTCCTTTCGCTACGTCGGCATCCACTCGAGCACCGACTTCCTCGCTCACCATACATTCTGCAAATTCTCGCTCGTCCCAACCGAGATCGGTCGCGATGCGCGTGAACAGCGTCGGTTGCAGCACAGCCTGGTTCTTGAACACCTCGTCGTGGTACGTCCAAAAGTCGCCGAATTGCTCAGCACAGACACTGGCCTTGGCCGCATTCATGGCCTGAGCGTGGATCTGTGTAAGAGGGTAGTTCATGAACACCACCTTGACGTCGTCCTCGTGTTCAAAAAGCGTGGGACGAAGGTGAAAGGCTGACTGGGCGCACGCCGGGCACTGGAAGTCGGCGTATTCCACGATTTCGATCGCGGCATCGGGATTGCCCCAGATGGAGGCTTCAGGATCCGTTTCTACGTCGTAGACCGGTCCGCGAAAATGGGACGTCACGGCAGCATCAACATCCACATTGCCCGTAATGTCCCGAGCGTGGTTCAGCGCTCCCGCGTATCCGATTCCAAAAACGGCAAGAACAACAACGCCGACTTTGGTGATCTGCGCTTCAAAGCCCCTTTCGTTCTCTGCCCCCTGAACCCGGGCTACGTAGTCCTTGACCAGTGTCACGATACCAACCGGCCCATAACCCAGCGCCATGGTCAACGTGCCCAATAGTCCGAAATTGGCCACATACATGCCAATGCAGACCAAGCAGAGCACGCCAAGCTCATACAAGTGGTAGGCTTTCAGGAAGGTGAACAGTACAGCCCCAAGTGCCAGGACGGCCGACATGGCAACGAACGAAGCTGGTTGACGGGTATTGGTGGACGTCGCACCAAACAGGGCGGACAAGCCGGCGAAGAGGTAGAACAGGAAGCCCAGCCAGGCCACTGGAACCCCAAACATCTGCGCATAGGACGAGGCGTTGGCCACATCGCAATTCACCCAGTCGTTCAGAGAGCAACCGCTCGCTTCGACGATACCTTGGGATTCAATGCTGAACGTGAGTTGCGTAGCATAGAAGGCTAGTGCCGCGCCGATGCCGGCAAACGCTACGGCAACCCATAGAATGGTCTTGTTCAGATCTGGTTGAATGGCGCGACGAGCGCGCTCTTTGCGACGATTGGTCTTCCCCATGAACTTGAAATGACAGATAATTGACGGTTTATGAAAGCATCGGAGGCGCCCGGAAAGGCAGTACGCCCGCCTGAATGAGACTTCTTACTCCCAACGCCGCATAAAGGCTGCGGATTCCCCACAAAGACAACGAAATTCCTCTGATCGTCGCAGGGCTGGCGGCGAAAGGGATCGATCAATGGACTCAAAACCCAGGCCGCGGAAGAATTCGGTCGCCGATTCGGTCAGGAGATACAGGTTGCGATCGGTGGAGCCCAGGATGGCGCGCACGATGCGCGTTCCCAGACCTTCCCCTCGACAAAAGGGATCCACGACGACGCTTCGCAACAGCCCATTGGATTCTGTCGCAGATTCGGCATGCCATTCGATGACAGCAGCAGCGACCACCTGGCCATCGTCGCCGCGGATGACAAGAAAATCGTCTATCAGCGGTGCCACCCCTTCCGTCGGCAGACCTGCGGCCCGCAAAAGGGATTCAATGCGCGAAAGATCCTCTGTTCTGGCTGATACGACCGAATGATCCACCGGGGTGTGTGCCATGGCGAGCCCTTCGAGCTGACTAGAGTGAAAACTGAACGCCTTGAAGGCGCGCTTGCCCCACTTCATGCTCCGAGGGCTCGGTCCAAACGGCCACCCAGTGATCACCCTCACGCGCCAGTCGAGGATACCCGACGGCGCGACCGGTCGAGGTTTCCGCCAGCTTCGAAGCCTCTCCCAGTTCTCCCTGAGCATTCAACGTCCGGATATAGAGGCCCGCTTTTTCCGGTTCGCCCCCCTCCATCCATAACACGAGGGCCTCCTCAGGAGATATCATGCGAAGCGCTACCCGACCGGCCGGACGACCCAGGTCGAGGCGGACGGGATCACGTGCAACAAGGGTCTCCCCATCGAGGAATCCCGCAAAAACTTCCGGTGAGCCAGTCGCCATGGTGAACCATGCTACAGCTGCCCCTTTCCCTTCGACATCGGCCGACGGGCCATTCACGGGGCACGCGTTGATATTCCAGCCATCGTCATGAATCGGGGCCGAATCGGACCAGGTCGTGCCATCGAAGATGGAGACATACATGTCGCGAATCTCTTCACCAGATCGATCCCGATAAATTGAGGCCAACCGGCCATCACCCAGATCAATCAACTCGGTCGGACAACAATCACAGACGCGCGAATCGACAGCGAGCTCATCGCCCACCGTGCCATCAACGGCTATTTGCCGAGCATGAACGGACATTTCACGACGCTCCATGGCGTACCCATTGCCGTCCAACCAAACAGCCATGAACCCTTCCCCGTGGGGCACTGCCTTAACGAAACCGTGCTCGGTCGGACTGCGATCCTCGTGTAGCCACTGAGGCGTTGTCCAGGATACCCCAGCGGCCGACACGATATAGCGCACGCCATAGGCATACCGCCCTTCGCCCAGTCGTTCCAGCCAGTAGGCCATCGCAGCACCGTCGGGATGGAAGACAACGGAAGGCACATCGGCCCAGTTGACGAACCAATTCGACCCGCTGGCCAGTATCTCCGGAGTATCCCACGCATTGGATGACCTGGTGGCCATCATGAGTCGTGCCTCGTCATCGTGACGTTCGATCCACGAAGCAACCAGGCTGCCGCTGGCATCATAGGTCAATGTCGGCTCGCCGGCATGACCACGGTCCGGCATCTCGATGCGCTCCATTTCCAGATCCTTCGCCCCGTCCAGAGACGCGCCGTCGTGAGTCACTCCGTTGAAAGATGACGAGACGATCAGAAGAAGGAGGGAAACAGCCACGAGCGACTTCATAATCCCCACCCTTTGTCGATGGCTCCCATGATGTCCGGGGGCGTCCAGCCGGGAGGTTTCATCCACTTACCGTCTTCCCTGCGGTAGCTGCCTTCCCCGAACTTGCGCAGATTCGAAGCATCGACTTCCTCGAGAACCGGCTCGTCATCGACCCCGAACGCGATCAGCGTACCAATGGTGACCACTGAAATATCGGCACATCCGTCCACGACTTCCTTAAGATCGACTTCATTCGGTGCGGCGTATTCGAGTCCTTCTTCTGTGACTTCGTGACCATGCGAGTGCACGGAGACACCCAGGGCAGATACCGTTTCCAGAGCTTCTTCCAGAATCAGCTTGGCGCGGAGAATGCGGATCTTCGCATCCGGGATTGTGGCTCCTTCGGGGGTGTCTTGCCCGACTTTCTGCATGAATTCCTTGACGCGCGCGTAGTGCGGAGTTGGCATATCGATGGGATGGAATTGGAATGACATCCGGAATGAGATCCGGGCTTGCGCTGGGTCAACCGCATGAGGCGACGCCAGTGAGAAGAGCCGAAAACTACCGGTCAGGGGACCCAGATGCGAGGGGCACTTATCCACGCTCATGCGGCGGCCATGCCCGGGCTCTGTTCAGCTCTTTCTGGTCCTGTTTGGTCCGATCAGGTCCGATCTGAGGTTCGCCACCTTCCAAGCGGGGCTATGTCTGATCCCGGCCAGACACGCCCCACTCCGAACAGCACACGAACCATGATCCACACGCCAGTTACCCCCCAGATCAGGGGCAGGGTCAATCCCACCCAGGCACCTACGGCATACAGCAGTGTCACGCCAACCGCCGTTGCAACGACGGTTGCGTTGCGCAGGAAAGTAAAGTCTCCCGTCCCCCAGTGAATACCGTCGGTCCCGAAGGCCAATGCATTCAACGGCTGGAACAGAAGTGCCAGCCACCATGCCGACCCAAATACAAGAACCGCGGTTTCGGGCACCAACAGCCTCGTAATCAGGCCTTCTCCAGCCCACATCACGATCAGCAGAATGATTCCAAAACCAAAACAGAACTCCAGAATGGTGCGGGAAACGCGCCTAGCGGTCGCACGTCGGTCATGGCCGGCGAAATAAGCCACCAGGCTTTGTCCTGCGATGGCAAATGAATCCAAAAAGAGGGCCGTGAAGAGCCAGAACTGGCGAATCGCCTGGTGGGCTGCCCCAGCCTCAGCGCCAAGCCGCGTGGCCTCCCGAGTGCCTACCAGCAAGAACAAGGTCAGGGCCCCGGTTCGCAGGAAGAGATCCCATCCCACCCGGAAAAGGTGGCGCGCGCGCTCCGCATTCCATGCGGCGCGCGCGCCCAGTACGCGTCGCACCACGACCCAGGTCAAGAGTGCACCTACCCACTGCGAAATCGCAGTAGCTGCTGCTGCTCCCTCAATGCCAAACGCAGGGATGGGACCCACTCCAAAGATGAGGACGGCATCCAGAACGATGTTCAGCGCATTGACACCTACGGCAATCCAGAGCGGAATCTGCATACGTTGCACGCCACGGAGCGCTCCGAATCCTGCAATAGTCACCAAAATGGCTGGCGAGCCCCAGAGCCGCACCGCGATGTAGCGATCGGCGGCATCCTGAATCGTCTCTACCGCGCCAAGCAGCCCCGTTACCTGGGTAATGAAGGACCAGATCAACAACGCCGAACCTACCCCGATAAGGAGCGACAACATCATCGACAGCCCGGTTATCTCCCCGCGTGAAGACGTATTTCCACGTCCATCTGCCGTTGCAACGTCCGTTTGGGTCGCTACGCCCAGGAAGTTGAAAATCCAGAAGATGGAGGAAAGCGCCATCGTGCCAACACCCAGCGCTGCCAATTCAATTGCTCCGAGGCGCGCAACGAAGGCCGTATCCACCAACCCCGTGATCGGTTCGGCGACCAGCGAGAAAAGCACCGGTACAGAAAGCTTGAAGAGCGTTCTGCGCGGGGCCTGTTCGAAGGGATGTGCGGTCAAGAGCGTAGAAGCAGGGTGAGATATCAGGAAAGTTCGGCTTTTTCCGGATGCCTTGAAAAGCCGGACCACATTTTCGATGTTGGGTCAGCAACGACTTCCGCCTCCCTATGCGACCCACACCCGTCCTGTCATACGTTTTCGGAGTTATGTTCGTCCTGGCCGGCTTGCTGCCGGTCGACGCCCGGCCCTTCATGGGCCTGGGCATCGAGGCTCCTCTGGACCGACCTGTACTCGTTGGCGAGGTCCTGGATGATGAGCAAGGCACGGTGCTTCCCGGTGCAAACGTGCACGTGATCGGTCAGTCGACCTCGGGACGATCCATCGACACGGGTATGGCCACGGACGTCGAGGGACGCTTCCGCATTGAAGTCCCAGAAGGCAGGTATTCGATCACCGTCTCTTTCGTGGGCTTTGAAACCCGCATCTTGGAAAACGTGTCGGTTGGCCCGGATGCCTTACCCTCGATTACGGTGCGATTGGTGCCAGCGGATCAGTTGATCAATCCGATCACGATTACCGCATCTCGTTCCCCCGAGAAACTCCTCGATGCGCCAGCAGCCATCACGGTTCTGGAACCGAAAGAGTTGCGATCCCGCACCGCACTGACCGCTGCCACGCATCTGGCTTCCGTGCCCGCTGTGGATATTGTCAACACAGGGCTCGTCTCTTCCCGCATTGTGGTCCGGGGATTCAATGACAACCTGGCCAGCTCCTTGCTGACCCTTGTGGACAACCGGATCGCACGCGCGCCGTCCGTGCGACTGACGGCGCTGCAGTTGATTCCCATGTCGGATGGAGACATCGAGCAGATTGAAGTCGTGTCCGGTCCTGCTTCCGCGCTGTATGGGCCCAACGCGGCCAATGGTGTGGTCCACATGCTGACCCGCAGTCCGTTTGACTCACGCGGTACCTCGGTCTCTCTTGCGGGCGGTCAGCGGGACATAAAACTTGGCTCGTTCCGCCATGCCGGAACGCGAGGAAACCGGGTGGGCTACAAAGTTTCAGGGCAGTATTACTCTGGCGATGAGTTCGAATACCGGGATCCCGAGGAAATCGCCGCCCGCACGCTGGCCATCCAGAACGGTGCGCGGCCGGATACACTGCGCATTGGTCAGCGCGACTTCACCGTGCGTAACCTCGCCTTGAACAGCGCACTGGAGATCCGAAACCTTGCTTCGGGTACGCTGACCTTCAATGCCGGCATCACGTTCGGTGACAACATTGAAATCACGCCGACGGGATCGGCTCAGGTCAACAATGCCCGCATCGGTTACGGCCAGATCAGGTATCAGCGCGGGCGCCTCTTTGCACAGACCTACGGCAATTTCCTACACACCGGTGATTCCTATTTCCTGCGCACGGGTCAGCAATTCACAGACGTCTCGCGCATGATCGTGGGTCAGATCCAGCACTATGCCACCCCGACTCCCCATCTTCAGTTGACGTACGGGGTCGATGCCCTATACACCATGCCCCAGGGCGAGGGCACCGTCAATGGGCGCAACGAAAATGACGATAACGTAGCAGAGGTAGGCGGCTATCTACAGGCCGACTGGGACGTGCGAAGCTGGTTATCCGTGGTAGGCGCGGCGCGCGCCGACTACCACAATCGCATGGGGCAGACCACGATCTCGCCGCGCGCCGCACTCGTCGTCAAACCCCGTCCAAACCACACCCTGCGCGCCACCTTCAACCGCGCCTTCGTCACACCGCTTCCCAATGATCTCTTCTCGGATATCCTCGGAAGCCACGACGTATTCATGCTCGGACAGATGCGTGACCTGATTGGTTTTGCGCCCATCACAGATCTCCGGGTCCAGGGAATGGAGACCGGGTTCTCTTTTTCCCGCTCTGCCAATGGCCGCCCGCAGTTCCGATCTCCCTTCGCACCGCTCGATCCACGTGGTTTGAGCAGCTCGGACTATATCGACCTCGATGACCCAACGTTCGTCAACGTCATGTGGTCGGTCGCCCGGCAGTCCGCCGTAGCCGGCTTGGCTCAGAGCTTGGCGGATGACGGATCCATCCCCGCTTCCCGCGTGGACGCCATTTCCGCGGCCTTTGATGCCGTCTTGCCCGCCGAGGTGAGCGGCGTACGTCATGCCCTGAAAATCCTGAACCTTGAGCAGCAGGTATTCGAAGAGATACCCGACGCGAACGATGCACCTGAACTGGACATCACGCGGACTCGAACCTTTGAGCTCGGATACAAAGGTCTGATTGGAAAAGGCATCATTGTAGGTATCGATGCCTACCGGACGACTGTGTCCGACTTCAAGGGCCCCTACGTGGTCGGCACACCCAACGTTTTCCTAGATGGCAGTACGCTCAACACGGTGCTCTTGCAACAGGTTGGAGCGGCACTGGCTCGCCCAGAAAACGCTGAGGCCTTCCAAACGCTGCTTGAATTGGACCAGTCCGGCGAGTCGTTCGCCAATGGGGATGGAGATCCTGCCGGGGAGGTAGCCTTCCTGCTGGCGGCCGGGCTGGCTGGTGCGATTCCCTTCGGAACGGTGTCACCTGTCGAAGCCTTCGATCCGACTGCTGTCATGCTTTTCCGCCGCAATTTCGGGGAAGTAACCATCAATGGAGTCGATGCCAACGTGATGATGTTCTTGTCCCGCCAGCTCCGCCTCGGACTGATGGGAGCCTGGCTGAGCGACAACTACTTCCGAAATGTGGATGGCATCGACGACATTTCACTCAACGCACCGCGCTACAAGCTGGGCTTCCAGACTTTTTATGATGGTGCCGAAGGCGACCTCGGTGGATCGCTCCGAGCCCGCTATGTCGACGGTTTTCGCGTACGAAGTGACGTCTATGTCGGCAACGTCGAATCCTACTTCGTTATCGATGCCTCCTTGTATTACCGCATCCCGTTCTCCAAAGACACGATGGTGAACTTGACCATCCAGAACCTGACGGACAACCGGCACCGCGAATTCGTCTTTGTGCCTGAGATGGGCCGCCTGACAACGCTGCGGCTTACGCACCAATTCTAGAGCGACTCCAACCAGGTCACGGTGCGCTCAGAGATAGGCACTGTGTTCGCCGGACCCAGCGCATCGCCCACGATTACGTGGTAGTTCTTATCGAGGGAGCGTCGCACCACGAACGTGTCCTTCCGCGCCGACCCGATCGATGAGAATATGTCCAGCCCGACTTCGGGGTGGACAACCGTGTCATCAGGGGCGTAAATCCAGAGCGTAGGCACATCCACCTCGGACATGTCCGTGTTTCTGAGTGCTTGTGCCGTGGCGACCAATTCGAGCAGCACCTTGGACGGATAGGTGTGGGTCCCCATGTAGGCGTGCAGATCATTCTGAGGCTCCCATGAGCGGTCTTCGTTGGCCATGATTTTCAGTAATACGTTGCCCCACGGCCATAGGAGCATCTCAGAACGTGAATCCTGAGCGGCGTAGTACGGATTGATCAGGATTTGTGCCGCCCAGCGCCGACTCAGTGCCTCGTCCGCAGACGCCGCCGCTGCCAACGAGCCCCCGGTTGACAACCCGATCACAATCACGCTGTCACCGATGGCCTCCCCAACCCTGACTGCTTCAGCGAGACTCTGCATCCACCCGGCACCTGTGGCATCACCCAGCGCTTGACCTCCCCGACCATGTCCTTGAAGACGGGTGTAGTGCAGATTGGCACCGAGGGCAGCGGCGATCGAATCCGGGAAGGGATAGGCCTCCAATCGGCTTGCGGAGAACCCGTGGATGTACACCACGGAGAAATTTGTTTTGGCTTTGGATGTATCGGCCCAAACGATGCCTTTTTCCTTGCCTGCCTCGATGTCGTCGAATGCCGACTCCTGCGCTGCGAGCCATTCATCGGCGGGATCAGAGATCACTACGTCCTGCCAGACCAGGTCGACGCTGGCTCGCGGACCGGCCAATGCCAGCAAGATCAACGCGAGGAGGATTAAAAGAGCGGTCTTTGAGTGCGACATGTGGAACGGAAAAATCGATTCAGGGTAGAGACGGCGCTCTTACCCCGTTTTGCGGCGACGGATTCTGGAGACGATACAATCCAGAGTCAATACAAGCCTGAGACAATAGATTCTTCAGACCACGGATTCCAGTAGCTGCACCTTCACAGGTTACTGTGTTCGCTTCACTCACCCATTCCCCGTTCCCTCGGTGACTACCCCTTCGCAGGATTCCTTTTCGACCCTTTCTGGCGTCTGGACCGCTTCAGTGACACCTTTGAGGGCTGACCTGAGCCCAGATGCTGGCCGTCTGGCCCAGCACATGGCCTGGCTGACTGAAAACGGATCGCACGGCACCGTCCTTTTTGGCACCACCGGCGAAGCCAACTCGTTTTCACTCTCCGAAAGAAGGGCGCTGCTGGATGACCTGGCCAAACGAGACGTGGACTTCGGCCGTTTGATGGTTGGCACAGGGAATACCGCGTACCCTGATGCGGCGGAGCTGACCCAGCATGCGCTTGAGCTTGGAGCCCGCGCTGTTCTCCTGCTGCCTCCCTTCTATTACGCACCCATCAGTGACGACGGTTTGTTCGCCTTCACGTCCCGGATGCTAGAGCGGGTATCGAATGAGCGAAAGTCCATCGTTCTTTACCACTATCCCCGGATGGCTGGTGTCGGCTATTCCGTTCCTGTGATTCACCGTCTGATGGATGCATGGCCGGATGCAATCGTCGGCATCAAGGATTCGAGCGGAGATACCGACAACCTGACGCAGTATTGCCGCGAGTTGGATGGCGTCTCTGTGTTCGCGGGCTCTGAGGCTTTGCTTCCGTACGTCCTGGATGAAGGTGGCGTTGGGTGTATCTCGGCAACGGCGAACGTAACCTCGCGCCTCGCCCGCGCTGTTTATGACGGAGACAGGGCTGCAGCAGATCGCATGATCCGCACCCGCAAAGCGATAGAAGCACTACCCCTCATTCCGGCTCTGAAGCGCATTCTCGCAGATTCATTCGATGAGCCAGCATGGCGTGCGATGCGTCCACCGCTCATGCCTTTGACGCCAGCCAATCAGGCGCGGTTGGAAGAAACGTTGGACACCATCGGGGTACTCCCAAATTTTCGGGACGATGAGGAGACGGAGGCTGCAGACTCTCCTGTTGTCTGAAAAATTCAGCGTTTAAGCAGCAACCCTGCCTTGCTGGTCCCGTCTTGTAGACGTGCCGATTGGATCGATTATTAGGCTTCCCCGGGCGGGCGATCTTGGCGATATAAAATCGCCGATCGCCCGCCCGGCGTGTTTTGACCCTACGAGGCGAACCTGCTACCTTGGGCGCGCACCCAAACCATGACGCCCATGCTTCGCTCTTTTTCCTCCCTGCTTTCCCTGACTTTCCTGCTTGCATTCGCGCTGACCGCCAGCGCTCAGGATCAGCTGATCGGCTTTTCTTCCTCTGGCTCGACCGCGCAGGAGGCCATGGAAGACCTGTACGATGCCATGATCAGCGCCGACGACCTCAATGCGTGGATGAAAGAGTTCACTTCGAAGGCGCAGCACGTGGGTAGCCCGGGAGCCAAGGAGAACGCAGAGATCCTGCGAGACCTGGCCGAATCCTGGGGATTCGATGCTGAAATCGAGGTCTTCCATGTGCTCTTCCCCACGCCAAAAGAGCGCGAGGTGCAGCTGCTAAGCCCACCGGGCTATACGGCGAGGCTCGAAGAACCGGAAATCGAGGGCGATGCCTCCAGTAGCAACCGCGAACACATGTTGCCGCCGTTCAATGCCTATTCCGCGGACGGCGATGTTACGGGCGAGCTGGTGTATGTCAATCAAGGTATCCCGCGCGACTACGAGGAATTGGCCAAGCGAGGCATATCAGTCGAGGGCAAAATCGTGATCGCCCGTTACGGCGGATCCTGGCGCGGCATCAAACCCAAGGTGGCGTTCGAGCACGGCGCCATCGCCTGCATCCTCTACTCCGACCCGCGTGACGACGGGTACTTCCAAGGGGATGTCTACCCGGAGGGGCCATACAAGATGGAGCATGGGACCCAACGAGGGTCCGTGGCCGATATGCCGCAATTCCCGGGTGACCCCCTTACTCCGTTCGTCGGTGCGAAAGAGGACACGGAGCGCCTAACGCTCGAGGAGGCGCCCACGCTGATGAAAATCCCCGTTCTGCCTATTTCGTACGCGGATGCCCTCCCGCTACTGGAAGCCATCGGCGGTCCGGTCGCACCGGCCTCCTGGCGCGGTGCCTTGCCGATTACCTACCACATCGGCCCCGGCCCAGCCACCGTACGGGTAAAATTGGCCTTCAATTGGGATGTCAAACCGGCCTACAACGTCATCGCCAAAATGGAGGGCTCTGAATTTCCGGATGAGTGGATCATGCGTGGCAATCACCGCGATGCGTGGGTCTTTGGTGCGCAGGATCCCACAAGTGGCACGGTGGCCATGATGGCCGAAATGAAAGCCATCGGCGAGCTCGCCAAACAGGGACACCGGCCGCGCCGCACCATTGTCTACGGATCCTGGGACGCAGAAGAACCCGGACTGTTGGGATCCACCGAATGGGTGGAGTATCACCGCGAAGAACTGAACGAAAAACTGGCGGTCTACATCAACACCGATAGCAACGCCCGCGGCTTTCTGGGCATGGGCGGCTCCCACACCCTGCAGCCGTTCATCAACCAGGTGGCGCGCGATGTGATTGATCCACAGACCGGCGCGACCGTGCTGGAGCGTCGACGCGCCAGGGACCTTGCCACCGGATCATCAACCACGCCGGAGAGCGGCGACCTGCCGATTTCGCCACTGGGATCGGGTTCGGACTATACGCCGTTCCTTCAACACATGGGTATTTCCTCGCTCAACATCGGCTTCGGAGGCGAAGGTGGGGGCGGATCCTATCACTCGGCCTTTGACACCTACGAGCACTACACCCGATTTGGCGATCCGGATTTCGCGTACGGTGTGGCGCTGGCCCAGGTGGCTGGCCGCACCACGATGCGTTTGGCCAATGCGGACGTCCTGCCGTATCACTTCACCACGTTTACCGGCCATGTGAGTCAATACCTTGATGAAGTTGAAAACCTGGCTTCTTCGATGCGCTCGGAGCGCGAGACCTATAACCATCACGTCGCCAAAGGCACGTATGCTCTCGCACTCGATCCAAAGGGCGACCTGATGCCACCTGAGGCCAAGCCCGCTATCCCATTCGTCAGCCTGGACGAAGCACGCAACGCCTTCGTTGAGCTCTCCGCTGCCGCTCGTCACGCCGATGAAGCCGTCGCCCAGGCCTCGCCCAGCGCGGCCCTGAACAGCGCACTTGAGCGCGTAGAGCGTGCCATGACGGACCTGGACGGACTCCCGAAGCGCCCGTGGTTCCGCCATCAGATCTACGCCCCGGGTTATTACACGGGATACGGCGTCAAAACGCTTCCCGGTGTCCGTGAGGCCATCGAACAGGAAGAATGGGACGAGTTTGATCGTCAGCATGCCCGTTTGGCTGCGCGATTCCGTACCCTCGCAGAGGCCATGAACCATGTTTCCGATGTAGCCCGCGCGGCAACCAACTAGGCGATCCGATGACTCTTTCTCCCCGCACCAAGCGCATTCTCCTTTGGGCCCTGGCCGCTTTCATCGGCGTCCGCATCCTGATTCTGTTCGGAGGCTGCGCACCTGCGCCGGACACCCCGCCCAACATTGTATTCATCTTCACGGATGACCATGCCCAGGCTGCCATCAGTGCCTACGGCTCGCCCTATCACGAGACGCCGAACATTGATCGGTTGGCGCGCGAGGGCGTGCGCTTCGACAATTGCCTGGTGACCAACTCCATTTGCGCGCCCTCGCGCGCCACGGTCCTCACCGGCAAGTACTCCCACCTGAATGGGCAGCTTACCAACGGGCAGCTTTTTGATGGCACCCAGCAGACCATGCCCAAACTGCTGCAAGAAGCCGGATATGAGACGGCCATGATCGGAAAATGGCACCTGCGCTCTGAGCCCACTGGCTTCGATCACTTCCAGGTACTTATTGGCCAGGGACCGTACTACAATCCGCCCATCCGCACCGCCACGGATACCACCATCATCGAGGGCTACACGACGGACATCATCACGGATCTGGCTCTCAACTGGCTCGATGATGGGCGATCCGAAGACAAGCCATTCCTGCTGATGTATCAGCACAAGGCGCCGCATCGCAACTGGCAGCCGGGCCCGGATCATCTGACCATGTTCGATGACACCACGTTCGCCCTTCCGCCGACCTTCTACGATGATTACGCCACCCGCTCAGCCGCGGCGCCCCAAGCCATCATGCGCGTGGACGATCACCTGAATGCCAACGACCTCAAGATCACGCCGCCACGCAATCTGACCGACGAGCAGATGGAGACATGGATGGCTGCCTACGGGCCAAAAAACGACGCCCTTCGCGAAACGGGATGGCAGGACGATGAGCTCGACGAGTGGAAATTCAATCGCTACCTGAAAGACTACCTGCGCTCTGTGCAGTCTGTCGACGACAATATTGGCCGCTTGCTGGACTACCTGGATGAAAACGGCCTCGCCGACAACACGGTCGTAGTCTATGCATCGGATCAGGGCTGGTACCTGGGCGAACACGGCTGGTATGACAAGCGCTGGATGTACGAACCGTCGCTCAAGACGCCGTTCATCGTGCGCTGGCCCGATGGCACGGACGCGGGACAGGTGAACGAGTCCATTGTATCGAATGTGGACTTTGCGCCAACCTTCCTCGACATGGCCGGTGCCGAGATTCCATCTGACATGCAGGGTCGGTCTATCGTTGGAACGCTTAAAAGCGGCACCGATCCGGATTTCCGCGATGCGTTCTACTATCAGTACTACGAGTACCCCGGCGCCCACTGCGTACGTCGCCACTACGGGGTACGCACGGATCGGTACAAACTCATCTACTTCTACGGGATCGACGAATGGGAGATGTTCGACCTGCAGGAAGACCCGGATGAGCTGAACAATATCTACGCCTCCGCTGATCACGCCGAGATCCGAGCCGGCCTCGAGACGCGCCTCAGCGAACTGCGCGAAGAGTTGCAGGTGCCCGAGGACACGCGTCCGATTCCCGACGAGGAATGCACGTACACCGTTGGGTGGATGGGCTACGACGCAGGTTGATCAGCTGATCTGCCTAGGGTAGTTAGTCGTCCAGACTCACGGGGAAGGTCTTTCCGCTTTGCTCCGAGCGAAAAGAACGTCCTGAGCATAAGGTCCGTACTTACGGAGGCATCACCAGCCTCCAACTTCGCGACGCGCGATTGACTGGAGCCAATCGCCTCTGCCATCTCCACTTGGGTCAAGCCCTTTGAGAGCCGAAGCGCCTTGACCTTTTGAGCGAGCGCTAGTTTGAACTCGATAAACTCTGATTCTTCCGGCGACAGCTCCAGGAAGTCAGACGCATTTCCGACGCTCCATCCGGCCGATCTCAATCGCTTGGCTTTTTGTCGATCCACTGGTTTCCTCGAAAATCAAGAAAGGGTTCTGTACAGCATAAGACGCCTCCTGGCGCTATGAATCACGCTCCTCGGCATGGCGCGGGTCTTCTTGGAAAAGACCTCCAGAATGATAATCGCGTCAGGTTCAATCGCGTAGACGATCCGCCATGTTTGATTCCGGTCCCGAATGCGTAGTTCGTGACAGTGTCCGTCGACTATCGGAATGGGACGAGAGTGCGGAAGCGAAAGGGATTCTCCCCTTTGCAGTCGACGAAGCAGGAATCCCGCCTCCAGCCTCGCTGAAGAGGAAAAAGGTGGAGACTTGACCTGTCCCTTCATCCAAATAAGTAGCTTTGGCGTACTTTCAGACACTTATAATATGTCTTATTTGACATAATTCCAAGAAGGTCCACTGTCTCATGGGTGAATCCTCCTTAACCGTTTGGATCATGTATCCACCTGATTGACACCCCGACCGGAACGGAATAACCCTGACCCGGCACCTGCTGTCTCCACTGTCGTATCACGCCTCACATTTGCCTCCTTCCCCATGCCCACCCACATCCTCGGCATATCGGCCTATTATCACGATTCCGCCGCGTGCATCGTGCGCGACGGGGAAATCGTTGCGGCCGCCCAGGAAGAGCGCTTCTCTCGCATCAAGCACGACCATCGCTTCCCGCACCATGCCGTGGAATATTGCTTGCGGGAGGCGGGCATCACAGCGGATGAGCTGGACCATGTCGCGTTCTACGACAAGCCCTGGCTGAAATTCGAGCGGTTGCTCGAGACCTACGTCGCTTTCGCCCCGGCGGGCCTTCCCTCCTTCATCAAGGCCATGCCGCTCTGGTTGAAGGAAAAGCTCTGGATGGAGGATGCTATCAAGCGCGACACGGGCTACGATGGCGACGTGCTCTTTCCCGAGCATCATCAGTCTCATGCAGCGTCGGCCTTCTTCCCTTCTCCGTTCGAACGAGCGGCTGTCCTGACGCTGGATGGTGTCGGCGAATGGGCCACCACCTCCTGGGGAATTGGCAACGGCAACCGCATCGAACCCCGTGGTGAAATTCGCTTCCCGCATTCCATCGGTCTGCTCTATTCGGCCTTCACGTATTACACGGGCTTCCGGGTTAATTCGGGCGAATACAAGGTGATGGGCCTCGCGCCATATGGTGAGCCGGTCTACAAGGACCTGATCCTGAACGAGCTGATGGATCTGCGCGAGGACGGCTCCTTCCGCATGGACATGCGGTATTTCAATTACTGCCAGGGGCTGACCATGACGAACAAGCGGTTCGACAAGCTCTTCGGCGGACCGCCTCGAAAGCCCGAATCCCGACTTACGCAGCGCGAAATGGATCTGGCCCGCTCGGTCCAAGAAGTCGTTGAGGAAGTGGTCCTGCGCATGGCGCGGCATATCCGGCACGAGTCGGGCGAACGCTACCTGTGCCTCGCAGGAGGAGTCGCGCTCAACTGCGTGGCCAACGGCAAGCTGCTGCGCGAAGGCATTTTCGACGACATCTGGATCCAGCCCGCAGCGGGCGATGCCGGTGGCTCCCTCGGCGCCGCGCTCTTTGCATGGCATCAGCATCTGGACCATCCTCGCAGGGTATCCGCCTCTGCGGCCGACTCTCAGGCGGGCTCCTATCTGGGCCCTGCGTGGAGCAGCGAGGACATCCAGGAGTGGGCCGATCAACAAGGTGCCGTGGGTGTGATGCTCGACGATGATCTGCTGTTGGAGCGCACGTCTGAGCTGCTGGACTATGGTCAGGTCGTTGGCTGGTTTCAGGGCCGCATGGAGTTCGGGCCGCGTGCCCTGGGCGGACGAACCATCCTGGGGGATGCGCGCAACACGGACATGCAGACCACGCTGAACTTGAAGATCAAATTCCGCGAGTCATTTCGCCCGTTTGCTCCTGCCTGTCGCGTGGAAGATGTAAACGAGCTGTTCGAACTGGATCGCCCGAGTCCGTACATGCTGCTCGTCGCGCCCGTGCGGGAAGACCGCCGTCTCCCGATGCCCGAAGACGACCTGTTCGGCATTGAGAAGCTGAAGGTCCCGCGCTCCGATGTCCCCGCCATCACACATGTCGACTACTCGGCGCGCGTGCAAACTATCGATGGGGAGTACAATCCACGTTTCAAGGCGCTCCTGGACCGATTCAAGGAGAAAACGGGCTACGGCGTGCTGGTCAACACCTCGTTCAACGTACGCGGTGAGCCCATCGTCTGCTCGCCGGAAGAGGCCTACACGTGCTTTATGCGAACGGAGATGGATGCGCTCGTACTCGGCAACATGCTGTTCCTGAAAGATGAACAGCCGGCCTTCGAAGACAGCGTCGACTGGAAAGCGACGTTCACCGATTGAATCCGGCACATCGTATCCGAACACCGCGACCTAAAACCACCGTTTATAACCACAAAGCCCGCAAAAAGTGGTCCTCCAACCCGACATAAAGATCATCCGTGACGTGAACGACCCCCGCAAGTTCGGCCGCGTCATGGCCGGCGCCTTGGCTGTCGTAACACTGGTTGTGTTGTGGCGCTCGGGCTGGTCGCAGACCCCGTGGGTGGAAGGGCTCGGCATCACGGCGGCGCTGTTCCTGGCCTTTTCCATCGTCTGGCCCAACGCCCTCGCGCCCCTCGAATGGGCCTGGATGAAGCTGGCCATGGTCCTGAACTACGTGATGACGCGGGTCCTGCTGACGCTGGTGTACTTCCTGGCGGTCACCCCAATCGGGCTGATCTTCAAGCTGCTCCGAAAGGACCTGCTTGGCAAACGATTCGACCCGAAAGCGAGCACCTACTGGATCCCGCCCGAGGAAGACGGGCCGTGGACGCGGCCGACGAAGCCGTATTGATCGTCCAATAGTTCGACCGTCGGCGTCCATCACTCGCCGCACTCTTCCGGTTGCCGCGTCCATTCCGGACATTTTGCCCTCAATCGGCGATCGTGCGTGTACAGCACGGTGCCCAACTCCCGCGCCAGCGCGACAAAATGTGCATCATAGGTAGAAATGTCGAACTCCAGGGCCGTGGAAAGCACGGTGCCAGCGGACAAGCCGTAGGCGCTCGCATGGTTTTCGGCGTTTCGAACCCAACCACGCACGGGTACCAAATCCGCCCGATGTCCCGCTCTTGGAATGAAGCAGAAGCGACCTGGAATGAGCCATCCACTGGAGACTCCTGGGAAATCCCTGGCGCTGAAGGTGAACTCGACCGAGAATCTACGCGACTGGGGCTCATCGAGTCCGCCGATACGGGATCTCGCATTGTCGAATGGTCAGCAAGCCAGCTCTCCGTCCTACAGCAATGGATGGACGACCCCACGACGAATCACGGCATCATCAACCAGCGCATCTATAATCGACTTGGCACGAAGAGGTCCTGGCCCTAAGTCAGGGGGATAATAGAAACTGAGCAGTAGGATTCTCGTCGTTCTAAGCGATACGTCCAGCTTCTCGGTCACGACTTTATCACGTTTCGCGTGTCCACCAGCAGCTTGGACATCTCTGATATGGATTCCCACTCATAGATACTATGGTCTGTCACGATAACAACACAGTCGGCTTCTTTCACTTCTTGGTTCAAATCCTTGACCGAATCCATAACTATTCCATGCTCAGAGAACGCAGGAACATGAGGGTCATGATAGAGAACCTGAGCACCTTTTCTCTTGAGGAGCGAAATAATATCGATTGCAGGACTTTCTCGAACGTCAGAAATGTCCTTTTTGTAAGCAACGCCAACAACAAGAACTTTGCTGCCCTTTACTGCCTTTCCGTCTTCATTCAATAGGTCCTGAGCTTTCTGCACCCAATGCTCCGGCATGCCGGTATTGACCTCACTGGCCAATTCAATAAAACGTGCCGTGTAGTTGAGCGTCTTGAGCTTCCAGGACAGATAATGCGGATCGATCGGAATGCAGTGGCCGCCCAGACCTGGACCCGGCGTGAACTTCATGAATCCGAAAGGCTTCGTAGCAGCCGCATCTATCACTTCCCAGGCGTCCACACCAAGCTTCTCACACATCAATAGGACTTCGTTCACAAGCCCAATGTTGACCGCTCGAAAAGTGTTTTCAAGGAGCTTGACCATTTCCGCCACTTCTGGACTACTTACCGGCACCACGTGATCAATTGCCTGACAGTAGAAAGCCGTTGCCTTTTCTACACAAGCAGGAGTAATTCCTCCAATGACCTTCGGTGTATTTTTGGTAGTGTAATCTTCGCGACCGGGATCTACGCGCTCTGGGCTGAAAGCTAGAAAAAAGTCTTCTCCCACCTTCAAGCCCGTTTCCTCAAGGAGAGGCAGAATAACTTCGCGGGTTGTACCAGGATACGTCGTGCTCTCCAAGATAACGACCTGTCCCTTTCGCAGGCGCGGTGCAATCTCCTTGGTTGCCGCCAAGACATAGGACATCTCGGGGTCCCGCGTCTTGCTTAGCGGAGTTGGGACACAGATGGAAATACAATCTGCGTCAGCCAGATCATCAAAATCCGTAGAGCCTCGAACCAATCCTTTCGAGACTAAGGGCGCTAACCGAGGGGTAGGTATATCCTCGATATACGATTCTCCCTCGTTCAACATGCCCATTTTCTCGGAGCTGAGATCAAGGCCACAAACCTTGACACCAGACTCTGCAAAGGTCACCGCCAAGGGTAGACCAACGTATCCCATCCCTACTACTGCGAGAGAACTCATTGCTATTCCTAAGTCTAAAACCTTAAATGTTATCTACTTTAATTCGGACGGCCCACTGAGTGGTACTCAAAGCCCATTTCCTTCATGCGAGCTGGTTTGAACAAATTTCGCCCGTCGAAAACGACAGCCTCCTTCAAAAGCGAACGAACCTTTTCAAAATCCGGCCTGCGGAATTCGTGCCATTCCGTCAACACAGCCAGAGCATCCGCCCCTTCCAATACCTCATATGGCTCTGAGCCATACTTGATCGACGCACCAAAAACAGTGCGGGTAGTCTCCACCGCTTCCGGATCAAAGGCAACGACTTCTGCCCCCTTTTCGAGTAAACCGCGGATGACATAGTGCGCTGGAGACTCACGGACGTCGTCGGTCCTGGCTTTGAATGCTAACCCCCACACTGCTATTCGTTTCCCTTCCAATGAACCGCGGAAACGCTGGATGATTCGATCCGCCATTTGCTTGCGCTGACGGTCATTCACTTTCAAGACGGCATCCAAGATCTTGAAGTCGTACCCGGTTTCATCGGCTGTCTTCTTGAGCGCCTGCACATCTTTGGGGAAGCAACTTCCGCCAAAACCGATGCCAGGATAAAGGAAAAGGTTGCCAATACGACTATCCATGCCTATTCCCTGTCGAACCTGATCGACGTTGGCCCCTACCTGCTCGCACAGATTGGCCACTTCGTTGATGAAAGATATTTTTGTGGCCAAGAACGAGTTAGCCGCGTACTTGGTCATTTCTGAGGAACGCTCGTCCATGACCAGAATCGGATTACCCTGCCTGACAAAAGGCTCGTAAATCGTCTTCAAGATGTCCGCAGCGCGCTCTGACCTTGTTCCGATTACGACGCGCTCCGGTTTCATGAAATCAGAAACGGCCACCCCCTCCCGAAGAAATTCCGGGTTGGATACCACATCGAAATGCGTACCAGCCTGAAGTCCAGCTGATTCAAGTATCTCTCGTACAGCGTCCGCTGTTCCGACGGGTACGGTAGACTTATTTACGACCACGTGATACCCAGGATCGTCCTCTACTGACCAGATCTCACCCAAATCCGCTGCGGCTTTCTTGACATAAGACAGGTCTGCTGCGCCATCTCCTCCGGGCGGAGTTGGAAGCGCCAGAAACAACACATCTGCGGTCAAAGCGGCGGTTCTTAACTCCGTCGTGAAATTCAGGCGCTTTTCCTTGATATTGCGCTGCAGCAGCATCTCAAGGCCCGTCTCATAAATGGTCGGAACACCGCGCTTCAACTGCTCCACCTTGCATTCATCGATGTCCACGCAAAGGACATCGAATCCCATTTCAGCAAAGCAAGTGCCCGTAACGAGGCCAACATATCCTGTTCCAACAATGGCAATACGCATTCAACTACCCTTGTGATTATCAAGCCTGCTAACTCGGCTCCCAGCGAAGTAGAACAGCCTTTGTTCTACCGTGTTGCCTTCGCTTTGTTAAGATCCGACTCAACCATCTCCTCGACCATCTGCTCCAGCGTATAGGAGGGCTCCCAGCCAAGCTCTTCCCGAGCCCTGGAAGGGTCGCCCAGCAACTGCTCCACTTCGGCAGGTCGGTAGTAGCGTGGATCAACTTCGATCATCGCCCTACCCGTCTTGGCATCACGTCCAACTTCATCTGGCCCACTCCCTTCGAAGACCAACTCAATACCAGCAGCCTTGAATGCTTGATGGCAGAACTCGCGCACTGTAATCATCTTGCCCGTAGCCAACACGTAATCCTGTGGTTCATCCTGCTGCAGCATCAACCACATGCCTTCTACATAGTCCTTGGCATGGCCCCAGTCCCGTTTGGCATCCATATTGCCGAGGTACAGTTTGTCTTGCATCCCCAATGCAATGCGAGCCGCGGCCCTGGTAATCTTTCGGGTTACAAATGTCTCGCCCCGAATTGGGCTTTCGTGATTGAATAGGATACCGTTGCACGCATACATCCCGTACGATTCCCGGTAGTTGACCGTTATCCAGTAGGCGTACAGTTTTGCGACCCCGTAAGGCGATCTCGGGTAAAACGGCGTCGTTTCCTTCTGCGGCACTTCCTGCACTTTCCCGAAAAGCTCGGACGTAGACGCCTGATAGAATCGGGTCTTTTCCTGCAAACCCTGGATGCGGATAGCTTCAAGCAATCGCAAGACGCCAATTGCATCAGCATTTGCAGTGTATTCAGGAGTATCGAAACTTACCTGAACGTGACTCTGAGCGCCCAGATTATAGATCTCGTCCGGCTGAATTTCCTGCACGATCCGGATCAGGTTGGTCGAGTCCGTCAGGTCTCCATAGTGCAAATGGAAGCGGCGTTCGGGATCATGAGGATCTTGATATAAATGGTCGATGCGTTCCGTATTGAATGATGAGGACCGGCGCTTCACTCCGTGAACCTCGTATCCTTTGTTCAGCAGCAACTCGGACAGGTAAGCACCATCCTGTCCCGTTACTCCCGTGATCAGCGCTTTCTTCATGGTATTGCAACGTCTCTATTTTTATCGATGGCAATATCGGGGGTAATCGACCTAAATCAGCGAACTGAAATTAATCTTCATCCTCTTCCGGATGCTTTGCCCGCAGGATCGAGAATTGCTTCGACTTCTGCCAGCATGTTCAGCGCCAGCCGGCGTCGATCGTATTTCGGAGCTGCTTCGAGGGCCGCTCTAGCCAACGATTCGCGAAGACTCTCACCCTCGATGAGCTCGATCATGGCCCGAGCAAGCTGATCGGCGTGTTCGGGTTCGGCTTCTGATTTATCGAAGTTGCTCTGCGAGGGAAATGGAAGGCCTGATATCATCCAATGTAAATCCGCGGCCTGCCAAGGCGTTTTGGTAGACTTGGGTATGCAAATCGGTGAACCCGCCTGAAAAATCGAAGGGATCGTCGTTCAAGGTTAATGACCTGAATGCCCCCTGGTGCCCTTCAGGCAAATCACTGGATTCAACGGATAGATGCCATGTGATGTCTGCTTTCTCGAGCACCAATTCACCGGCCATACTCCGCGGCTCGCTGCGCGTGACGTTGGAGTGCTGCACACCGCCGAACACCCACATCAACATGTCAAAAAAATGGATGCCGATGTTGGTGGCCACACCGCCTGACTTAGACGGCTGTCCTTTCCAAGACATATCATACCATTTGCCGCGGGGCGTGATGTATTTGAGTTCAACTTGATTGCGCTTGCCATCAGGCTCGGCGTCGATGCGCTTCTTGAGGTCAATGACCGCTGGGTGCAGTCTGAGCTGTAGCACATTCCAGATGCGCTGTCCGGTTTCTTCTTCCAGCTCTTGCAGCGCATCCACATTCCAGGGATTCAACACCAGCGGCTTTTCGCAGATGGCATCCGCTCCAATGCGCAGCGCGAAACGGCAATGCGCGTCGTGCAGGTAGTTGGGCGAGCAGATACTCACATAATGTAGCCTGTGCTCCTCCCCTGCACGCCGCAGCTTTTCCGCGTGCCGATCAAACCGTTCGAACTCGGTAAAAAAAGCAGCTTCGGGCGCATAGGAATCAATCACCCCCACGGAGTCGTTCGGGTCCATGGCGGCCACGAGCTTGTTTCCCGTATCCACGATGGCCTTCATGTGACGAGGGGCCACATAGCCAGCTGCGCCGATCAGTCCGAAGTTCTTGCGGGATAGCATGCAAAAATGCAAAATCAAAGGGAGTTAGGAAGGTAGTCATGGCCCCAATCAATTGCCGCCAAAAGGGGTCGGATTCACAGTTGGATAATCCTGGGTCCGCGATTTTGTGAATCGGCCCCGATCCTTCCGTTACTTTGGCATACTGTCGTCACACTTCTGTGACAACTGCGGAAAGGCGCCTCCGTTATTTGGGTGCAGATGGCGGGATGAACGGCGCATCACACAGACGGACTCCCGCTAGCAATGAACACCCACGTTCACCGACATACCATTATTTACGACGGAGTTGACGTCATGATTACCAATCAGTATTTCCAATTGAAGCGATTCGCTTCCCGCATGAGCGTGGCTATTCTCATGTTCACCGTGCTGGCCGCGTGCGATTCGTCCAGCGCCGTGGGTGGCCTTGACGGCGCAGAATCATCGCTTGAAGAAACCGTGTCCTTTATCGCCCTCGACCTGGGACTCAACGCACAGGAAAGCGCCGCGCTTTCCGCTTCCATGGCCAAGTTCGGCGATGACGATGCCGATCGCGAGCCGGGCTTCTTGTGGCATGTGGCTGCTGAATTGCAGGCTACGCTGACCGATGAGCAGAAAGAGCGCCTGTTTGCGCGTCTTGAACGCACTGGCGACCAGCGTCGTCAGGGAAACCAGCGAGGAATGCAGCAGCAGCGCCGCGGTGGTCCAGGTGGCGGCCAGGGTGGCCCAGGCATGGGTGGTCAGCAGGACCGTCGCAGCAACGCTCTCGAGCAGCTTGGCCTGAGTGATGAGCAAAAGGACGCCATCAAAGCCATCCGCGAGTCCTACAAGCCACAGATCGAAGCTATTCTAGACCAGCGCGGTACGCTAACCCGCGCTGAAATCAAGGAGCAGCTCGACGCTTTGCATGAGCAGATCAAGGCCGAAGTCGAAGGTGTGCTTACGGATGAGCAGAAAGCCCAGTTGGAAGAGCTGAAGGCAGAAGCCGAAGCACGCCGAGCGGAACGCGAGGCGCAGATGCAGGCCAACCGCGAAGCAGCCCGGGAAGTCATGATCGAGGTGCTTGGCCTGACGGACGATCAGGTATCGGCCCTCGAAGAGCTGCGCGACTCAGCTGAGGCTGAGCGGGATGCCATCAAGGCCCTCATCGAATCGGGGGCTGATCGCGAAACGGTCAAGGCTCAGGTCGAAGCCCAGCGCGAAACTCATCAGGCTGCTATGATCAGCATTTACGACGACACGCAGTACGAAATCGTCCGTATCCACAAGGCCATCTCCATGCGCTTCAAGGCCAACAAAGGCCAGCGCGGACAGGGCGGTCGTTCCGGTGGACGCGGCCAAGGCGGTCGACCAGGCCAGGGCTTTGGTGGCCAGAATGGCGTCGTGAACGGCTGACCACTTAAAAAACCAGCTCTTCACGGCGGGTGAAGAGCACGGCACATCCCCGACCCTGACGTCTGCATGGCAGGGTGACATGGGACATGGCCATGACGCGGCGGACTGGATTTCATCCAGCCCGCCGCGCGTTTTTGACCCCACTCTCACGATCCACCCTCCGCAGGTTACATCGCAATCCCAACCGGGTCTTCCCTCTACTCGGGGCCGC
>CALIKL010000045.1 GCA_938018055.1 uncultured bacterium
TTCTTTTCACGAAGGGTTTGTACGATTTCCGGGTGGAGCCGGAGCATCCTGCTCCCTACCTTTGCTGCATCCCACTCCGTCATGCATCCAACGCAACCCCATAGCCCGCCGTCCTCTTATGCCTTGGAAAAGGCTGTGCGCATTGCTGCCCGACGCCTTGGGTCAGCAGCAACAGAGGCAGAAATCGAAGAGGCTGCAGTCCGTCTGTTGGTAGAAGACGGCTTCTCCCCTGCCACGGCTGCCTCTGCGACGTCATCCGGGACCGCCAGTTCAGTTGCCAGGCTGGACAACCAGTCTGAACTGCATCTCTCCGTTTCAGCCGCCCCTTGCGTCAGCCGGCGCCTGAATACGCAGCGCGCTCGCCTTTATGATCGCCTACGGACGGTACTCGCGAAGACACCTTCGGTTGGGGCCTCCGCGGTTTACCTGCACGTTCGCGATACCTCGAGCTTGACCTTGGGCCACCCCGCCGAATCTTTGCTTGTCATCGCAGAGACCTTGGTCGATGTGCTCAACGATCTTCCGGTTTCCCACATCCATGCGCCGTTCATTGACGCCGCTTTGGCCGAAAACACGCTGCTGCTGGAGCGAGTCCCGGAACTGATTTCGCAGTCGGCCCGCCTTTGCCCGACCATCCAGCTTGCGAATTCCGAAAACGGCCTGAATGAATCAGCACTTGAAGCAATCTGCCTGGCCCTAGCCATTGCAGCCCAAAACGGAAAGGGATCCCATCCGCTCATCCTGAGCACGCAGGATTGTGACCGCAGGGCATTTGGTCATCGAGTACACCCCGAAGCAATCGTGGCCTTCCTTCGCCAGCCCCCAGGTGCTACTTCTGCTACAACATCACTGGAATCCTTGTCGACCGATTGGCATCGCGTTGGATCGGCAGATCTGCCGCTTTTGCGTCATCATACGCCCCACAGGACGACGGATCATGTCGTCCAGCTCTCGGCAGATGCTACGCCCGAGTCCTTATTGACGCTCATTGCAGACGAATTGTTGGCAGGTCCCGCTGGTGGAGCACGCAGGCAATTGATGATTCTATGTTGATCTGCTGACCATCCACTCTGATGACCTCCGTTTCACCACTACCTCTCCCGCTTCGACATGCATTTCGGATCGCACATGGCACCAATACGGAGCGGACAAACGCGCTGGTCGCCATCGGAGATGGCCTCGGTGAGGCAGCCTTGCCCCCCTACTATCCCACCAGACTTGATGACGTAGAAGCCTACGTCTCATCCATACGCCCCCTTCTGGAAGACATTCAGATCGAGGCACATCCTCCGCTGGTATCTTTTCTGGCGTCCATTCCTCAGGGGCCTTCACCGGCGAAGGCAGCCATAGATATGGCCCTGCATGATATGCTCGGCAAACGGCTTGGTGTTCCGGTTTACGTCATGTACGGTTTGGATCCGGCCGCCATGCCCGTTTCCTCATATGCTCTTCCCATCCCGGAAAGTCGTTCGGAATTGGAGTCCATGCTTTCTGACGTCGCTGATTTCCCATTCCTGAAACTCAAGCTTGGATGTGGGGATGAAACGTGGGACGAAGATATCGTCCAGATCACCCGGTCCCTCTACAGTGGTTCGCTGTGTGTGGATGTAAATGCTGGGTGGAATATCCCTACGACAATAACAATGATGGAGCGACTGGCCACTGCCAATCTGTCATTTGTGGAGCAACCCATCCAGGGAAAAGAACTCGATGAATGGCACCTTTTACGCCGTCTCCTTCCCGATAGCAGAATACCGCTCATTGCAGATGAGAGCATTCAGGGGCCTGAAGACGTGTTCGCATTGGCCGGCGCTGCCGATGGCATCAACATCAAACTGGCCAAATGCGGGGGAATACGGGCTGCGAGGGAGCTCATCACACTGGCTCGCTCTCTTGACATGTCCGTAATGATTGGATGCATGATTGAAAGCGCCATTGCCATGACCGCCGCTGCCCATCTGGGACCCTTGGCGGACTTCCTCGATCTGGACGGACCCATGCACCTTGCAAATGACCCTTTTGACGGGTTGCAGTTCGACAAGGGCGTCATCACCTTGCCAGATCGTCCCGGTCTCGGCGTGCAGCCTGCCGGCACGGGCTCTCGCTGAGCCAGATGAGGCACCCTGCATTCAGGAGCGCTTAAGGGAAAACGTAACGGTCTCCGGATGGAGGCCTGCCGGCACCAGCGTTTTCTCCTCGAACACGATGCTACCGTCCCGACCAATGCGGACAAAACTTGAGCATCGTGTTCCGTATCCAGCGATTTCGATGCAGCGCGAAGACAATTGTCGCTCCTTTTCAATCCCTATTCCGGTATTGGGCAAGCGCTCATCGGGAGCGATACTCGTGTCAGCCAGAATGCGACGCCAATCCCACGCAGGATCACCCCGTCGCACGGATTGCCTCAGCGCTTCTACGCCTTCTGTCACCTTCGGCCACGGCGTATCCAGAAACGCATTGCTCAGGCCATGAAAGCCGGCCAAAACGCGAATGGGGCCTTTCCTGTCCCGATTGGATAGGTAAAACAACTCGGTGCCATCAGAGACCAGCAGGTTGAAGCCTGTGTACGATCCGCCTGTCCGAGCGACACGTTTTGCGTAATCCAACGCGGTTTCCTCGCCTGCCAGAAAAAGACGTGTCAGATCTCCACGGGATGCTCCACCTGGTCGCATGTCAGCCAGACTGCGATAGTTCGTCACCACTGCAAAACGACCCGTGCGTGATACACCCATCCATGTCCCTCCTTTCTCCATGTCCCGGCCAGCCAGGATATTCGGAGCATCGTCCCAAAATGCAGCCTGAAGGGTCTTTCGTTCATGGAATTCGTCCCGATTGGCCATCACCGTCAGTGGGTATTCTCCCTCGGGATCGTAATGAAACAAGATCAAGCACATGAGCAGCACGGACGGGAATTAGGAGGAGGAGCTGGGCCTGCGTTGGATGAGAAGTATATGAGGTGGCTGACCTTCCAGATTTACCCATTCGTGTCGTGCCACCACCACGTGTTTCCCGTCGAGTTTATTGGCCCATCCAAATAGCGCCTCAGCCTCATCTGGTCCTCCAACGTGACCCGTGTAGACCGTAGTAATAATGACTCCCCCGGGAGATAGGCGCGACAAAAGTCTCTCGTGGGCTACTATGGTGGATTCAGGTACTGTTACAAGCGATTTGTCCCCACCCGGTAAATATCCCAAATTGAATACAGCACAGTGCACCGAACGATTACCAAGGACCTCAAGGATCCGTTCATGCGACATGTGGTGCAAAGATACCCGGTTCAGCAAACCCTCCTCTTTCAAACGTTGGCCCGTATTTGAGATGGCTGACTCCTGGATATCTACCGAAATCACGTGACCGCCCGATCCCACCAGATGAGCCAGCATGAGCGTGTCATGGCCATTACCACAGGTAGCGTCCACAACCAGATCTCCATCGGCTACATGCGTCGAGAGCCAGTGATGTACCATGGAAGTGGCTTTTGAGAACATGAAATACACTACTGAATGGGCGAAGATTGGGTATGGCGCAACGGGATACCGCGAGCAACTCGTATCTTGTGGTCTTCGGAAATCAGGATTCCAGACGCCTACCCGGCATCGACAATCGCATGCTTCTTCAGGACCGCAGTAAGCCACTTGCCGTCAATTTGTCCGGTGATCGATCCTATGCCATCGTATTTGATGAGCTGGATCGTCTCACTGTCGCAATGCGTCAGGCAAACGTGCGCCCTGGAAAGGTACTGGTCATTACCGATACAAACGTCGCTGGCCACTATCGCGGTCGTCTGGATTCTTTGTTGAAGTCCGACGGCTGGGATCCCCTCATCTTGACCCTTCCGGCCGGTGAGATGACCAAGAGTCCGAAGCACCTCCACGCGATCTATAATGCAGCATTGGCGTGGAAAATCGATCGTCAGACCCCGATTCTTGCATTCGGTGGCGGTGTCGTAGGCGATCTGGCCGGCTACGCCGCCGCGACGTTATTGCGAGGCTTGCCATTCGTGCAAGTGCCCACCTCCCTCATTGCCCAAGTCGATAGTGCGATCGGCGGGAAGACCGGAATCAATCACGAGGAGGGAAAAAATCTGATTGGCGCCTTCCATCAGCCGAAGCTGGTATTCGTGGATCCCAAGCTGCTTTACACCCTTCCCCGTCGGGAATGGCACAGTGGGCTGGCGGAAGTGGTAAAACACGCTCTTATTCGTGACGAAGCCTTCTTTGCTTGGATCGAGTCTTCCATAAACCACGTTGTCGCCCGTCATCCGGATGTGGTACCGGATCTTGTGTACAGAGCAGCTTCCATAAAGGCGGGCGTCGTCAGCCGTGATGAGAAAGAGCATGGCGAGCGCATGATCCTTAATTTCGGGCATACCGTTGGTCACGCTGTTGAGAAAGCACTCGGATACGGTGTTTTTACGCATGGCGAAGCCATCATTCTTGGAATGAGAGCTGCCATTCTCATCTCTCGTCGATTCAATCGGGGACTGGAGCAGTCTCGTGTAGAATCCGTCCTGGGACAGATCCCGCTCCCAAAAATCCCTCCCACTCTCAGTTTGCCTGAAGTTCGCGAGGCGATGAATACCGACAAAAAACGTGATCGCTCGTCGTTGCGATTCGTGCTGTTGAAGCGCGTTGGTGCCGCATACGTGACCAACGATGTGGGTGAAGCGGATATTGACGCCGCACTTGCCCACGCCCTCGGAAGGCCATTCTGACCCAATCCTGAACCGTCCCTATCCAGCACGTGAGCCGATCCCTAGTGGGACATATCTCCAAGCGCTCCCTTCACACCATGATGGGCCTGGTGCTTGCATTGGTGGTGCTGTTCTTCGCTATTACTCGTACGCAAGTCGGTAGGGACTCCCTTGCGCGTCAGTTGGAATCCCGATTTGCGAGCGCAACAAATGGCTCCTTGTCCATCGGTTTGTTGACCGGAAACGTCCGCCAAGACCTGTTCGCGGCCAATGTCACCATTCGAAATCCGCAGGGGCAGGTTGCTGCCCGGATTGACTCTGTCATCATACGCCCAGAATGGTCATCCCTACTGCGCAAAGAGTTCTCCATTCATGAAGTGACCCTGCTGAGACCCAGCATTGATCTGGCTCATGCCCTACCCGATTCTGCCAGTTGGTCGACCCTGACGCCTTCCGGAGCTGATTCGTTATCCACCGAGGATGTCGCGGGTTCGTGGACATTCAAGAACGCCAGATTCCAAGTTGAAGGCGGGTCCGTGACGAATTTGGCCAAGCGAACAGGGACACGTGTCACCACAGTGAAGGATATCCAGGCACGCGCGATTGCTTCATGGGAATCAGCAGGCGGTCAGGTAGACATCTTGGGGTTACGAGCAACGCTGCCTGATCAAGACGTGACTATCGAGCAAGCCAGTTCGCAGATGATCATTGAGGAAGAGCGCTGGTTTCTGAACCAACTCGTTTTGCAAACAGCGTCCTCATTCCTTCAAGTTCGAGGCGCCATGGATCGACCTGATTCAGAAACGTCAATCTTGGAGCGTTTTTTCCAGGTGGAGCTGGAGCTTTCGGATCTTGATTTCGATGAGGTGCGGCGGATTATTCCCGGTTTCCCTCTTGCGGATCGCGCGCGCGTCTCGGCATATGTCTCCGGGCCCATTGCAGAACTTACTGTCCCTTGGATTCGGCTGGAACGCGGCGATTCCAAGATGTCCATTGAGGGTACCGCCGTCGGTTTTCCCGATTCATTGAATCTGGAATTGTCCCTGTCCGATGGTCAGCTGTATCCAGAAGACCTGCAGGCTTGGCTTCCGGAGAGCAGGCGCTTGCGCGACGTGCAGGCAGGGATTACAGACCTTCAGCTCTACACAAGCGGCACAGTGCAACTGGATGCCTTGAAGCCTGTTACGGAGTTGCCAGAATCCGTCTCACTTCGAAGCAGTTTTGACGTTCGCTCATCCGGGGGGATGGTATCTGGATCGCTTGTGCTTGATGGATCGGTTCGTGATTCGTTGGCTCATCAGGTCACCCTTCGTCTGGAATCCCTGGACGGCTATCCCTGGACGAGCAGGGCACGATGGCGTTCTTCTGTTTCTGGGTACGCGACCTTGACGGGCTCAACGGCCGTGGAATCAGCATCAACCGACTCAAGCCGCATACGACAACTTCTAGTGGATACGCAGACGGCAGGCATGTTGTCTGACGTCACTTGGGCCGGGAGAAGGGCTGACAGTCTACGGTTTGATCTGGGCCTGGTGGCCTCTGGTATACGCGGAGATGTGCATGTTCATGATCGGGGCGGTGCCGTTCGCAGTTCGCTGGAATTGACACGAGACGACAACGGGGTGTTGGAGTTGGCATTCCAATCCGCCGCTAACGACTTCAACGTTGGACGACTGGCAGGCAGACCCGGCATTCGGTCAGCCATCAATGCGCGCTTCGAAGGTACCTCCCGCCTCACGTGGAATCGTGCCTTCGAAGCCTATGTGACGGCTGACGTCGATTCCTCCCGCTTGGAGATTGAGAATCGTGTAGCCGATGTACCACCCCATTTTATTGCATTGCGGATTCAGCCACCTGAATCCGAAAGTCCGGTCCTGTCCTTGACCTCTGATATGGCCGACTTGAGTATTGAAAGCGATATTTCATTCCCCACCATGGTGTCTCTATCACGGGCCTGGATTTCTGCTGTAAATGCCGCCCTGGACGAGGAAGAACGCAAATTACTCGGGGGATTATCGGATGAGTCCGTCGACCCCGAACGCCAGCTTGACCAGTTACTTACGGCGGAAGCAGCGCTTGATCGCTTTCCTCCCGGCCTTGAAAAGGCTCATTCCAGCGTCCAACTGCGCCTGCATTCGGGAGAGATGATGTCTGCCTTGTCACCTTCCTTTCCGCAGTTGGATGGTGCTGGTGTTCTGGATCTGGACGCGACCTGGTCAGCGGACTCGCTGATTACGAATACGACATTGACGAGCGATCATTTTCGATTCAATGGCGTGACCGCGGTTGCTCCCCGTATGGAAATGGCTGCCTCCATCGCACGAGGCACTTCGGTACTGACCACTCTATCCTCCCGGATGGTGGCGACCTCGGACTCCGTTTCTTTTGGTGGAACATCGCTGGCCACCAATCGCATCTCCTGGCACATTGGCGAGGGCCAGGGCCGCGCTTCGCTCGTTTCCGGAGGTACGGATCGGGTCTCAAGTATGGCGATGCAGGCCGAATGGAACAGACGGGATGCCTACAACGAAGTTCGTATCACGGATATTCTTCTGGATACTGGTAATGGAGCTTGGTCTATCGAGCAACCGGCCACCTTCGGACTCTATGGGGATGCTTCCACGCTGGATGCCCTGGACATTGCATTCCGCCGCGATGGTGCTCCGACAGGCCAATCTGTCTTTGCCGGCGGCGTCCTGTCGGCTTCGACAGCGGATTCCATGATCGTTGCCTTCGAGGACCTTGAGTTGCGTCCTTTGTCCGAGTTCATGGAATGGCGCCGTGTCTTGGGAGGACTGGTAAATGCAGAGTTGGTCGTTCGTGGAGGCTATCGACAGCCGCAAGTAGCAGGAGACATCCGCGTTGACACCCTATCCCTGGACCACAACATCTTGGGCAATCTGTCTTTCACGAGTGATTATGTGGCATCGCGTCCAGAGGTAGCGGTGCAGGTGAACCTTGAGCCCATCGCACCGGACAGTAGAGCTGTGTTGTTCGGTACAGAACTGCCAGGCGACATCATTCAGAACGAACTGAACATAACCGGCGACATCCGTCTCCCCGGCAGTCTGGACACCCAAAACGGATCGCTGAACCTCACAACCACGATCGATCAAGCTGATGTTTTCTGGTTGAAATACATCTTCCCCGATGTTCTGGGTTCTGTCTCAGGCTTTTTGAGCGGAGAGGGCCGGATCACGGGAGATTTTTCCTATCCCATATTTGATGCAAGACTGGGTGTCGTAGACGGAATGTTTGATATCCCGTACACCCAGACAACCTATGCTGCCTCCGGTGCGCTTCGATTGGACGAGGAAGCCATTCATTTTGAACCATTACGCCTGGTAGACGAGACGGGTGGACAGGTGGATGTATCTGGACGGCTGCTCTTCAATGATTACACCAGTTTCACCTTCGACATGGAGGGAACGCTGGACGAGTTCCAGATCATGAACGTGGCAGAGTCAGAGGAATTGCCATTCTATGGCTTCATCTGGGCCTCGGGGGACATTGAATTGACGGGGCCCTTGTTCAACGCACGATTGGTGTCCACAAATGGGCGAACGACGGACAATTCAGAACTCTTCATTCCTATCGTGGAGGAGACAACGGAGACGGATTTGGCCTTCATCGTATTCGAGGATACACCAGGCGTAATCCCGGACTTTCGTCAACTGGAGTCTCGCTCCTCCATTTTGCAGCGACGCCCTACATCAGAACGACAATTTCTCGATGGATTGAACCTCGATTTGAATATCGACGCGCCACCCGGTTCCATCGTCCATCTCGTGATTGACCCGTTGCTTGGGGATGTGATAAATGCCGTGTCAGCAGGCAACGTGCAACTGGTCCTGGAGAATGACGAATTCCAGGTATTCGGACGACTCGATGTCACCAGCGGGGACTACCAATTCACGGCGGGTGAGCTATTCATCAAGACCTTCCTCATCAATCCGGGTGGCTTCATTGAGTGGAGCGGCGATCCAATCAATGCAACGCTGAATATTCCGGCCTCTTATCGAACCCGTGCATCCCGTGCAGGTCTACCGGGTGCAGAGGGGGAACGCCCGGGCGTTATTCCACTCATTGTTGATCTGCAGATTGGTGGTAAGGTCGAGTCTCCCGAAGTAGCCCTTTCGCTGGCTATCGATCGGTCGAATCAAAATGTATTGGGAGAATACCAGGCGCTGGAAGCTCTACTGAATCAACCAGATCGAGCTACTGAGTACGCAACCTCTGTCCTTATCCTCAACTCATTTCAGCTGACCACAGAGAATATCACGGCCGATTCAGGCGGACAGCTGGCATTCAACAGTGTATCGCAGCTGGTCACGGCTCAACTGAATCGCTTCCTGCAATCCGCCTTGCCGAAGGTCGATTTCTCACTCGGTCTGCAAGGCGAGTCTGCACAGGATCTGGACGTGACGTACGGAGTCGCCCTTCGATTGCTCAATGAGCGCCTCATCATTCGTGGAGAAGGCGTTTATCAGGGTGCACGGTCCACCGAAAACATCCGGACTTCTGATGGACTCCAAGGCGAGTTTGAGGTCGAAATCCGGGTAGGTCCACACGTATCCGTCGAAGTCTTCTTCCGTCGCGAGAGTGATATTCTCGAGACGACCCAGCTGACCAATACAGCTGGAGTCGGAATTTCCTATCAGACAGAATTCGAGTCGTGGCGTAGTATCATCCGCACCGACGTTCAGGAATAACCTTAACCCAGAGTCACACAAGTCGTATGAAGCCTCTCGCCGAACGTACCCGGGAACTGCAACAGAGCAATATCAGAGCGATCACCCTCATGCTGCAGGAAGTGAACGGGATCAATCTCGGGCAGGGCATCTGTGACATGCCCACTCCTGATCCCATCAAACAAGGGGCTCATGAGGCGATCGACGGAGACAGGTCAATCTACTCCTATTATGGTGGAATTCGCCGTTTACGGGAGGCCTTGTTGCACAAGGCGCGGGACTATAACCGTATCCCAGCAAAGAGTGTCGATGACATTATGGTAACGGTGGGATCGACCGGTGCCTTCGTTGCCACCATGTTCACTCTCCTGGATCATGGTGATGAAGTTATCGTCTTCGAGCCGTACTACGGGTACCACTGTAATCTCCTCAAGGTGATGGGTGCCAAGCTGAAGTTTGTTCAGACCACAGCACCAGATTGGGCCATCGACTTTGAGAAAGTAGAATCCCTGATCACGGACCGAACCAAGGCGATCATTGTCACAACCCCGAATAACCCCACTGGGAAGGTTTGGAGTCGGGACGATCTCGAAAGAATGCGTGATCTGCTGGTCAAATACGACCTTTATGCCATAACAGATGAAATCTATGAATACATGCTTTATGATGGCCATGAGCATGTTTCGCTGGCATCAATCGAAGGTGCGTACGATCGAACAATCACGCTGTCCGGCTTCTCTAAGACCTACAATATGACGGGATGGCGCCTGGGGTACGCTGTGGGTCCCGAGGGCATCATTTCGAAGATGGGACTGCTCTCAGATCTCATCTATATCTGCGCTCCAACCCCGCTTCAACACGGCGTGGCGGAGGCCTTCGAAATGAGCGGTGACTATTTCACAGAGATGGCAGCGGCGTACGATCGAAAGCGAACCCTGATGTGTACCACGCTCGAGGAAATCGGCTTCAATGTACCTTGGCCTGAAGGGTCATACTACGTACTGGCTGATTTCTCTCCGCTCAGACAGCGCTTCGATGGTTTTGAAGACGATATGGCCGCGAGCCGAACGCTGGTCGAAAAAGCAGGCATTGGAACGGTGGCGGGGCGTTCGTTCTTCGCCGACGATAAAGACGGCGACTCGTGCTTACGATTCTGTTTTGCCAAAGAAATCGACGTGCTTGAAGACGCCTGCCAACGCCTGAAGGCCGCCTTCCCACCAGCCTGAAGCGCTATTCCGGCGACGTATCTGCGATGGCCTGCAGCAGTCTGAGATGCAGAGCACCATTCGATACAACTACCCCCAGGTTCTGGGATAACTGATAGCCATGATTGAAATCCAGTGGGGTCCCTTTCGTGTCGGTGACCTGGCCTCCAGCTTCCTCCACAATGAGCATGCCGGCTGCGTGGTCCCAGATGTTTTCAACGTATCGACGTCCCGAAGGTAGACGCAGGTAGATATCTGCATCTCCTCCCGCCACGACTACGTACTTGGCCTGCGAATCGAGGCGTTTTGCCGGTTTTACAATTCCCAGTAGCTTGGATATGATGGCCGAACGGGAATGAGACGTATGGGCTGATTCAACCGACTCAGAAAAACGCGCCGACTCTGGAGTGGCGATGTCCGAGACCGATGGCCTTCCGAGCAATTCCGCATCGGATAGTCGGTACAGTTCTGTGCCTTCTCCCCGCACGGCAAGTGCAATCACTCCTTTGATGTCCGGGTATGACGACAGGGTCAGATTTGGGCATCCAACAGCCGCGACCTGTACTTCCCCATCCACGATCAGGGCGAGAGCAATCGCGTATTGATCTCCTCGAAGGAAGCCTTTCGTCCCATCGATCGGATCCAACGTCCAATGACGGGACGTGTGCTCTTTTTGGTTACCGTAATCAATCCACTCCAGAATGTCCTCGGCAGACGCATCGGGGCGCAAATCTCGGACATACCGAATGACGCCATCAAGTGCGTTAACCGATCCGGTTTCCTTCAGTACCGTGGAGGTTTCCTCGGCAATGATAGGGTCATCGGGAAATGCACGCCGCAAGCGGGAGCAGATCAGGGCCTGACTGCCAAAATCGGCAATGGTGACTGGGCTCTGATCAGACTTCTCGATGGAGCTGACCGTCATTTGCTCCTGCACGCGCTTGCACAGCTCGGCGGCTTCCCGAACGGCAGCGAGTGCAATCAATTGTTCTGCTTTGAAAGACATTGAGTCCGCGAAATGATTAAAGGAGCTGATCGGGTTTGTTCGGCCAAGTTGGAAAGTCTTCGAGATACGTTATCGATGCGCCGTCTACAGCAGCACAGAAATGCGTATCCCCATTTGTGACAAAGACATAGGGCGCCTTCAAGACTCGATTGTAGTTGGCTGCTTGATCCAATGTACGTTGGGACAGCACGACCTGCGGCGCCTTGCATTCAATTACCATCCAGGGCTTTCCCTGTCTGTCGTGTACGACAACATCCGGCCTCCGAATCTCGCCTTGTATATCGATAGCCTTCTCGACAGCCATCAACACTCCCGGGATATGCTGCTGTTCTGTCAGCATGCGAAGGACGGCCTGACGCACGCGCTCTTCGGGCGTGTCTGCTACGTGTTTTCTTCGCACAGGATCTTGCATGGACGGCGCTATGATTTCCTCGGGGGCACTCACAAATCAGCGTATTACGCTCCCTGAAGCCAGACTCCTCGACCAGTACCGGCCATGGCTGCGGGACTGTATCATCCCTATTCCGTAACGCTGGATCCAGAAAGCAGATACAAAACGGCCATGCGTACAGCGACGCCATTGGTGACCTGATTAAGTATTACAGCCCGCTCATGGTCAACCACTTCAGAAGCCAATTCCACGCCGCGATTCACAGGTCCGGGGTGCATCACGCGCAACGCTGGATACCGCTCAAGGTGCTCCGTCTTTATTCCGTATTGCTCGTGATACTCCCGAGTGCTTGGGAATAGATTACGTCCCTGTCGCTCCATCTGAATCCGAAGAGCCATCGCGATGTCGGCTCCCTCCAGCGCTTCCTCCAGTCTGTGCGTCACCCGAACGCGACCATTGGGCGACATCTCTTCGAGGTGCAGCGGAAGCAAGGGATTGGGACCACAAATCGTGACATGGGCACCCATCGCAAGAAGTCCATGTATGTTGGAACGAGCGACACGACTATGCAGGACATCTCCGATGATCGAAACATTCAAGCCCGTTAAGGCTCCGCAGTGGTCCGTGATGGTCAGCATGTCCAAGAGCGCTTGAGTCGGATGCTCATGCGCACCGTCTCCCGCGTTGATGACAATCGAATCCACACATTTCGTCAAGAAATGAGGTGCGCCAGGAGATACATGCCGCAGCACCACCATGTCGATCTTCATGGCTTCAATATTCTGCGCAGTGTCCTTCAAGGACTCCCCTTTGGAGACGCTGGACCCGGAGGCCGAAAAGTTTACCGTATCTGCAGAAAGCCGCTTTTCGGCCAATTCGAACGAAATGCGCGTTCGAGTCGATGGCTCAAAAAACAGATTGACAACGGTAACCCCTCGCAGGGTTGGAACCCGCTTGATCGGACGATCCAGGACCTCCCGGAATTGTCGAGCCGTCTGCAGGATAAGACCGATTTCGTCTGCTGAATACGTCTCCAGCCCCAGAAGATGGCGATGCTTCAGGGATGGAGATGCCTCTTGGCCAGCTGCAGGTGTCGAGATCTCAGACATCGCCCTCCTTGGTTGAGACATCTGCATGATCGACCAGCCAGACTCCTTCTTCGTTGTCCAACTCACTTACCCGGACACGTACTTCTTCTCCCGGAAGCGTTGGGACCTTACGACCTACAAAATCTGCTCGGATGGGCAGCTCTCGATGCCCGCGATCTACGACCACCAGAAAATGGACCGAAGCTGGTCGGCCTAAGTCGGTGAGCGCATCGAGGCCTGCGCGTACGGTCCGCCCGGTATATAGCACGTCATCTACCAGCACCAGATGCCGGCCATCGACATCGAAGTCAATGCGAGTCTCCTTGACCACCGGCTGGTGACCTCGCATCCGGAAGTCGTCTCGGTACATGGTTACGTCCAGCACGCCCAACTCCACATCCAGTCCGTCAACCTTTTTGATGATCTTCTGCAAGCGTTTAGCCAGATATACTCCCCGCGTCTGCATACCAACCAAGCCGAAGGAAACGCCCCCATCCTCGTCCAATTCAAACATTTCGACGAGTTGACGCGCCATCCTCTGAAGCATACGCTCCATATCGCGGCTGTCGAGTAGTTGCGCCTTGATGGTGTCCTGGGGCTCCATACTCCAAAAGTACGGCTTTTTGTGCGTCTTCCTATCGTTGCATCTTGGAGTATCGTCGAAAATCGAAACTTCGACTTCGAGCGAAGAATTGTGCATCTTGGACTTTGCTCTCGTCTTTCCACCTTCTCTAGATCCATGACGTATTTCCCCGGTATCGACTCGATTGTTTACGAAGGACCCGAATCCGACAATCCATTGGCCTTCCGGTTTTATGACCGCAACCGCCTGATTGCTGGAAAGCCGCTCAGTGAACACTTCAAATTCGCATGTGCCTATTGGCACACCTTCTGTAATTCCGGAGGGGATCCTTTTGGCGCCGGTACGCGCAGTTTCCCGTGGTCAAGCGACGGTGATGCTATTTCAAATGGAAAGTCCAAGATGGATGCTGCCTTTGAGTTCATGTCCAAGCTTGGTTTGGATTATTTCTGCTTTCATGACTACGACCTCATTGACGAAGGAGCGACGCTGGTGGAATCCGAGCATCGATTGATGGCGATGACCGACCACGCCCGCGATCTCATGCATTCCACGGGCATCAAGGTGCTCTGGGGTACTGCCAATCTTTTCAGCCACCCTCGGTACATGAATGGCGCTGCTACCAACCCGGATTTCCAGGTCGTTTCCCGCGCTGCGGCGCAAGTCAAGCTGGCCCTGGATGCCACCATGAGGCTTGATGGTGAAAACTATGTCTTCTGGGGCGGTCGCGAGGGATACATGTCGCTGCTCAACACCGACATGAAACGGGAGCTGGCTCATCTGGCAACCTTTCTGCACAAAGCGAAGGACTACGCTCGAAATCAGGGATTCCAGGGGACATTTTTTATCGAGCCCAAACCGTGTGAACCCAGCAAACATCAGTATGACTACGATGCCGCTACCGTCATCGGCTTTCTGCAAGAGTACGGTCTGGACAAAGACTTCAAACTGAATATCGAGGTCAACCACGCTACCCTTTCGGGCCACACGTTTCAGCACGAATTACAAGTTGCGTCCAACGCAGGCATGTTGGGGTCCATTGATGCCAATCGCGGAGATAATCAGAATGGGTGGGATACCGACCAATTCCCGAACAACCTGTATGAAATCACCGAGGCCATGCTGGTACTTCTCAGGTCCGGGGGCCTTCAAGGGGGAGGCGTGAACTTCGATGCCAAGGTGCGTCGAAATTCGACAGACCCGGTAGACCTGTTTCATGCACACGTCGGTGGTATGGACCTGTTTGCGAGGGGATTGATTGCCGCCGACAGAGTGCTTCAGTCTTCGCCGCTGGAAGCGATGCGCTCGGAGCGCTATGCCTCTTTCGACGCGGGTAAAGGAGCTGCCTTCGAGCGAGGAGAGCTTTCTCTCAGTGAGTTGCACGCCCATGCGATATCCTTCGGCGAGCCTGCACAGCGAAGCGGCCACCAGGAGCTCTATGAGAACATCCTCAATCGTCAGCTTTGACGGAGTGAAAACCCTGAATGATCGTTGAGATGGATTCTTTTCGAGCCCTTACCCAACGAATTCGTTTTCGATTTGCTCGAGTGACTTCCCTTTTGTTTCAGGAAGAATGCGCCACAGTATGATCAATCCTACCAGCGCGAAGAGACCATATATCAGATAAGTGATCGCGTTGCCCAAGTTTGTCAGCTCCCACGGGAAAACAAACTGCACAAACCAGCTCACGGCAGAGTTCACAAAGCCGATTGCGGAAATAGCCAGCGCTCTGACTCGGTTGGGGAAAAGTTCAGACAGCATAACCCACATTACCGGTCCCAGCGAAAAGGCAAATGAGGTGACAAAACCGAGTATACCGGCGAGGATCAGCCGGGCATTCATGGAGGCGGAAGCCTCAATAATGGCCGATTCATGGATCCTGTACTGCTCCTTTCCGAGCGCTCCCAGAACCGCCTTTTTGAACACTTTGTCACTTTCGAAGACACGGTCTGTCACATCCGAGACGGCATCAGGATGAATCCCCTCAAGCGTCAGGGCATGCTCGCTCGGCCACTCATAAGTAGCCTGATTAAAGCCATAGGAAGTAATACCCATACTCAACATGACGCCGAGTAACCCGATGAGAAGGAGTGGCTTTCGCCCCAGTCTATCGATGAGCGCCATAGCCAGAATGGTGAACAACACGTTTATGATGCCCACCCAGACGGCTTGGGCAAAGGACGCGTCGGCGCCGACACCGGATTGCTCGAATATGGTTGTGGCGTAGAAGTAAATGGCATTCACGCCTGTGATTTGCTGCAGCACACCGACAAGCAATCCGACGGCCAAAACAAACCGCATTCCCCTGGCCAGCAACTCCTTGTACTCGGTTCGCTCTTGTGTCGAATCATCGAGACGCCCCTTGATCAGCGCGGCCTCCTGACTTGCTCTCTCTGGGCCGTGCAGCCACTCCAAGACCGCCTCGGCCTCTTCAACCCGGCCTTTCATCATCAGCCACCGCGGACTGAACGGAATGAAAAACGCGACCCCGAAATAGATCAATGCTGGAATAGCCTCAATACCCAGCATCCAACGCCACGCTGTAGCCTCGGTAATCCAGCCGGAATCTCCGATGGCCTGAAGCAGATAGTAGTTGCTGAAATAGGCGGCTGAAAATCCAAGTACGATGTTCAGCTGTTGCACCGAGACCAACCGACCACGTTGCTCAGCCGGCGATATCTCGGCGATATACATGGGAGCCAGAATCAAGGCTGCTCCAAAGGCAACTCCCCCCAGCATGCGGGCGACGACCAAGACAAGAGTTGTCGGTGCGATTGCCGACAAGATGGCCGAGATGGCATAGAGGAACGCCACAATGACCAGCACGCGCTTGCGACCCAACGCATCAGAGAGCGCTCCCGCCACCAACATGGCAAACATGGCAGAGAACGCCGGAGAGCTTACCACCCACCCGAGCTCCAGATCTGACAATCCAAACTCGGGCTTGATGAAACGAATAACTCCAGAGATCACGGAGGCATCAAAGCCAAACAGGAAACCACCCATGGAAACGGCCAAAGCGGTCAACAGGGTGCGTCGATGGGACATAGTCACGTTGTATCGGGTTCTGTTTGGCAGGTCGCCGAATGATATCGAATCTTGTCCGCATAGGAAACTGCGAACGAAGCAGGATTTCCCCTCGCATTCCGATGCGCCGCAGCCCCTCCACAAACCAACCATCCAAGCTGCATCCTGCTTCGAGTGGAACTACCCTGAAACAGACCTCGTAGGCTGCTTTCGATCTGCAAGAACCATTGATATCCTTCGGCCCGCAGTTCGCACTCCTTCTTGAGAGTACAGAATCCGTGAGTACAAATACAAAGCCCCTCAAATACCTCGACCCTGCCTTTGTAAGTCAGATTTCCAATATGGAGCTGCGGGCCAGATTGATTGTCGAGGGGTTCATAACCGGGCTTCACAAAAGTCCCTATCACGGCTTCTCTGTCGAATTTGCTGAGCATCGACCATACAATCCCGGAGACGAACTCCGACACGTGGATTGGAAGGTTTACGGAAAGACAGATCGGCATTACGTAAAACAATACGAAGAGGAGACCAACCTGCGACATTACGTGGTGCTGGACACGTCGGCTTCCATGCGCTATCGGCATGCTGCTTCATTGTCGAAATTGGAATACAGTGCGTATCTGGCCAGCGCCCTCCACTTCATCATGGCTCGCCAGCGTGATGCAACAGGCCTGATTGCCTTCGACGAGACCATTCACACCCTGCGACCTCCCAAAAGCACGCAGGGCTACGTCAGGGAGCTTCTAGCCACGTTGGAGCGCATTTCCGGGGATTCTGATCAGCCCGCAAAAACGTCTGCCGCTTCGGTGCTCGATGAGGTTGCCGAGCGAATCGGGCGTCGAAGTCTTGTCGTACTGATTACGGATCTGTTCGAAAACATCGGAGAACATGAGGCTCTCTTGAATGCGCTTCGGCATTTACGGTATCGCGGGCATGAAGTACTGGTGTTTCACGTACTCGAATCCGAGACCGAGCGACAGTTCCGTTTTCCGGATGTACCGATGCAATTTGTTGACATGGAAACAGGTGAGGAGATGACCTTGCAGCCCTCCCAGCTGCGGGCGAATTATGCAGAGGCGGTGACCGCTTTCACCACCCGTTTCCGGGAGCGTTGTCGTGAGCGCAACATCGACTTCATCGAACTCGATACCGCAGAACCCTACAGCACGGCGTTGCTCGCTTATCTGAATAAGCGACAGCGTCTGGCTTGAAATGGTTCTCTCCTTTCCCTTTTCCCAGAACCAGCGGCCCCCTCTCCACTAGTCGACAAACCCATAGGACTTACCATGAAACGTCATATCACGGGAATCGCACTACTGATCGGTGCGCTTCTGGTTTTTCCCGCCGGCGCACAGGACACCGATAATGCTCCTGCCATAGCAGAGCCTGGAGATACCCCTACAACGTTTGAAAACCCTGACCTGGTGGCTCAGTATCTGCAAACGATCACGGCAAATGATCTGGCAGCCCATCTGTATTTCTTTGCTTCTGACTTCTTCGAAGGGCGCAAGACCACAGCGCGCGGTCAAAAAATGGCAGCCGAGTACCTTGCAGCCCAATATCGAAAGATGGGGGTACTCCCAAAAGGCACGGTAGCCACCGAC
>CALIKL010000046.1 GCA_938018055.1 uncultured bacterium
ACCTGAACGTATCCTCACCAGGCGATGATCGAGCCCTTGTCATGGAGCGCCAGTACCGGCGTCATGTTGGAAAGGAGCTGCAAGTTCTTGTTAATCGTGAAGACGACGGCATTTGGACCGAGGGGGAAAACCTCGGTGTGAACAACGGCGTTCTTACACTTCGAACCAAAAAGGGAGTGGAAGAGATTTCCCTATCGGACATCTCCAAAGCCCGCATAAAATTGCCCTGGTAAAACCCAACGGGCCAAGCGCATTTTCACTATGCAGAATTCTGATCTTGTTTCCTCGTTTGCAGAGATCGCTCGCGAAAAAGACATCGATCGCGACACACTGCAGTTGATCGTGGAAGACGTATTCCGGGCCATGATCCGGAAGCGGTACGGGTCTGATGATTCCTTTGAGATCATCCTGAATCCGGATCACGGCGATATGCAGATCCTGCACATCCGCGAGGTTGTGGAAAATTGGGCGGTCGAAGACCCCGTAACGGAAATCGAAGAGACCGATGCCCAGCAGATCGATGAAGATTTCGAAGTTGGGGATGAAGTAGCCGAAGAAATCGAGTTTAAAGATTTTGGCCGACGTGCTGTCATGACAGCACGGCAAACATTCAGTCAGCGTATCCGTGACATCGAAAAGGATAACACGGTAGACTGGTATCAAGATCTCGTGGGTGAGATCGTAGTGGGGGAACTCTACCAGGTGCGTCGTCGCGAGATTCTCGTGATGCACAACAAGGCCGAGCTCAAGATGCCCCGGGAAGAGCAGATCTTCAGGGATCGTTTCCGCAAAGGGGATATGATCCGAGCCGTTATAAAGGAGGTCACGCGTGAAGCCAACGGGGACCCGCGCATTGTCATTTCCCGGGCAGATCCGCTCTTCATGGAGCGCCTTTTCGAGCTGGAAGTCCCTGAAATAGACGAAGGGCTGGTTGAGATCAAGAAGATCGTTCGTGAACCTGGCGATCGGGCCAAGGTGGCGGTAATCAGTTACGATGACCGAATCGACCCGGTTGGGGCCTGCGTTGGTATGAAAGGCTCCAGAATTCATTCGGTTGTTCGCGAGCTGGGTAACGAAAACATTGACGTGGTCCAGTGGACAGACGACCCGATCGAAATGATCAAGCGAGCGCTTTCTCCGGCCAAGCCCGTTCAGGTCGTGCTCAATGACGAATTGACTCCACCGCGTGCCAAAGTCGTCGTTCAGGTGGATGAAGTGTCTCAGGCTATTGGCCGTGGCGGCATCAACATTCGCTTGGCCTCCAAACTGACCGGGTACGAGATTGATGTCTACCGCGAGATCTCAGAAGAGGAAGAGGACATCGAAATCCAGGAGTTTTCAGACGAGATTCCAGAAGAGCTTCTGCAGATGCTCCGCAACATCGGGTGCGATACCGCTCGAGCTGTGCTGGAGCTATCACGTGATGAGCTCATGCGGCGCACGGGAATGGAAGAAGCCTACGCAGAGCATGTGCTGAACGTGATCAAGGCTGAATTCGCAGACGAAGGATCTGCCTCTATTCAGGCTGAAAAGGTTACGGCCGCTGCTACTACCGTTTCAGGAGAATCCGAGGAGCCAAAGGCGGAGGAGACCTCTACTCCGGATGAGGCTCCATCTGAAGAAGCGGCTCCGGCGGACCAAGCGCCTTTAGAGGAATCGGCACCAGCTGACCAAGCTTCTCCAGAAGCTGAACCAGCTGAGGCTACGCAAGAAACTGAGGAAGGAAGCTCCGACTCAAATGATTCGTCAGACGTCGACGCCGAGGCGTCAACAGAGACGGAAGAAGAAGAAAAAGACGCATCGTAGCGACCCCTGCTGCTATGACCGCGCGCACCACGTGATCAAACCCTGATACATGTCCACAGAGAAGAAATTCAAGAAAGTCCGATTATTCCGGCTGGCCAAGTCGTTCAACGTTTCCGTTGACGCTTTGGTTGAGCATCTGGAGGAATCCGGATTCGCGGACTCCCTCGTAGGCTCCGGCATCAACGCTGCTGTTGCTACAGAGGAGGCCTACGAAGACCTGATGGACTACTTTGCCGATGATAAAGAGCAGGCAGAGCGTGTCAGTCGCAAACGTGCTGCGCGGCATGAGGTCGATGGAGATGAGGAGTCCGGCAGCGGATCCTCTGATTCAGAAGCAAATGAGCCAGAATCTGAGGCCGGGCCATCGGATCCCGAACCTGAGGTTGTTGCAGAGCCTGATTCTGTAGAGCCCGAAGTAGAGACCGAAGTAGAACCGGAGGAAGATCCCGAGCCGACTGCCGTTGAAGATGATGCGGCAGCAACCGAGGAAGCACCGGAAGAGGACGTATCAGCATCTACTGAGGCTGAAGAAGCAGTAGTTGAAGTAGCGGACGAAACGGCAACCGAAGAGGTAGTTGTAGAAGAGGTCGCGGAGGAGGAAAGCGCTGCTACAGATGGTCAGTCTGCTCAAGAGTCCGAGCAAGAAGCCCGTGCTGATGTAGCCGAAGATGGTGCAGTTGAAAGTGCAATTGAGCCCGAGACTGCGGAAGAGCCTCCTGCTGCCGAAACGGAGTCCCCGAAGGAGGTTGAGGTGTCCGAGAGTGAAGACGCGCCAGAAGATGGGGCAGAGGAAAACGTCCTGGCTGCGGATCGATACAAGCTTTCCGGTACTAAAGTGCTTGGAAAAATCGATCTAGGTACTGTTGAGGATGCCGAACCAGGATCCAAGCGACGTAAACGCAAGCGTAAACGTATCGCAGGCACAGGTGCAGCACCCAGTACCGGTTCGGACACTACCAAGCGTTCCAAGAAGCGGAAGAAAGGTCCTGCAGTTGACGACAAAGACGTAGAAGCCACGCTTCAGGAAACGCTTCGCGAGTTGGAGGCTGGTGCGTCGAGAGTGCGTCAGAAGCGCCGTCGCCAACGTCGTGATGATCGCGCTGCCGAGCGTGAAATGCAGGAACTGGAGCGTGAGGAGCAGTCCTCGACGTTGCGGGTCACGGAATTCATTTCAACCGGCGAGTTGGCCAACTTGATGGATGTAGCGGTCACCGATGTGATCTCAACACTCTTTCAGGCCGGGATGATGGTATCCATCAACCAGAGGTTGGACGCGGATACCATCACGATTGTAGCCGACGAATTTGGGTTCGAGATCGAGTTTATTGCCGACTTCTCAGATACCGATATCGTCATCGAGGATGACGACGTGGCAGATCTCAGGGATCGGGCGCCGGTCGTTACCGTGATGGGTCACGTAGACCACGGTAAGACGTCGCTGCTTGATCATATTCGAAGCGAAGATGTTGTGGCCGGTGAAGCAGGTGGTATCACCCAGCACATCGGGGCCTACCAGGTCAGTCTCAAAAGCGACAAGATTATCACGTTCCTGGACACTCCGGGTCACGAGGCCTTTACCGCCATGCGTGCTCGTGGAGCCCAGGTGACCGACGTTGTCGTGCTTGTGGTAGCCGCCGATGATGCCGTGATGCCTCAGACAATTGAAGCCATAAACCATGCGCAGGCCGCTGGTGTGCCCATGGTCGTTGCCATCAACAAGATGGACCGTCCTGAGGCGAATCCGGACCGTGTCATGCAGCAGCTCGCCGATCAGAATGTTCTGGTGGAGCAGTGGGGCGGTGAGATTCAGTGCGAAAAAGTCTCTGCCAAGACGGGCGAGGGAATCTCTACACTTCTGGACAAAGTGCTACTCGAAGCGGAAATGTTGGCGCTGAAGGCCAATCCAGAGCGTAATGCAGTTGGATCTGTTATCGAATCCCGCCTTGAGAAAGGTCGTGGTAATGTGGCTACGGTACTGGTTCAGAAAGGGAGCCTCAAGGTCGGGGATACATTCATTGTGGGAGTCTGGTCTGGTCGCGTTAGAGCCATGTTCGATGAGCGTGATCGTCGTGTAGAAGAGGTGGGCCCATCACAACCTGCACTGGTCATTGGCTTGGATGGCTCGCCCGATGTCGGTGACCAATTCATCGTTCTGGATTCCGAGAAGGAAGCAAAGGATTTGGCGCAACGTCGTCAGCAGATTCAGCGTGAGCAGTCGCTGCGTCAGCGTAAGCATATTACGCTCGATGAAATCGGTCGTCGTCTGGCCCTGGGTGATTTCCAGGAGCTTAACCTCATTGTCAAAGGGGACGTAGCCGGTTCCGTTGAGGCTCTTTCTGACTCACTCATGAAATTGGGTACCGAAGAGGTGGTGGTCAACATCATCCACAAAGGTATCGGTGCCATCAATGAGAGTGATGTCGTTCTTGCCTCGGCTTCTGATGCCATTATCGTCGGTTTCCAGGTTCGTCCTGTAGTAGGCGCGAGGAAAATGGCCGAGCAGGAAGAAATCGATATTCGCCTGTACTCCGTTATTTACCACGCGATCGAGGAAGTCAAGGACGCTCTCGAGGGTCTCTTGTCACCAGAGCGCAGCGAGAAGATTGTCGGTGTTGCCGAAGTGCGTGAGACCTTCAAGGTGCCAAAGGTCGGTATGATCGCTGGCTGTTCGGTTCAGGAAGGTCGTATCAATCGTAACGACAAGGTGCACTTGATTCGCGATGGCGTTGTCATCTACGACGGCACACTTTCGTCTCTCAAGCGCTTCAAGGATGATGTGCGAGAAGTGCAGAACGGGTACGAGTGTGGTATCGGAATTGAAAACTTCAACGACCTCAAGGTCGGCGACCAAATCGAATCCTACGAAATCGTTGAAACGAAGCGGACTCTGGAAGACTGAGCGTCCGCGACCCCGATCCAGCTATAGCCATGAGTATTCGCACCGAACGGGTAGCGAGCCTGTTTCAGCGTGAAATCGCCCAGATCTTGGGAACGGAGTTCTCCGATCAGTTACATCCCATGGTAACTGTTACCGGCGTCCGCGTGACAGCCGATCTTTCGATTGCCTATGTGGATGTCTCTGTAATGGGTGATTCGCAAGGCCAGAAGAAGGCTGTTCTAGCCAAGCTTAAAGATCTGACACCTCGCGTCCGAAAGTCGCTGGGACGTGCCATCAGGCATCAAGTAAAGAGCATCCCCGAGATTCGATTCTTCCTGGATGAAACGCTTGAGCATGCTTCTCGCATGGATGCGTTGTTTGGCAAGATTCGAGAAGAGCGTTCCCAGCGGGATTCTGGCAAACATCCAGAACCCGAGACGGACGGTTGAATGGCACGAATTCCGGATCCTGCGACGGTACCGGTATGCGCGCGAGGCACGCTCCCCGCGGAATGGGACCCACTCATTCTCCCAATTGACAAACCGGGTGCATGGACTTCTTTTGATGTCATCCGAAAGCTGCGTCGTTTATCTCCCATCCGGAAAATGGGACATGCCGGCACGTTGGACCCGATGGCGACCGGGTTGCTGATTGTCCTGAGTGGAAAAGCGACTAAGCTCATGAATCATTTCCTTGGCCAGGACAAGGAGTACGAAGCCACGATTCGTTTGGGCCAGTCAACCCCTTCTTACGATGCAGAGACGGAAGTTGAAGAAGAGTCGGATCCCTCTCACGTTACCGATAGCATGATAGCGGACGCCTTACCTGCGTTTATTGGGGACATAACCCAAATTACCCCAGCGTATTCGGCGGTTAAAGTGGAGGGGGAGCGTTTGTACAAGAAGGCCCGTCGTGGCGAGCGGGTCACGTTGCCCTACAGAGATGTCACGGTCCATTCCTTCGATGTGTTAGATCGTTCAGGTGATGATGTCGAGGTACGCATTGCGTGTTCGAGCGGAACCTACATACGGAGTCTCGCTCATGAATTGGGTCAGGCGCTGGGCGTTGGTGGACATCTGGTTCAACTCCGCCGTACCAGAATCGGAACGCTTACCGACTCGCATGCGTGGCCGCTTGATGAACTCGTGGATCAAATACAGTCCAAGCAATCGGGGGCGGTCTCATGATCCGCTGGGTTCACGGACTTGCGCAGGACGCCTTGCCCGCAGCTGGATGCGTGGTATCCATTGGCAGCTTTGATGGCGTGCACCGTGGACACGCTGCTGTCGTGGCAAAGATGATTGGAGCCGGGAGGGAAAAAGGTCGTGCCTTGCTCGTGGCCTCCTTTGAACCCCATCCCCGAGCTGTACTGGCTGGGATTGAGGTACCGCGATTGACAGATTTGAAGCAGCGAGCTCACTTGTTGGCAGAACTGGGTGTAAGTGTTTTTGTAGCGTTGCAGTTTGACAAGAAAATGGCCCAGATGACACCTGAGGTGTTTGTTAAGGAGATAATCGTCAATCAATTGAAGGCCAATGCCGTTGTAGTGGGGCATGATCATCGTTTTGGGAAAGGTCGTGCTGGTGATGTGACGCTGCTGCGCGAGATGGGATCACGGCTTGGATTTGATGTACATGAGATCAAGGCCCATGAAATGGGAGATTCTCCTGTATCGTCGAGCCGCATCAGACGGGCATTATCCGCTGGTGCCGTCAAGGAAGCGGCTGACATGCTGGGGCGTCCCTATGATGTTTCAGGTACAGTGATCAAAGGCGCAGGAAGGGGGCATCAAATTGGCGTTCCCACGGCAAATCTTGAACCGCTAGATCCCCGTCGGCTCATCCCTGCATCAGGCGTATATGCTGTGAAAACCTGGTTGCCTGATACAGAAGCGTGGTTGCCGGGTATGATGAATATTGGCATACGGCCAACGTTTGATGGGGACGGTGTGCACCTGGAGGTGAATGTCATCGACTGGTCGGGAGAACTGTACGGGCATGAAGTTCGTGTTGAATTCGTTCGTCGCATTCGGGATGAGGTCAAATTTGACGGCAAAGAGGCCCTTTTGAAGCAACTTAATCTGGATCGCGAACGTTGTAGGGCGCTGTTGCGAGGATTACCTTGACAACTTGGGCATGTGACACGCTAAGCGTGTATTGCCCGCGAGAGACATTCTCTCACCTTCACATTAGAACTGGTTATCCGCGACGGTACGCCCTCCGGAATACGGGTTCTTCTTTAGCATGGTATAAATCTAAAGAGGTTCTCACGTGATTACGAAAGAACGTAAAGCTGAACTTATCGAGCAGTTCGGGAAGACGGGCTCCGACACAGGAACTCCTGAGGTCCAGATCGCCATCTTCTCAAACCGTATATCTGAGTTGACCGAACACCTCAAGACGCATCCAAAGGATCACTCCACGCGTCGTGGTCTGCTCAAGTTGGTTGGTAAGCGCCGCCGGCTCCTGAATTATCTGATGGCAACCGACATTTCTCGGTATCGCTCCATCATTGCAGAGCTTGGTATTCGCAAGTAAGAAAGAATGTGTTCAGCGGAACGCCCTTGGGCGTTCCGCTGTGCATTTAGGCATTTCCGAACGACTCTTTTCCAGTTCGGGCGGTGCCAGGGTCGACAGAAAGCACGCTGCTTCATCTGCGCCCATTGATTGAGTAGGAAAGGAAGAAAAACATCGTATTGAACATGTCTAAAGCAATTATCCAGGAGATCGAGATTGGTCCTGGAAAAGTCGTTTCCCTCGAGACCGGGCGTCTGGCAAAACAAGCCAACGGTGCCGTAGTAGCTCGCATGGGGGACACCATGGTCCTTTGCACGGCCGTTCTTGCAACGGAAGCCCGCGAAGGTCAAAGTTTTTTCCCTCTCACGGTCGACTACCGTGAGAAATTCTCTGCCGGCGGCAAGATTCCGGGTGGATTCATCAAGCGCGAAGGTCGTTCGACCGACAAGGAGACCCTCTCCTCGCGTCTGATTGACCGCTCACTTCGCCCGCTCTTCGTCGACAACTTTTTCAACGAAGTACAGATTATCTGCAGCGTGATCTCTGCGGACGGCGAGAACGATGGCGACGTTGTCGCAGGGGTAGGAGCCTCCGCCGCGTTGGCGTTGGCCGGTGCCCCGTTTGATGGCCCGATCGCGCAGGTGCGTGTAGGCCGTGTAGATGGCGATTTCGTCATCAACCCGAGCATCGAAGAACTCGAATCGTCCGACATGAACCTGATCGTGGCTGGAAAGGCAGACGCCATTGTGATGGTGGAAGGGGAAATGGACGAAGTGTCAGAAGAAGAAATGCTGGGTGCGCTCGACTTTGGGCACGATGCCATCAAGAAGCTGGTTCAGGGTCAGACGGAACTCGTTGCAGCAGCTGGTGGAGCCAAAACCTTCGAATATGAAACGGTAGGTCTTCCCGAAGGTGTTGTAGAGGCAGTTCGTGAGTACGCGGCAGATACCCTCGAGCAGCACATCCTCAAGCCATATTCCAAGGAATCTTTCTACGGCGGCATCTCCGATATCAAGAAGGATGTCGTTGCCCACTTCCTGGGCGAAGGAGAGGATGGCAAGGACGAGACCGAACAAGGTTGGGGCAAAGGCGACATCAAAGCAGCTGTCGGCCAGGTTGAGTCAGATGTCATGCGCGAGCTCATCATGCGTGATGGTCGTCGTATTGACGGTCGTGGCCTGACTGATGTGCGCGATATTTGGACCGAAGTTGGCTACATGCCACGTGTCCATGGTTCCGCTGTCTTCACCCGTGGCGAAACGCAGGTTATGGCCAGCGTCACGCTGGGAACGGGTAAAGATGTCCAGCCTGTCGATCAGGTATTCGATACGGCAGACAAGCCGTTCTTCCTGCATTACAGCTTCCCACCATTCAGCGTCGGTGAGGCACGCTTCCTGCGTGGTCCTGGACGTCGTGAGATTGGTCACGGTATGTTGGCCGAGCGTGCTCTTCAGGGCATGATTCCTAGCCAGGACGAATTCCCGTACACCATCCGTATCAACGCCGACGTGCTGGAGTCAAACGGCTCCTCTTCCATGGGAAGTGTTTGCTCCGGATCGATGGCACTCATGGACGCTGGTGTACCCATCAAGAAGGCGGTTTCCGGAATCGCCATGGGTCTCGTCAGCGATGGCGAGCGCACGGCCATTCTGACGGACATCCTGGGAACGGAAGACCACCTTGGAGACATGGACTTCAAACTGACGGGTACACGTGATGGTATCACGGCCTGCCAGATGGATATCAAGATCGCCGGTCTGAGCCACGAGCTCATGTCCCAAGCCCTGCACCAGGCCAAAGATGCTCGTATCCACATCCTCGAGCGGATGGAAGAGACCATCTCTGAAGCGCGTATGGACCTGTCTCCATACGCACCTCGCCTGACGCAGATCACCATTGATCAGAGCTTCATCGGCGCCGTGATCGGCCCTGGTGGCAAAGTGATCCAGGGGATCCAGCGTGAAACAAACACCAACATCGAAATCCGCGAGGAAGACGGTGTGGGTATCGTTGTGATTGCAGCTACGAATGGCGACGACGCCATGGCCGCTCTTGAAATCATCAAGGGCATCGTGACCGTTCCTGAAGAGGGAACAGACTACGAAGGCACGGTCCGCAAAGTGCTCGAGAACATGGGCGCTGTTGTAGAAATCCTGCCTGGCAAGGAAGGTCTACTCCACGTGTCTGAGCTGGACTACGGATTCGTTCAGAACGTTTCTGACTATGTCCAGGTTGGCGACAAAATCAAGGTGCAGCTCATCGAAGTACGCGACGATGGTAAGCTGCGCTTCAGCCGTAAGCCGTTCCTCGAAAAGCCTGAGGGCTATGAGGAGCGTCCTCGTGAGCGCCGCGGTGGCGGTGGAGGAGGACGTGGTCGCCGTGATGGCGGTGGCGGTCGTGGACGTCGCGATGGCGGCGGGCGCGGTCGTCGTGATGGCGGCGGTGGTCGCGACCGCGACTGATCTGGCTTCGCCTGAAATCAATAGCGGCGGCCGCAAGGCCGTCGCTATTTTTTTACCCTCGAATCATTGTCATACGATTCATGAAACCGTAGGCACGGGAAGGCTTTCCTAGTCGATCTTATTACTCGCTTCTGCGATATGATTGCGGGCAAGTCCTGCACCAGATCCCGTCCAAGAACATCTACTTATGTCTTTCCAGTTTCAGAAAACAACGCTACCGGGTGGCATTCGATTGGTAACGGAAGAGATTCCTTCCGTCCGAAGCGTATCGGTGGGTGTGTGGGTTCATGTGGGCAGTCGCGACGAGTCTCCCACAGAAGCAGGTATGTGCCATTTTATTGAGCACATGGTATTCAAAGGCACCTCAAACCGGCGAATGCACCATATTGCCCAACGCATGGAGAATGTTGGGGGATATCTTAACGCATTCACTTCCAAGGAGTACACGTGTTTTTATGCCCGCTGTCTGGATGAACACCTTCCGAGGGCCCTCGATACCGTACTGGATCTCGTAATCAATCCGGTATTTCCTGAGCGAGAACTGGAGCGTGAGAAGGATGTGGTCGTCGAAGAAATGAAGATGTACGAGGACACGCCCGACGAGTATGTTTTCGACCTCTTCGATCAGGCGTTGTATGGTGAGCATTCCATGGGACGTCCAGTGATAGGAAATGAGGATGCTGTTCGTTCTTTCAGTCGCCAGGATCTCGTCGAATTCTTAGGAAAACACTACACGGCAGGTCGCATCGTCATTTCAGTCGCCGGAAACGTCAGGCACAGTCGGGTGGTCAAATTGGTTGAAAAGCTGGTTGGCTCCTCGCTTTCCCGCGGTAACGACAGCGGAGACCGCAATGCACCGCCGGAGCAGCAGCCCGTTTCCGTCCAAGCTGTCAAGCCCATGCAGCAGGCACATCTTATCCTCGGTGGACGCGGGCTCCATGTGCATGATAAAGAGCGCGTAGCGTTATCTGTGCTCAACACCATCCTGGGGGGAGGGATGTCCTCCCGATTGAATCAGAATATTCGGGAGAAATACGGCTACTGTTACAATATTTACTCCTTCATCAACCTCCATTCGGATACTGGTGATATTGGTGTCTACATGGGTACAGATGCTTCGAAGGCAGACCGGTCCTTCAAGCTGATCCGCAGGGAGTTTGATCGCCTCATTGACCGGCCGATAACACGTAACGAATTAGAGCGCGCAAAGAGTCAGGCCAAAGGCGCCCTTATGCTGGGCCTTGAAAATATGTCGTCCCGTATGATGCGGATTGGTCGACAAGAACTCTATTATGGTCGCTATTATTCACTCGATGAAATCCTGGATCTGGTGGAGACTGCTACGATTGAGGACATTCAACGAGTAGCACACAGACTCTTGGATGAGTCTCGTTTCTCCGATATTCGTCTTTTACCGAATTGAAATCCTCGAATACCGTCATGAAACTTCTCGTTACCGGTGGCGCTGGCTTTATTGGATCCCATGTTTGTGACGCGCTTCTCAATCATGGCCATGAAGTCCACGTTCTGGATGACCTGAGTGGAGGATTTCGCGAGCAGGTACCTGCGGGTGCTACGTTGCATGCGTTGGACATCCGCGACCCTGGTGTGCGGGATCTCTGGGCCGAGCATCGATTCGAGTTGATGTATCATCTCGCGGCTCAAATGGATGTCCGTCGATCCGTAGCCGATCCACGATATGATGCAGACGTCAACGTAGGTGGCCTTTTGAATTTGATGGAAGCAGGCCGCGAAAATGGCCTGAGGAAGGTGATCTTCTCATCTACCGGTGGTGCGATCTACGGAGAGCCAGAGTTTGCTCCTCAAACAGAAGCGCATCCTCTACAGCCACTTTCACCCTATGGCATCACCAAACTGTGCTCAGAGAAGTATCTCTTCTTCTACGAAGACACGCACGGTATCGAGTATGTAGCATTGCGATATGGCAATGTCTACGGACCGCGGCAGAACCCACACGGCGAGGCCGGGGTGGTCGCCATTTTTTGTGAGCGGATGCTTGATGGCAAGCAACCCGTAATCAATGGAGATGGCCGGCAGACCCGAGATTACGTTCACGTTAGAGACGTGGTTGCAGCGAATCTGGCAGCTCTCAGTCTTGAGGGATCCGGCGTATTCAATGTGGGCACTTCAATCGAGACCGACGTGGTGATGCTGTTTGAGACGCTTCGCGACGAGCTGGCCCCAAACATGCCAACTGAATATGGCCCAGGAAAGCCCGGCGAACAGCGACGATCGGTGCTATCTTATGAAAAGACCAGCCAGGTTCTGAATTGGGCACCTTCGGTGGACGTTCGTGAGGGACTTGCCGAAACAGCACGCTGGTTCAGAGATCGCAAGACACAGGACTAAGGATGTACAAGATCCGGCTTCAGCAGTTTGAGGGTCCGCTGGACCTGCTGCTCTTCTTTATCAGAAGGGACGAGCTGGATATCCATGACATTCCCATTGCGCGCATCGCGGATGAATTTCTGGAATACGTCTCATACATGGAGGAAGTAGACCTGGACGGAGTCGGTGACTTCCTCTACATGGCTGCAGTCCTGATCAACATCAAGACGCGATTGCTGCTTCCCTCGGAAAACATGGATGAAGACGGGGAGCCCATTGATCCGAGAGCCGAATTGGTTGAACGCCTACTGGAGTACGTTCGCTTCAAAGAGGTGTCTGATCGCTTGGAGGAGCAGTGGGAAGAGCGCTCAAAGCAGTTTACGCGTGGTGCTGCGTCTGCCGTTGAGGATACTCTCATCGAGCCGGAGGAGGAGCTCGTTGAGGCTACCGTATTCGACCTGATCACAGCATTGAGACGGGTGTTGACCGCAGTGCCAGATGAACTGGTTCATGCTGTTGAGGCGGAGTCCTTCACGGTTGAGCAACAACAGAAATTTCTGCGCGCGGCTATCGGCAACGGGGACAGACATTCTTTTGTCGAAATGGCCCAGGGACGCAGCAAGCCATTTGTGATCGCGACGTTTCTTGCCGTTCTGGAAATGGCGCGGATGGGTGATATCGATATCTTCCTCTCCGGCGATGCGTCTGATTTCGAGATCAAGCTTCGCGCGGATCGTCCTGCCGTCAGTGGGGACGAACGCGCTCAAGCAAAGACAGCCACGTCAGCGAAAAACGAAGAATCAGCGTCCTGATGGAGCCATCAACCCATATTCCAGAGTCCACTCCTGATTTCGACGCTGCGGTCGAAGCATTAGTTTTTGCAGCTGAAGAGCCAATTGGAGCGAAGACGATTGCCAATTCCTGGGCTGAAGCCACGGGACTTGATGTGCCGGATCCGTCGGAAATCGAGCAGGCCATCGAGCGAATCAACCATGCATTGGTCGAGACTGGCCGGCCTTATGCGATAGAGAAATGGGGCGGTGGGTATCGGTTCGCTACGAGAAAAGGATTGGCCCCATTTCTGAAGGCGCTCTTCGTCACGGACAGACAGCGTAAACTGTCTCGGACACTGATGGAGTCGCTGGCCATCCTGGCCTATCGACAACCCGTTTCGCGCTCAGAGTTGGAGTTTGTACGCGGAGTGGATTGTGATTACGCCATCCGTAAGCTGCTTGAATTTGGGCTGATTGACGTTGTTGGTCGCTCTGAGAAGGTCGGAAGACCATTGCTCTACGGCACGACAGATCGCTTTCTTGAGTTGTTTGGTCTGCATTCACTGGGTGAACTCCCAAACTTGCGCGAGTTGGAGTCAATTCTGGATGATCCAGCATTTCAGAAAGAGAAGGCAAAGCTGCTTATGACTACGGCGGTGCAGCTTCCTCTTATAAA
>CALIKL010000047.1 GCA_938018055.1 uncultured bacterium
GTTGGCGTGGGATTCCTGGGCGCTGATCATGCCTCAGTCAAAGAGAAATTTGCCCGCTGGGTTCGAGCCAACCTGTTCCTTCCAGATGCTCGGGTCGGCTGGGTTCGACATGCCGTCCGAGCCGGAAAAGTGTTGTCCGAAAGCCCTGGATTTGATGCCATTGTCTCGACCGGCCCACCTCACTCAGCCCATCTTATAGGGCAGAAATTGGCTAGACTGACCGGAAAGCCTTGGATTGCTGATTTGAGGGATGCGTGGCCCGACCCAGCGTATCAGCACATGTTGCCCGCTTCCAGCTGGGCCCTCAAGCGGGACACCCGCCTTCGGCAACGAGCCTTGGGGTCGTCCCACGCACGCATCGCAGTGACGAAGGATCTAGCCTTTCACATGGAAGGTGCGCTCAAGGCTCCATTCGAAGTGATCCGCAACGGATTCGACCCGGAGGACATTGCGCGGGTCAAAGAAAAACCTCGCTCGGCCTGGTCTTCCATGGAGAAAGCCGGCAGTCAGGTGGACGATTTTCTGGTTGTGCATACGGGTAACCTGTCCCCAGCGCGGGATCCCGAGCCTCTCTGGACGGCCCTCCGCCAGGCCTCCAAGACGAATGCCTGGCCCCGACTACGACTGGTCTTTGTTGGGAATGTGGATCCTGGGATCCACGAAAAGGCCCTATCCATTCTTGGCCATCGCGTCACCCATGTTCCGTACGTCCCGCACGATGAGGCCATTGCCTGGATGCTGGTCGCATCGGTCCTCTTGCTTCCTATAAACAGGGTGATGGGGTCGGCAGGCATTGTAACGGGTAAGATTTACGAATATCTGGCCTCGGGTCGCCCGATTCTTGCTCTGGGAGAGCCTGGCGGTGAGGCAGATAATCTGCTGACTGAAGCAGGCGCAGGCTCGTTGTTTGACTATGAAGATGCAGAAGCCGTCGAACAGGCAATTGGCCAGGCGTACGCCGCCTGGGAACGGGGAGAGGCTGTTTCGGGTGCTTCTCCGGAACGGCTGGCGTCATATTCGCGGAAATCACAGGCTGCAGCATTGGCGAGCCTGTTGGACCGCGTTGTAGCTTCGGACGGATCGTGACCTGCACTGCGTTATCGCGCAGCTGGTGGATCTTTCCTTTCTTCCACATCGCCTCTTCCTTCAACAACGAACCGCTTTCGTATGAACGTTCTGACCGTCGTCGGCGCCCGACCTCAATTCATCAAGGCAGCTGTGGTTTCCCACGCCTTCCAGCAGGCGGGAGTGAATGAGGTGCTAGTGCATACCGGTCAGCATTATGACGCCGATATGAGCGACGTTTTTTTCGGTGAGTTGGGCATCCCGGCACCCGCGCACAATCTCGAGGTGGGATCGGCATCCCATGCCAGGCAGACGGGGGCTATGATGACGGGCCTCGAAACGCTTCTGCAGGGTCAGGAGTCGCCAGATTTTGTTTTGGTCTACGGCGATACCAACAGCACGGTGGCTGCTGCCATGGTGGCCGCCAAGGCGTCCATTCCGCTGGTGCATGTTGAGGCAGGTCTGCGTTCTTTCAATCGCTCCATGCCGGAAGAAATAAACCGCATTGTGACAGATCGGTTGTCTGATTGGTTGTTCTGTCCGACGCAGACCGCTGTGAATCACCTGGCTTCGGAGGGTATGACAGAAGGCGTGGTCATGAGCGGGGATGTAATGCTGGATGCTACCCGGAATTTCGCTGAGCGCGCAGCCGTTATCAGGCCATTGAGCACCGTGCTGGGCTCAATTCCGGATGCGCCAGGAATTGGTGGATACTACCTGGCTACAGTGCACCGCGCCGAGAACACCGATGATCCGGTCCGCTTGTCGGCCATTTTCGACACGTTTGGTCAGCTCGATCCCCCGGTGATCCTGCCGTTGCATCCGCGCACCCGTTCCCGCCTTGAGGGAATTCCGCTCTCAGATAATGTGTTTTTCATTCCTCCCGTTTCCTATCTCTCGATGCTCTCTCTCATCTCGGGGGCCCGCAAGGTGTTGACCGATTCGGGTGGTCTGCAGAAGGAAACGGTATGGCTGGGCAAGGCCTGTATCACGTTGCGCGACGAAACCGAATGGGTTGAAACCCTGCAGCGGGGTTGGAACGTGGTCACGGGCGCTTCCCCGAATGCCATATTGGAGGCTGTCTCAGCGACACCAGATGGCGCACCCCCGGCATTCGGGGAAGCGCCCGGAGGTACGGCATCCGAATGCATCGTCACAACGCTCATGGGCGCCTTTGATGGGTGATCGCCGGCACATATGCATGGTGCTCGATCACGCGTTTCCACCCGATTTGCGCGTGGAGAACGAAGCCCGGACGCTGGCCGATGCCGGGTATCATGTTTCCATCCTGGTCATCGATCCAGACGACCGGGGGCATGAACACCTGACAGAGCATATCACGATCCATCGGGCTCGTACTTCCCGGCAACTCCGAAACAAAGCGCGCGGCTTGGCCGCAACGCTTCCTTTGTTCGACTTGATTCTGAAACGGCCACTCGCTGCCGTCAACAGGCAGCGGCCCATCGATGCGATCCACGCGCACGACTTGTATCTGTTTGGCGCGGCCTTGCGAGCCGGTCGCCGTCTCGGCGTTCCAGTGGTTGGTGACATGCATGAGAACTGGGTTCATGCCCTGAAACACTACAAGTGGAGTACCACAGCACCTGGAAAGTGGGTTGTGAACCTGAAGAAATGGGAGCGCCTCGAAATCGGATGGTCGAGCGAGGTAGATGGTCTGATCGTGGTCATCGAAGAAATGGCCGATCGGATCTCAGAACGTTTGGAGGCCGGTGACCATCGCGCCGGGCATGTGGTAACTGTGCCCAACACCATACAGCGCCACGTGTTTGAAGGCTGGCCTACATCCAAGCCAGACGACATGCCCGAAGGAAGCCCCCTACTGCTTTATACGGGCGGTATGGACCTGCATCGCGGCCTGGAAGATCCACTTCGTGCGATGCCAGCCATCCTCGCCGAGCACCCTGATGCTGTTTTGGTTCTGGTCGGTGATGGCGCCGTTCGAGGCGATCTGCAAGCACTGGCCACATCACTGGACCTCGGATCAGCCGTTCGATTTCTTGGCTGGAAAGACCAAGAGGCTGTAAGGGGATACATGGAGGCGGCGACGATCGGTTTGATTCCGCATCGCAAGACCATGCATACCGATCATACCATTCCGCACAAGCTATTCCACTACATGCATTCCGGGCTTCCATGCGTGGTCTCTGATTGCAAGCCGCTCGAACGCATTGTGCAGGCCGAATCGTGCGGCTTGGTGTATCCCTCGGGTAACCACCAGGCCATGGCGGCGTCCGTACTCAGCATTGCCGGTAGTCCGGATGAGATCAGCCGCATGGGATCGGCCGGACGATCGGCGGTCCAGGAGCGCTGGAACTGGGAGGCCACGTCACAAGCACTCGTGACGCAATACGACAATCTCCTGTCTGAGTAGAAGGAGGGGCACACTCCATCCTTCAGGTCAGAGGTTGGCCGCCAGATGCTCAGCAATCCGTTCTGCAGCCTTCCCATCCCATTTCTCAGGAATACGCCCTGATTTCCAATTCCCGGACATGGCGCGCTGGCCAGCTTCTGCGATGGCATCAGCATCCAGGTCCATCAGGACATTCGTTCCCTCATCCACCGTGACGGGCCGCTCTGTATTGGGACGCACTGTCGCGCAAGGTTGCTGGAGCGCCGTGGTTTCTTCCTGGATACCGCCGCTGTCAGTCACGATCAAACCTGCATGCATCATCAGGCACATGAACTCGAGATACCCGATAGGTTCGGTGAGGTGGACCTGGTCCGAGCTCATCAATTCACGACCCGCCGGCAGGGATTCCAGTCGGGAGGCGGTGCGTGGGTGGATCGGGAATACCACAGGGCCCTGGTCGGCAAGACGAAGCAATGCATCAGCGAAGACGGCCAGGCGATCGGGCACGTCGACCATGGCAGGACGATGGGCTGTGATCAGGAAATAAGACCCGGGCGCGAGTCCGCGCCGCACATGCTCCTGTGTAGCACGTGCCCAGTCTTCAAAACGGCGCAGGGAATCGATCATCACATTCCCGGCGAAATGGATCCGGTCGGCTGGCTGCCCCTCGGCCAACAAGTGTTTTTCCCCTGACGGCTCAGAGACATAAAGCCAATCCGAGATGGCATCGGTCGCCATCCGATTGATTTCTTCCGGCATGGACCGGTCGAAAGAGCGCAGCCCGGCTTCCACGTGCACGAGCGGGATGTGCAGTTTTTTCGCGGTCAGTGCTGTCGCGACGGTCGAGTTCACATCTCCGACCACTACCACAACATCCGGACGATTATCCATGAAGACGGATTCGATTTCCGTCATCACGCGAGCCGTCTGGGTGGCGTGGGACCCCGAACCAACCCCCAGATACATGTCGGGCTCTGGCATCCCAAGCTGGCGAAAAAAGATGTCGCTCATCTTCGCATCGTAATGCTGACCGGTGTGAATCAGCATGTTCTCGAAGTGGCCAGACTGCCGGAAGGCATGCTCCAAAGCGGCGATCTTGATGAAGTTGGGCCGGGCGCCGGCAATGAGGGCGGCTTTGATCATGGAATTGAGCACTTTTGAGCGAGAAGACGAAGTATAGTCATTACACATCATCGCTCTTGGAGAATCTTTGTCAAACCACCTATATTCGGGTGGTCCTCCGACGTGAACAGCACGCTCTCGTGGACGCCTTAACAACCAACTGCGACACCCAATGTCAGACGATTACGGAATTGCACTCGGAATGGTGGAAACCCGCGGCCTTGTAGGCGCCATTGAAGCCGCCGATGCCATGGTCAAGGCAGCACGCGTCCATCTCATGGGCAAAGAGAAAATTGGCGGCGGCTATGTGACCGTCATGGTCCGCGGGGACGTAGGTGCTGTCAAAGCAGCCACAGATGCCGGAGCTGCAGCTGCCGAGCGTGTGGGCGAGCTGGTGTCGGTACACGTCATTCCGCGTCCTCACAGCGACGTTGAGGGAATCCTGCCTGAATAACCGGCAGGTACTGGGCGTATACGGCGCCCTCGTTATTCATCTCCAACAGGGTCCACGCCATGGCAACATCCGGCCATAACGCATTGGGAATGGTGGAAACACGTGGTCTGATCGCGGCCATCGAGGCTGCTGATGCCATGGTAAAAGCCTCCCGCGTAACGCTCGTTGGGATGGAAAAGGCCGACGCGGGACTGGTGACCATTCTGGTTGAAGGAGAAACGGCTGCCGTGCAGTCGGCGGTCGACGCGGGAACAGCCGCTGCTGAGCGGGTTGGCCAAGTCGTATCGGGCCACGTCATACCGCGTCCTGCTTCGGAAGTGCACGCCATGCAGATGGGAGAATCGACTCCAACGCCTTCCGGGAGCAGACGTAAAAAACCGGGTGCCGCCTTGGAAAAAATGACGGTCCGGGAATTGAGAGCCTACGCCCGAGAGCAGGAAGGTCTTTCCATCAAAGGGCGAGAAATTGCTCGTGCCAACCGGCAACAGTTGCTGGATGCACTGCGTAGCTAGCAGGCACCTGTTCGGGTGACACAGACAGACCGAACCGGCCTAGCCAACATGAGTCAATCCATTATCACGCGATTTCAGAGCCTGTTCTTTCCCCAAAGGGATGGATCATTCGATGAGGATTCGCGCCAGACTAAAGGATGGGTCATTTCGCTGTGTGTCCTCGCGGCCTGCGTACTCTGGTTTGCCTTCAGTATGCAGGAGGAGTATGTCCAGGTACTTGAGTTTCCGACCGAGCTGAGGAATCTGCCAGACGACAAAGCCCTGGCTGCGGTGCCACCTTCTTCCGTGCGGATTCAGCTGGAAGGAGAAGGCATTCAGATTCTGCGCCTGTATTACAACCCGCCGTCCTTGCCCATCGATGTGGCAAACGAGTCGGTTGATCTGGGCCTGACGGCCCCTGAAATAGTCAAGAACGTGTCCATTCAAACAGTGACGCCGCGTTCGGTGACGCTGAATGTAGAGGATCGTGTGTGGCGCCGCGTACCAGTCGAACCCCGGGTGTCTATGGAGTTCATCGCGGGATACCGCATGATTGGAAGATTGGAAGCCTTTCCGGATTCAGTAACGATCACTGGAGCTCGCTCCATTCTAGAAAATATTCGCTCTTGGCCAACTGAGAGACGCAATCTGGGCGCGATGAGAGATTCTCTTCATGCGCCGGTTGCACTTTCGGACTCGTTGTCGTCTCTGCTCGAAATGGACGTTTCCGAGGTGATGGTGAAGGCAGACATCCAGGCATTCACTGAGGCGCGTCGCATCGTTCCCGTGCGAGCGGTTGGATTGCCCAGGGGCGTCGAAGTGACGTTTGAGCCAGCTGTGGTAGAGGTCACCTATCAGGTTCCGTTGTCTCAGTACGACGCCGTCATGGAAGCCGATGCCTTTTATGCATTCGTCCCGTACTCAGATATTGTTCGGGACATTCAGGGCCGCGTATTTCCGATGATTCATTTGCCAGAAGGATTGGAAGTGCGCAGCCCACGGTTTGAACCTGAGGTCTTGCGCTACTACGATATCCGTCAGGATGACTGACCGTCCACAGCCTCCATACTGGGCTGAATCTCCCGACGGTATTGTGACCATCGATGGCGGAAGGTTTCATACCACGGAGGCTGATTTACGCTCGTTCGCCGCGGACGTGGTCGATCGCTACGGAATGACCACCCTTTTGAAAATGGCGAGCACATGGGCGCGTCTCCCTGCGACGAAGGGGTTGTTGATACTCATTGCCCTGCTCCCTTACGCGGCCCTCTGGCAAGCGGCCGCTGCCGCGATTTTGGTGTGGTTCTTCGGGAGTGTGGTTTCTCCGTCCACCGTATTCCTGGTATTCATGCGACCTCTATCCTGGATATCTCATCCCGTGGTTCAGGGGCTGCTCTATGTGCTTGTTCTCAGTCTGCTCGCCGCTCAGGGCGCATATCCTGCCGTCGGCTTGGGACTGGCAGGCTTCATTGTGTTTCGGTGGGGGCTTCTCGATCGCGTTTTCGGACGAGTGGTTGCCACCTTTCGCAAGCCGCTTTCTCCACTCCCGGTGCAGGACGCGATTCTCAGGAATCTCATCGTCCGCGCGGCACTCAAGCATGGCTATCCCGTTGGTGGAACGGATGCAATGCAACAGCGCATCCTCGAGATCATGCATTACCGTCGTTCAACCCGAAAGAAAGGACAGTAGTCATCCAGGCTCCCTCCCCTCATAGCCCCAAGGTTGCGCATTCAGGCGCAGAAGTTCGCAGTCGGCTAAAAAAAGCGGTTGCCCGCCATTTTGTCGATGCGGAGGAGACCGAAGAGCGATTGGTACGGATCGAGATTCCAGTTGCGGACATGGACATGTACCGGTGGCTTTCCGCGCAGGAGAACACCTATCGCATGTACTGGCGAGGCCGCCACGCCGACGACCGGATGGCCATGATCGGTGTGGCTCGAATCCTTTCAGGCGACACACGCCCGGATTTCAATGGACTGGGTCGGGACATCGAATCATTCCTGGCTCGCCCAGGCGCCGACGTCCGACTATTCGGCGGGCTGCGATTCGACCTGGATCGCCAGCCGGAAACCGGATGGTTCGGTTTTCCCTCATGGCAGTTTTCGTTACCACGATTCGAACTTCACCGGCTCCGTGGTAAAAGCAGTTTCTGTTGCAATCTGGTTTTCCCCGAAGATTTGCCTCTGAGAGACGTCATACTGGATCAGATTGATGACGTGGCTTTTCCTGAGGATGTGGCTTGGGAAGCTCTATCTGTGCCGCATGCGCGATCAGATAATCCTGGATTCGAAGGGTGGAAGGGCCAGGTAAAGTGGGCGCTGGATGCCTTTGAGCGGGACGTGATGGACAAGGTCGTTCTGGCTCGGCGCGTCGATTTTTCCTTCGGTCGGGCTCCCGAGCCGGTCGCTCTGTTCCGTGTCCTTCAGGATGCCACGCCGAGTTGCTTCCATTTCCTCTTCGATGCTGGGGACGGCGTGTTTTTGGGCGCTACGCCCGAGCGCCTCTTTTTCCGTAGAGGGCGCGAGGTATTCAGCGAGGCGGTAGCAGGTACCCGCCCCCGTGGTACGACCTCGGACTCAGATGAAGCCTACCGGACCAGTCTGCTGGCCAGTGAAAAAGACCAGCGGGAGCATGCCTATGTCCGGGATTCCATCCGGGAGACGCTGGAGTCTTGCTGTGACGACGTCAACGTGGATGAAGTGGCCTCGGAAATGAAGCTCGCAGCTGGACGCCACCTGGTGTCGCGTGTTTCAGGGACTCTCAAACCGGGTGTGACAGACTTTGATCTTCTGGAACAACTGCACCCGACACCAGCGGTGGGCGGAGCTCCAACGGAAATCGCCCTGGAAGCCATTGACTCGCTGGAGAATTTTGACCGGGGTTGGTACGCTGGGCCTATTGGATGGGTCGGTCGCGACTCAGCAGAATTTGCCGTAGCCTTGCGTTGTGGCGTCCTCAAAGACGACGTGCTCTCGCTTTTTTCAGGGGCTGGACTGGTTGCCGGTTCTGATCCGGGAGATGAATGGCTCGAAATCGAGCAGAAAATCACTGACTTTACGCGAATACTCGGCCTTGCCGTCAACGACCGCGCATAGCAACTTGCGATGGGCTGAATTGCTCGTTGAGGAGTGTGTCCGACTGGGAGTCGACACGTTCTATGCTGCACCAGGATCACGCTCTACGCCGCTGATCATGGCGGTTTCCCGGCATCCATCCGCGACCATGTTCATGCATGTCGATGAACGGGCTACGGCGTTCATGGCGTTGGGCTACGGGCGGGCTACAGGCAAGGCTGCGGGGTGGATTACCACATCGGGAACGGCGCTTGCAAACGGCTATCCCGCCGTGATCGAAGCATCGATGGAGGCCGTACCGATGCTGCTTTTGACGGCAGATCGCCCCCCCGAGCTCAGGGATACAGATGCCAACCAGACCATCCGTCAGGATCACCTATTCGGAACCTACGTGCGCTGGTTTGTGGATTTGCCCACTCCGTCTGAAGAGATTTCCGCTACCTGGCTCCTTTCGACCATAGATGAAGCTGTGCATCGTTCCACGAACGGGCCGGTCCATCTCAATTGCATGTATCGAAAGCCACTGGTACCGGCCGCAGATGACGTACCCACGCGAAGTGCATGGTGGGAAAGCGAACGCTCCCGTTCAGAAGGTGGAGGCTGGACGCGCTGGTTGGCGACAGGACAGCCCTTCACGAAACACATTGCTGCGCAGACGCAATCGGACGTCATTGTCGCCGATCTCGCTGCGCGTATCCAGTCTGCCGAGCGTCCTGTGTTCGTGTTCGGTCGGCTTCGGGGAAATACAATCGAATTGAAGGAGGCGGCAGCGCAACTGATTGACGGATGTGCCACGGTGGGTTTGGTCGACATCGGGTCACAGCTTCGGACCGGCTTGACCGATCAGTCGCTGATTCCAGCTGTAGATGCGGTTCTCTACGGAGCGGGTCGGGATGTGCTCACGCCCGATCTTATCGTGCAATTCGGTGCGACGCCGGTCAGCATGCGGCAGGTAACCTGGGCTCCTGATTCTGAACGGATTGTCGTGGATGGGCGTCCGCGACGTATTGATCCTGCCTCTCGGGGAGGTACCCGCGTGCACGCAGATCCGCTGGCGCTCATGAAGTTGCTTTCAGCACGTGTAAAGCCCGCGGATTCCCGCGTCGATCCATCCTGGAAAAAACGTTGGCTGGCCATTCGAGAAGCGATCGTTGCCTGGATGGCCTCTGATCTCGGCGACTCCCTCTCAGAGCAACACGTCGCCCGGCTGTTTTCTCAAAACGCCACTGGGCAGATATCCGTGACGGTGGCGTCTTCAAATCCGGCGCGACACGCTGACCTGTTTTTTGCCATGGACGGCCCTCTCCTTCCGGTGAGCCTGAACCGGGGAGCCAGTGGTATCGATGGTACCCTGGCTACGGCCTGCGGATTTGCCGATGGATCGGCCACGAGACCCTGCATTCTGATTGGCGACCTGGCTCTTCAACACGATCTGACATCACTGGCACTCTGCGCGCAGCGAGGGGCGGTTGTCGTTGTCGTCAACAATGATGGCGGCGGGATTTTTTCCTATCTGCCCATCCGCGAACACACCGATGTGTTTGAGCCGTGGTTTGGGACGCCCCACGGCCAGGGATTCGAGCGCGCGGCAGCGCATTTTGGGCTGGACTACGCTCAACCCCGGTCAGTAGAGGAGCTTGAATCCCAGCTGGGAAAAGCATTTTCCGAGGGGAAAGGATACGTGATCGAAATAACTACGGACAGGCAGGACAACCTGGAAGAACAACGCCGTCTTTTGCGGGCGCTGGGTGATCGTATCGATGCGATCATTGAAGATGGAGGAAGCGCGTGAAAGTCAGGTTGACGGCCGAAATGATCCGTTTTCGGTTGGAGCGGGACGAAGTGGATCGTCTTGCGGCCGGACGCGCTGTCGTGCTATCCCTGGACATTCCTCCGACCGATGTTACCGTCGTACTGGAGCCGGTTGACCGAAGCGGGCCGATCGCAAACTCGCGTGGAGGCGTCCGCATTGGTATTCCTGCTGCCTGGCTCACGGATTGGCCCACATCGGATGTCGTTGGATTTGATTTTGATCTCAGTTCGATGGACAGTCTGGACGAAAACGTAATCCGGATTGTGGTTGAGAAGGACTTTCCATGTTCACATGACGGATTGAAGCCACCCAAGCCGGTTCGCATGTCATGAAGACATTGCCGCTGGTTGCCTTACACGGGTTCATGGGATCCCCTTCGACGTTTGATCATCTTGTTGGGCGGTGGAGTGGGAATTGTATCGCGCTTAGCGTCCCAAGACCATCCTGGCCCAACAATGCATCGGCTGCACTGACGCTTTCTTCCGCACATGATCAGGCAGCCCGATCGATTCTTTCCCAACTGGATGCGAAGCGTATCCACGTTTTCGATTTGCTGGGGTACTCGATGGGCGGCCGAATCGCCATGCATATCGCCCGATTGGCTCCCGAACGAGTGCGCCGTCTTGTGCTGGAAGCGGCACATCCCGGACTTGAGTCTGAAGCGGCGCGCGATGCGCGTCGTGAACAGGATCGCCAATGGGCCGACAGGATTCGTAGGGAAGGCCCGGGAATGCTCACGGCATGGTATGAGCAGCCGGTGTTTGCTTCGCTTTCCGAATCAATCCGCGGCGATCTGATTGAGGAAAAGAGAGGGCAATCCTGGTCGACGATTCCAAGCATGCTGGATGCCTACAGCCTTGGTCGCCAGGCTCCGCACTGGGACTTCCTGAAAAAACACTCTCGTGAAACGCTGTTCATTTCAGGTGAAAGGGACGAGCGCTATTCCAAACTGGGAGCCATGCTGGAAACGCAGTCCCCCCTAATTCGACACATCTCCGTGCCGAATGCGGGCCATATCGTCCACCGGGAACAGCCCGAAGCGTATCTTGGCGCGCTGAATTCATTTCTGATCCAGGAAACATCTCCGAATACGTAATGGAAGCAATCAAACCAGCGGCTGACTGGCAACGTGCGGGTGACTACACAGATATCCGCTATGAAAAAGCAGAAGGCATAGCGAAAATCACGATCAACCGTCCCGAGGTGAGGAATGCATTCCGCCCCGTTACGGTCAAGGAGATGCGTGACGCGTTGAATGACGCGCGTGATGACCACGAAGTCGGTGTCATCATCCTGACCGGAGAAGGTCCACTGGCCTTTTGCTCCGGAGGGGATCAGAGTATCCGTGGGGATGCAGGATACAAAGAGCAGGGAAGCGGCGTAATGCGCCTGAATGTGCTCGATTTTCAGCGCGAGATTCGGATCTGCCCCAAGCCCGTCATTGCGATGGTGGCCGGTTGGGCCGTAGGCGGCGGGCACGTTCTTCACGTCATGTGTGATCTGACGATTGCTGCCGAAAACGCACGTTTCATGCAAACGGGGCCGAAGGTCGGATCGTTCGATGGGGGATACGGAGCCAGTTATCTGGCGCGTATTGTCGGTCAGAAGAAAGCGCGAGAGATCTGGTACCTGTGCCGCCCATACGATGCGAAGGCAGCCCTTGATATGGGCCTTGTCAATACAGTCGTTCCGCTCGAAAAGCTGGAAGAGGAAACGGTTCAATGGTGCCGCGAAATTCTGGCCAACTCCCAGATGGCCATCCGTTGTTTGAAAGCGGGATTGAATGCTGATTGCGACGGTCAGGCCGGTCTTCAGGAGCTTGCCGGGAACGCGACGTTGCTTTTCTATATGTCTGAGGAAGGACAGGAGGGGCGCAACGCCTTCAACGAGCGGCGCAAGCCAGACTTCTCGAAATTCCCCTACCGTCCCTGAAGTGGCCGATCAGATTGCCATATGGGTGGAGGCGGCGCGCCCCAAGACTCTCTGGGCCGCTGTTAGCCCCGTACTGCTGGGTATCGCGATTGCCGCAGGAGAGGGGTGGTTTCATGCTCCTTCTGCGCTACTGGCCTTGACGGGAGCGTTGCTGATTCAGGTCGCGACGAATTTCCACAATGATGTCGCCGACTTTGAGAAGGGTGCAGACAGGGACGACCGACGTGGTCCGCGCCGTCTGGTGTCCGAGGGATTGATTTCTGCGCGGACCATGCGTCGTGCGACCATTCTCACTTTTGGAATGGCCATCCTCAGCGGAGTGTACCTGATGATCCGTGGCGGGACACCCATTGTCATCATTGGCTTTGCGTCCATCCTGTTTGGCTTGGCATATACCGGAGGCCGATACTCGTTGGCCTACCTCGGAATCGCTGATATTTTTGTCTTCAGTTTCTTTGGACCCATTGCTGTGGCAGGGACAGTGTTTGTCCAAGGGCTCCTGTGGCCGGAATTTGTGTGGATAGCAGGGGCCGCGCCGGGAATGTTGTGCGTGAATATTCTCCTCGTCAACAATATTCGCGATCGCGGAGAGGATGCGGTTTCTGGCAAGCAAACCTTGATTGTCCGGGCCGGCAGGCAATTCGGCCTGGGGTTGTATCTGATCAATATCTTGGTGGCATCCGCCGTTCCGGTGTTGCTGTGGCTTGGGGCCGAAGCGCCGCCCGGTGTTCTGCTATCCCTGTTGGCTGTCCCGATGGGTCTGAGAACATGGAGGCACATTCGGTCCATCCCAGAATCGGAATCAGCAAAGCTGAATCCTCAGCTGGGAGCGACAGCACGCATATTGCTCCTGCATTCGGTGTTATTTGGTCTCGGATGGGCACTTTGGCCGGTTTTTGTCGGCTGAGTGGACTGTCTTTTGCGCCGGAGGCATCACATCAGCCTCGCTCCCGGATCCAACGCTTCCTCCGTCCAGTTGGACAGCTCATGAATGATCCCATCAGGTATCGCGCCTTTCTGCTGGATCTGCCGCTGCGCGCGCCTATCCCGGTCGCTGCGATGGTGTGGCGGTCCCGCTCCGTGGTGCTCCTTCGGGCGGAAGATGACAAGGGACGAGTTGCTTGGGGAGAGGCTGCTCCATTGGACGGATACGGCAAGGATACTCTGAAGGACGTTCTTGCCGCCATCGCGCATCCTGATCCCGTTGCGTTGCTTCCTTCATTGGCTTGTGCTCTCGGGACGATTCGGCTTGGCCTGAGCGCTGCGCATGCCGGCAGCAGTTTTGCCGAAGAGATTGGCCCGATCAAGGAAAATGAACTTTGTCCGGCGCGCCTCGCCACGCAGGAGGCTCCGTTCGATCCGGGTGACATTGTGAAGCTGAAAGTGCGTTCCATCCGCGATGTCGAAGAGATCAAACACGTTCTTGCCATGAATGACGAGGTGCGTGTGCGACTCGATGGCAATCGCCAGCTATCCCGAGAAGAAACGAAGCATCTCCTGAATGAATTGGGCGTGTTGACCCAGCGTGTGGATTTCCTTGAAGAGCCCTTTCCGGGATGCTTCGAAGAAGATCATCGTGCCGATTTTTCCGTGCCGCTCGCTATCGACGAGAGCCTGGACGGTGACAATTGGCGCTTTGCCGATGTGGTCATAATCAAACCTTCACTGATGGGAGATCCAGCCGAAACAGCGAACTTTGCAAAGGCAGTACAGAGCGCCGGGCGCCGCATTGTCGTGTCATCGGCCTTCGAATCGGCAGTAGGAATGACCATGCTGACCTGGCTGGCTGCTCGCCTCGGTGACGCGGCGCCCGGCCTGGGTACCTACTCGTTCATGGCAGAGGACGTCGGAGGCCGATCGTCTCTTTGGGATTTCTCTAGGATATCCATGGACGCGATGCCAGCCATTCCGTGTATTGAACCCGGGGATCTTGAAGATGCGCTCGCTGGAGCAGACCGATCTATTGAACACGCACTATCCGTTACCGAACTGACCATTCCCGGAAACTCATGGCTGTCGGCGTAACATCGAATTCTCCTGATGGGGTTCCTTGCCCTTGGGCAGCGGCCGCGTCGCGATGGCCTGATGAGTTGGCATGTGTAACCACTTCTGGTAAGCAACTGACCTGGTCCGATCTGGACGATCGTATTCACTTCGTTCAGCAAACGCTGGCATCCCGAAAGGCGTCCGTGCTCGGGTATGTTGTCGACAACACGGAGCGGGATATTTTCGTCGTGGTTGCAGCCCTTCGGGAAGGAAGGGATGTGATGCTTTTCGGACAGCGCACACCAGCTGCGCAAGTGCAGCGCCAGTGCATGGTGAACGATGCGCTTTTGATCGAGGGGCTTGAGCGTTCGGGGACGTCAGAACTCGAGGATGAGCCTGAACGCGTATACGAGGATACCACGTCAAGCGGAACCAGTAGGAGCCGTACGCTCCTGACCGGTGCCACCCTGATTCGAACCTCTGGCTCGACGGGCTCGGCACGTTGGATACGGCATCGGGCAGCAGCTCACGTGGCGAGTGCTCACGCCGTCGCCCAACGGCTCGCTTTGGACACAGACGATCGCTGGGGCTGGTGTTTGCCCTCGAATCATGTCGGTGGGTTATCCATTCTCTGGCGCAGCGCTTTGGCGGGAGCCGCGACCATCGCCATGCCGCGTGGTGTGTCCCTCGGGTCCTGGCTGTCTTCCATTCCCGAAGACTTCTCGCCTACGATTCTCTCGCTCGTCCCCACACAACTGCACGATTTGTTGGCGGAACCGCATTCTTTTGCCGTTCTGCCGAGGACGGTCATCGTGGGCGGAGCCGCCCTTGCTCCGTCGTTGTTGTCGCGCGCGATTTCGGCTGGATGGCCTATCCGGACGACCTATGGGATGACGGAGACCGCTTCCATGGTCACCTTGTCTGATGTGTGGTCAGAGTCCGGCCAGGAGGTCCATGTCGGCACTGCACTTTCTCACGCAGCGTTGTCGACGCGTTCCAACCGGCTGTTTGTCAAGACAGCATCCTTGGGCGAATCGCTTGCGGGCCCGGATGGGTGGATGCCAACGTCCGATCGCGGCACGCTTCGTGGAGATGCCCAGTGGATTGTTGAGGGGAGGCTGGATCGGGTCATCATATCGGGCGGTGAAAATCTGGATCCATCCCGAATTGAATCGGCCATTTTGGCCCTGGCGGACAAGAAGGACGTGTTGGGCAAGTCAATCAAGGCGAACGTGTTGGACATCGTGGGCGTTCGCGTTGTGGGGACCCCCGATGACCGCTACGGCGAACGCCCCGTGGCTTTCATCGAAGGAAGCACACCGATGCCTGATCAGGCCTGGTTCTTACAGGCCCTCGCCTCTTCGCTCGCGTCATTTGAAATTCCGGACCTGTTCCTACCCATGCCGGCCGCTGAGGAGGGAGAGGCCAAGCCATCCAACGCACGGCTGGTCCAGGTCGCTATCGCATCTCGAAAAGCATCCGGCTTCTGAGCGTACGGCGCATCGTCTGCAACCCCCGTTCAGAAACGTCCGTAGACCGGTCCATTCACTGCCCCGGTATGATTCCCCCTGACATTCGATTCGCCATGTCTGAGTCTTCTGATAAACGCAGCTGGTTGCTATTGATTGCAATCGGTGCTTTGCTGGTCCTGCTTTGGGACAATGGACCCAACATGTTCCACTTCCACTGGAATATTCCATTATGGCCTACTGTGATTGTAGCTTTTGCCATCTGGTGGATGGCAGGCGGAAATGATCGACAGGCGTGCTGCGGTGGGACTGGAACTTGCTGTGAGGCAGAATCGATGGAGCCAAACATGCCCTCAGACGACGCTTCCCGGGGCGCAGGAGAGGCCCAGGCATAAGACGAAGAATGTGCCAACAACAGATGTTCAGAGGCCTTTTCGGGGACCTTGGCGCCGGTCACGGGTACGTGGCGCATGCAGCTTTTCCGGCAGTCATATGGCGAGGGGCCGCCCCTTCTGATTATTCATGGCCTTTTTGGGGCCTCGGGTAACTGGGTTACTCTGGCCAGGAATGTCTACGCGAAGCACTTTCGCACGGTCACACTTGATCTGCGAAATCACGGTCGAAGCCCGCACGCTCCTGAGTTCTCTTACGATGTGATGTCACAGGACGTCCTGATGCTCATGGAGGAGGAGGGGATGGAGCATGCCCACATCATCGGGCATTCCATGGGGGGTAAACTGGCCATGCACCTTGCCCTCGAACATCCAGAGGCAGTGGATCGATTGGTTGTTGCCGACATCGGTCCACAAGACTACCCGGCCCGGCATGGCACCCTGTTCGATGCCATGGAGGCGTTGCATCCCGAGCACTACAGCTCCCGCGAAGAAATTGATTTGGTCCTCTCACGGGATATCCCAGCGTCTGCCGTACGTCAGTTCCTGATGAAAAACTTGCAGCGAAACGGCGATGCATTCGCCTGGGGCATCAATCTGCCGGCCATACGCCAAGGCTATGGGGAGATTATCGGACCCATCGAAAGCTGGGAGACCTTCGATGGGGAAACCCTGTTCGTGCGTGGTGGAAACAGCGATTATCTTGTGGAAAGCGACATGACCCGTATCCGTGCGCTTTTTCCTTTTGCGGACATGGCTACAATCGAGGGAGTGGGTCATTGGCTGCACGCCGAAGCTCCCAAGGAGTTTGCGGAGCTCACATTGGATTTCCTCCTTCAAGGCCGATGAACAACCGAAGCGCCCTCCTGTTTGACGCTCTCTCGAAGCGCATCCTGGTCTTGGATGGTGCCATGGGTACGCTTATTCAGCAGGCCGGCCCGGAAGAAGAAGATTTTCGCGGTGACACGTTTTCGGACCACCCAAGCCCACTCAAGGGTAACAATGACCTGCTTTCCATTACGCGTCCGGATCTGATTCAGTCGATCCACGAGCGGTACCTGCAGGCTGGCTCGGACATTGTAGAAACCAATACGTTCTCCGCGACAAGGATCGCCCAAGCAGATTATGACCTGCAGGATCAGGCATATGCTATCAACGTGGCCGCTGCACAAGTGGCACGAAAAGCCGCCGATTCATGGTCAGAAAAGAGCCCTGAGAAGCCGCGATTTGTTGCCGGCGCGCTCGGGCCAACCAATGCCTCCTTGAACATGTCCCCGGATGTGAATGACCCGGGGTATCGGGCCGTCACGTTTGTGCAGATGGCAGAAGCCTACGCCGAGCAGATCCGCGGACTCATGGACGGCGGGGTTGATATCCTGCTGATAGAGACCATTTTCGATACGCTCAACGCCAAGGCAGCCATTCACGCGCTGTACGAAGTATTCGAAGAACGGAATGAGTCGCTGCCTGTCATGATCTCCGGGACGATCGTGGATCAAAGCGGGCGGACCTTGTCCGGGCAGACCACAGAAGCATTCTGGATTTCGGTGGCCCATACGCCCAATCTGCTTTCAGTCGGGCTGAACTGTGCGCTGGGTTCGCCTCAAATGCGTCCCTATATCGAGACGCTGGCTTCGATCGCACCGGTACGAACAAGTCTGTATCCCAATGCTGGACTGCCCAACGAGTTTGGGGGCTACGACGAGTCGCCAGCCTTCATGGCCGAGCAAGTAGAAGAATATGCCCGCAGTGGTTTCCTGAACATTGTAGGTGGGTGTTGTGGGACGACGCCTGAGCATATCCAGGCCATTTCCAACGCGGTCGACGGCATGGCTCCGCGATCGGTGATTCAGCCCCCACAGAGATTGCGCACCTCTGGACTGGAGCCTTTCGAGTTTCGCGAGGACCTCAATTTCGTGAACATCGGGGAGCGCACGAATGTCACCGGATCCCGTCGTTTTGCGCGATTGATACGGGAGGACGCGTACGAAGAGGCGGTTTCTGTGGCAGCCCATCAGGTCGAGAATGGGGCCCAACTGATTGATGTGAACATGGATGAAGGGCTCCTCGATTCAGTGGCCGCCATGACCCGGTTCCTCAATCTCATTGCAGCTGAACCAGATATCGCTCGGGTACCGGTTGTCGTGGACTCATCCCGATGGGAAGTAATCGAAGCGGGCCTGCGGTGTTTGCAGGGCAAGTCGGTAGTCAACTCCATCAGTCTGAAGGAAGGAGAGGAGCCCTTCCGTGATCAGGCACGGCGGGCCATGCGATATGGGGCGGCCGTCATCGTCATGGCGTTCGATGAAGACGGTCAGGCAGAATCCTTCGAGCGACGCATCGCCATTTGTAAGCGGGCCTATCGCATCCTTACCGAGGAGATCGGTTTTCCGGCCACCGACATCATCTTCGATCCAAATATTTTCGCCGTTGCGACCGGGATAGCTGAGCACAACCGCTACGCCATCGATTTCCTGGAGGCGACTCGCTGGATCAAAGAGAACCTGCCTGGAGCCAGGGTATCCGGCGGTGTGTCGAACCTCTCGTTCTCATTCCGTGGAAACGATCGCGTGCGTGAGGCCATGCACACGATTTTCCTATACTATGCCATTCAGGCTGGAATGGATATGGGAATCGTCAATGCAGGGCAAATTGAAGTCCTGGATGAAATCCCGCTCGATCTACGCGACGCCGTCGAGGATGTGTTGTTCGACCGGCGACCTGACGCAACCGAACGATTGGTGGACCTCGCTGAGCGCGTCGTGCAGAAGGATGGTGCCGATCAGGTCAAGGATGAAGCGTGGCGGGAAGGAACGGTGGAAGAACGACTTGAGCACGCCCTGGTAAAGGGTATCGTCGAGTACATAGACGAGGATACCGAAGAGGCCAGACTGCATTACGGACGGGCCATCGAGGTCATCGAAGGGCCATTGATGGCAGGAATGAACCGTGTGGGTGATCTGTTCGGTGCCGGAAAGATGTTCTTGCCCCAGGTGGTCAAGAGTGCCCGCGTGATGAAGAAAGCCGTCGCGTGGTTGATACCGTACATCGAAGAAGAGAAAGGAGAAGCAGGCGAAGCAGGGCGCCCTGCGCGTGTCTTGCTGGCGACGGTCAAAGGAGATGTCCATGATATCGGGAAAAACATCGTGGGCGTTGTGCTGGGCTGCAATAATTACGATATCGTCGACCTCGGAGTGATGGTCCCGACGGATCAGATCCTGGACGCCGCCGAGGAGCATGACGTCGATATCATCGGTCTGAGTGGCTTGATCACTCCGTCTCTGGACGAAATGGTCCATGTGGCTTCAGAAATGGAGCGTCGCGGTATGACGCAGCCGCTTCTGATCGGAGGGGCCACGACCTCCGAAATGCATACGGCTGTCAAGATCGAACCGGCTCGAAGTGGTCCGGTCGTACATGTGCTCGATGCATCCCGTAGCGTGACAGTGGCCGGGCAGTTGCTGGCGCCCGGGCAGGTAGATGATTTTGTCGGCCAGACCAGGCAGCGCTACGACGTGATGCGAGCACGGCACGCAGATCGCAATCGCAAGATTGAATTCCTCAGCCTGGAGGATGCCCGTGCCAATGCGCTGAAGCTCTCTTTTACGGAAACCACCGACCCTCTCCCAAATCAGATTGGCTCATGGGTCGTTGACGATGTAAAGGTGTCCGACTTGCGCCCATTCATCGACTGGACGCCGTTCTTCCAGGCCTGGGAATTGCGTGGCAAGTATCCGGCCATCCTGGATCATCCCGAGAAAGGAGCTGAGGCGCGTTCATTGATGGCGGATGCGCACGCTCTGTTGGACGAATTGGAAGAAGACGGCACGTTGCGGCCCCGTGCCTTTATCGGGCTCTACCCGGTATCGCGGGAAGGGGATGACATGCGATTGGACACGGAGATGGGTCCCGTGATGCTGCACACGTTGCGACAGCAGACCAAAAAGACACCGGGCAAACCCAACCGTGCCCTTGCTGACTTTGTAGCCCCGGCGGGTTCGGCTATTCAGAGTCATCTTGGTGTGTTTGCTGTAACCGCAGGCAGGGGGTTGGCCCCGCTGGTGGCTGCTGCGGAAGCCGACCATGATGACTACCGCGCAATCCTGCTCAAGGCACTGGCTGATCGATTGGCGGAGGCGTTTGCAGAAAAAATCCATCAGGATGTCAGGCGCGACTTCTGGGGATTCGAGAAAGGGGATGCGTTTTCGAATGAAGAGCTGATTGCCGAAGCATACAGTGGTATCCGTCCCGCGCCGGGATACCCCGCGCAACCGGACCACACGGAAAAGGAAATCCTCTGGGAGACGTTCGATATCGAGGAAAAGACTGGAATCAGCCTCACCGAACACCTGGCCATGTATCCGGCTTCCTCCGTTTGCGGTCTCATATTCAGCCATCCAGCGTCGGAATATTTCAATTTGGGGCAACTTGCTTCCGATCAGGTGGCAGACTACGCTCGTCGAAAAGGGCGTTCAACAGCTGAAATGGAGCGATGGCTTCAATCGCGATTGGGGTATGACACCTCGGACGCATGAGTGAATCTGGAGGGCAACGATGCCCTGCGGACGTATCCTCTCCTCAATCTTGTCCTTTCTTCGCACCAGCGATGCGACGGAATGCCGCTCGCTTGCTATCTTCGCCTGACTCTGACCTGCCATCCCAACCCAAACAGGACCCATGGAATCCATTCTTGGCTTGCGTACTTCCCGCGTTTCGACACTTGATGACCTACGTAGCGGGTCCGCTTCGGCCGGTGTTCAAGTCGCTGGTATCGTTGGCTTCGCGCTATTTACAGCGCTGGGTGCCCAGTTCCGTCTGTATCTGTGGGAAGTGCCCTTCACGCTTCAGACGCTGGCTGTATATGGCAGCGGTCTGTATCTGGGATGGCGCAACGGCCTGCTGGCCCAGGGACTGTATCTCATGCTGGGGCTTTTCCTGCCGGTGTACGCGGGTGATGGCTTTGGCCCTGCGTATCTCTTTGGCGCCGTTTCTGCCGGCTACCTGCTGGCTTACCCGCTCTCGGCTGCGCTGGTTGGATTTATTTCCAAACGCTACAACGGTCTCACGGGGAGCGTCGTGTCCATGATCGCGGGATCCCTGGTGCTGTTCACTCTCGGCGTGACGTGGTTGCACTACGCTGCCGATCACGTGACGTGGTTTGAATCCATTGACAAAGGCTGGCTGCGGTTTGCGCCGGTTGACCTCGCCAAGATTCTGGCCGTTGCACTGCTCTATCAAGGAAGCCGTTCGCTGTTCGGCAAGAAGTAGCCGCGCTGCCGCTTTCCGAGCCGCGAGTTAATCGCGATGCTCACACCCATCAAACGGCTCGGGCAGAACTTTCTGCAGGATCCGAATACGATCCGCAGGATTGTCGACGCGCTCGATGCGGGGCCTGACGATACGGTAGTAGAAATCGGTCCCGGCGCCGGAGCGCTGACCGGCCCGCTGGCAGATAGATATTCCCGGTTTGCAGCGATCGAAATTGATGATCGCGCAGCCGATCTGCTCGAGTCGGAGCTCCCTGGTGTGCGCATAATCCGCCAGGATATTCTCAAGACGGACTGGTCTCAGCTGGCCTCCGAAATGGAAGCAGAGCGCCTGCACGTCATCGGGAATCTACCGTACTACATCACGTCCCAGATACTCTTTTCCCTTCTCGATGCGGCCCCGCTCATCGAGGAGGCTGTCATCATGATGCAGTATGAAGTGGCAGAGAGACTGGTGGCCGAACCGCGTACCAAATCCTATGGTATTCTCTCCGTCGTACTGCAGCTTGCTTGCGAAGTGAACATCCTGTTTCCGGTCTCGCGCAACGTTTTTTACCCCAAGCCGGACGTACGTAGCGCCATGGTTCATTTGCGTTTTCCGGAAAAGGAACCCCATGCTTCAAACGATCCTGCATTCCTGCGGACGCTGATCCGGACAGCCTTCAACCAGCGACGAAAAACGCTGCGCAATAGCCTCTCGCGTCTTCTCACGGAAGATATGCCTGCATTGCCTGAAGAGGTGTCTGGCGCACGGGCCGAAGAATTGACACCGGACGATTTTGTCCGACTCGCAGACTATCTTCTCGGACATTCTGCCTGACTTCATCAGGCGCAGGACACTTTTCGCTCCGATCTTCGGATCGACTCCCACTCGTCTACTATCCGGCGCACATCGTGCTCAACGGATCCTGAATCATCTCCTGTATGGAACCCATCATTCCAGATAACGCTATTGATCCGAAACGTCCAACGGGCATGATCGATGTGGATTCTGAATTGGTTTCAGATATATCCACGCTGATTGAGTCAGATCAGCAGGCGATGGTGATGAATATCCTGTCGGATCTGCACCCCGCCGATTTGGCCATTATCGTATCCCACGTCAGCAGGGACTTGGCCCGTCAGGTGTTGCAATGGTTGCCTGTGGAAACGGCGGCGGAGGTGCTGGCGGAGCTCGACGATGACTATCGTGCTGAACTGGCTGACGCCATTCCGAATGAGCGTCTGACAGCCATGATCGACGAGCTGGACACGGATGACGCCGTGGACGTACTCGCCGACCTGCCGCAAGAGCTGGTACACCAGATCATCCCTGAGCTGGAAAATGCCGAGGATGTAAAGGAGTTGTTGACCTATGACGAAGACACGGCGGGTGGCCTTATGGCCACGGAGTTTGTCTCCGTGCTTCGGAATCAAACCGTTGCGCAAGCGACGGAGGTTGTTCGAACCCACGCTGATGAGATTCGGGACATCTTTGCTCTCTTCGTGGTGGACGGTCTGGACCGGTTGGTCGGAATCGTGACGATGAAGAAACTGCTTCTTTCGCCTGCAAACGCGGTCATCTCCGATATCATGAAGGAGGATATCGTTTCTGTCCCGACTGCCATGGACCAGGAGGAGGTAGCCCGGCTGATGGAGCGTTACGATCTCGTTACGATGCCTGTGGTGGACTCAGATGGGTGCATAGTCGGTCGCATCACAGTCGATGATATCGTCGACGTTATCCGTGACGAGGCCGAAGAGGACATCCAGCGTATGTCTGGTGTTGCTGGTGGAGAGGAAGCAACTGACTCCATTTTGCGCATTACGCGCGGGCGGCTTCCGTGGCTTCTTGTTGGATTGGCTGGTGCCTCGCTGGCGGCACTGGTCATCATTTCATTCGAGGAATCCTTGGCCGCCGCGTCCATTCTGGCCGGATTCATTCCCATCGTGATGGCTACGGCAGGAAATGCCGGAATTCAAAGCTCTGCCATCGCTGTACAGGGTTTAGCCAGTGGGGATATCTGGGCGTCCGACATTACACGCCGACTGGGAAAGGAGTTCTCAGTCGCCATGCTCAATGGGTTGGCCGCGTCGTTGGTTCTCGGGCTGGCCATTCTTCTGCTTGGCGGCGTGTTTTCCGAACGCCTTGGTGATCCTGTCAAGCTGGCCTACACCTCGTCGTTGGCCCTGCTCATCGTCATCGTAATCGCTACTACGATAGGAGCCATGACGCCGTTGCTGCTGGATAAGATGAACATCGACCCTGCCATTGCGACCGGTCCATTCATCACAACCAGTAACGATATCCTGGGAATCCTGGTGTTCTTCCTTCTCGCCGACTGGTTGTATCTCTGAAAGACCGCTTCATTCGGCCCTCAAGACGGAGGGGCTTCAGTAGCCGAGTGTGGTGGACTCCACCGGCGTACCCTCAGGGACCTGATTCAAGCCGCTCGCATCGTTGTATTTCGAGGGGCATTTGACCAAAATGTTTTCGGCGACGAAGTGATCGCCTTCTGCATACCCGTCAATGACGACTTTTTCGGCATCCTCGAAGTTGGCAGGCTTGGGGTTGTTGTAGCGCACCATGCGCACATTACCTGCTTCATCTTCCATCCGGAACGAGAATACGTTGCTGTTGGCATCGTAGCGGAACTGGTCCGCATCGACCCACATGCCTACAACATGGGCTTTATTGCCTGAGGCCTCTGCCTCAGCAAAGTTCATGTAACCGCCAACCTGTTGCCCAAAATTGAGGAACAGCATGGAGGTGAATGCAACGATAAGAACGAGGCCAACGATGGTTTTGGGTCGCATGTCTTCGAGCCGGATATCGATGAGTGGAGTGGCCTGAGGGGTAACTGCGTTCGATCTGAATCAGAGCCCGTCATCAAAAGAGGTACCCTGCTCTTCCATGGTTCGTTCCACAGATTTGAGCCGAGCATCGTTTCTCAACAATAGGATCACAATTCCAATCCAGATAATCAGTACCACGGCCAAAACGACATAAAGCTTGTCGTTGGACAACATGACCTGTTCCATTTCGGAAAGCGCCTGGGTTGGCACCTCGCTTCCAGCCCAAAGGCTGTCGTAGGCCGTGGCCTGGGAGGCATCCTGAGCATCCTGGATATTCATGGTAGATGGGGCCATCACAGTTCTGGGTCGTGGGATACGCGATTTTTTAAAAGGGCCGTTCGGACTCGCTGGGTATACATGATCCAGAACAGGCCAATGAATCCAATTATCGCGGGATAGAAGACCAATCGCATAATTGGATGGGTTATTTCACTGAAAGCCGGATTGCCTTCTGCACCCGGGTGCAGGCTCTCCATCTGACGAGGAATAACGTAAAGCAGGAAGGGTGTTGTGGTAGCGGCAAAGAGGTTATAGACCGCAGCAATACGTGCTCGCTTGGTTGGATCATCCAGGGCGCCTCGCAGCACGAAATACGCGCCGTAGATCAGCAAATGCAGTGAAACCATGGACTGTCTCGGGTCGAAATTCCACCAGATATCCGTTCCGACATACCAGGTGAATTTGGACCACACGATACCTGTAACCAGCCCAAGAATGCCAAAAAAAGCACCAATCCGAGCGGCCTGAAGCGCTCGGATATCGCGCAAGATCTCTCCGGTGCGCAGCACCTGGAAGGAATGATAGGCCGACACAAACACGGCGGCCATCAGCGTGAACCACATGGGCACGTGGAAATACAGATTTCTCGCTGTGTGTTCGAGGATGTTGATCTTGGGGATATTCAGCAGGAAAGCTGCAAGCAACACCACTGTCATCCACACCAGGATGATGTTTCGTATCAGGGTATATCGGCGAAGGTTGATCACGAGGCTATCTTCAGATGTCGATTTTCTGGGTTCTGAGCGGGATGCTGTTTCTTGGTGTGTCAGTCCTGCCAAACATAGTCGAAAAGCAGGACCGCCGCCGTAATGACAACCCCACTGAACAGTAGGATGGTTTGCAGGTCTCCCATGGCTCCGCTGACACCCAATCCGCCTTCCAGCGCAGCCCGAGAGGCTCGTACGACGGAAAGCAGCAGGGGAATCAAAAGCGGGAAAAGCAGCACCGGCAGGAGCGGACCCTTGTTGGAGGCCCGGGCAATGATGGCGGCCAGCAGCGTTGTGGCACCAGCCAGTCCAACGGATCCGAGTAGCAAGGAAGCGACCAGCAAGCCCCAGTTCTCTATCACCATGTTCAAGAGCAGGGCAAATACGAGAAGGGCCACTAGGTCAACTGCAACGAGGAGCAGAAAATTGAAGATCAGTTTTCCTGCGAACACCTGACTCCCGGGTACATTGAGCTGCAGGAGCAACACCGTTCCTCGTTCTTCTTCAGCCACAAAGCTGCGTCCCAATCCGATGGACGCAGAAAACAGGATCACAACCCAGAGCAACGCCGACTGCATGCGTTCACTTACGGCCTCCTGACCAATAGCGAAGGCGATGAGCAACAGGGAGGACAGGACGAACATGAGGAGCATGTTCAGCGCATACCGGCTACGCATCTCCAGTCTAAGGTCCTTCTGAAGGACCGCCCAGCTGCCTCTGATCCAATTCATGCGGTCAAGATACGTTCATGTGGCCTGTAGTCGTTCAAAATTCGCCGACGAAGGCAATCTCGGGTTTGAGGCGGTAGCCTGTCTCGCGTTCTACTGTTTCCACGACCCGATCGATCATGGCTCGAACATCCGCTGCGGTTCCGTTTCCACGATTGATCATGATATTGGCGTGGCGGTGCGTGATTTCGATGCCTCCAATTCGCGTCCCTTTCATCCCACACTGATCGATCAGTCTGCCCGCTCCGATGCCTTCGATTTTCTGGAAGATCGAACCAGCGCTTGGCTCCGTATCCAAGGGCGGATGCCGCTCGGCCCGCCAAGCCAGGTTTTCCCGGATGATGCGTCGCATCCGGTCTTTTGACCCGGGCTCCAGCTGGAATCGGGCACTGAGTACGATATCTCCAGAATGATGCAGGATGGACTGATCGTAACCGAAGTCGAAATAGTCCCGATCCCGGTTTGTGATGGAACCATCTGGATGCATCAACCGGGCATCCAGAACGACTTCGTCGATGAACATCGTTCGTTCCCGGGCGGGAGCAGGAGCTAGAAAATGCAGGTTTTGCCAAAGGGCGCCCCCAACGGTTGAGGGGATACCCGCGTAATGCTCTATTCCCGAAAAGCCCGATTCCACGGCAAACTCAATCAGGTCAGGCCAGACTATGGCACCGCTTTCTACCGTCAGGATGCCGTCATCGGAAATTGACCGTGCCGTAGCTGCATTCCGGATGACCAGGCCTCGGAATCCTCGGTCTCCGACCAGGATATTGGCACCCAGCCCCAAAACGAAATGAGGTATCTCGTGCGCAGAGACCAGGCGCAAAGCGCGAGCAAGCTCGTCGGCCGAGCGGGCTTCAAAGTAACCATCGGCGGGGCCACCAATCTTGAACGTGGTGTACGGCGCCAGGCGATGATCTCGGAGGATGCGATCCGTACCGAATTCAGCTTCGAGAACAGCCCATTGTTCAGCATTCATACAGGCCTGCAGACTTCTGTCGACGGTAACGGATATTTTTGAAGGGACCCGTAATTCGTCTGGATTTCCGCTTTGCGGGAGCAGGACGCGCAACTCCTGGGTTGAGCGTCCGTTTGAACAAGATAGCCCACGAACATCATTTCAACGGAAGAGCATTCAGTGAACATGGCGCAACAGCAATACCCCAATTTATCACGTGCTGCCCTCAAGCTTCTGAGCAGCGCATTCATTTTCATCATCGTCGTCTCTCTTGCCGGCGGGTGCATGACAACCAGCATCGGGTCCGGAGAGGGCGCGGTCAAATACAGCGTCTTCGGAGGAACGGATCTGGAGAAGCTTTACGGAGAAGGGCTTCAAGTACATGCCCCGTGGGTCAATTTGATCCGCTATGATGTTCGCGTTCAGGAACAGTTGGAAGACATCACGGCACTTTCCTCCAACGGGCTTTCCATTGGAATGGATGCTTCGATTCGCTGGCGTCCAGAGGCCGGAGCCCTTCCCAACCTCCACGTTACCTACGGAGAGGATTATTATCGCAAGCTCGTGCAGCCTGAATTGCGCTCCGCGGTCCGCGAAATCGTCGGGCAGTACACTCCAGAAGAGCTGTATTCTTCCCGCCGTACTGAGCTTCAAGAAGCCATTTTTGCGCAGGTCCGCGATGCGGTATCAGGGGAAGATGTGACAGTGGATGCTGTTTTGATCCGTGACATTTCCCTGCCGGATCAGATTCGAGGTGCTATCGAAAACAAGCTCAAAGAGGAACAGGAAGCCGAGCGCTATCAGTTCACGCTCGAGAAAGAACGTCTCGAGGCCGAGCGAAAAGAAATCGAGGCAACGGGTCAGGCTGAGTATCAGCGCATCATCACGCAAAGCCTGTCTACCCAGTTCCTGCGCTTCAAGGGTATCGAGGCCACGCAGGCACTTGCCAATTCGCCCAACTCCAAGACCGTTGTGATCGGCAGTGGTAGTGATGGTCTGCCCATCATTCTGGGTAACCAGTAGTCTTTCGGGGCTCGTGCCCCACGCAGGAGAAGCACCATGGCTGCCAAGGCACCTTCGGATTTTTTCGAGCGGGTCTGGGAGGTGGTCGCCGAAATCCCATTCGGCACCGTGACAACCTATGGCCACATTGCCGCGCACTTGGGTTCAAAGCGCGCAGCGCGCACCGTAGGGTGGGCGCTGCGCGCAGCAGCCCAGAGCGGTTTGCCTTGTCACCGAGTTGTCGATCGATACGGTGGCCTGAGCGGACATGCCGCGTTTGGGGGCCCCCATGTGATGGAAGATTTGTTGCGCAGCGAGGGGGTCACGTTCGTGCAACGGGAAGATGATGTTGCGTGCGTGGACATGTCGCGGCATCTCTGGGTACCGGGAGACTAGTTCCTCCCAAACCCGGGTAAGGCGACTACGTGCTCCTGGGTTAAACGCTATCGCAGCGCGCCGAGCGTATCGTAAAATCCAGGGAACGACACATTGGCAATGGATGCGTCCCGGATGAGGGTGGCGCCTTTTGCGGCGAGACCGGCCACGGCAAATGCCATTGCGATGCGGTGATCATGATGCGTCGCAATCTCGGCTCCCGACAAACCGGTTCCTCCGGTTATGGCCATGCCGTCGTCAAATTCTTCGACGTCTGCTCCCATCGCACGCAGACCCGATACGACGGCAGCAATCCGATCCGATTCTTTGTGACGCAGTTCGGCGGCTCCGCGGATTTCGGTGATTCCATCAGCAAAGACTCCTGCTACGGCCAGAATGGGAATTTCGTCGATCAAATTGGGAATGACCGGACCATCAACTCGGATGCCGGACAAGGGCGCTGATTTGACGAAGAGATCTCCAATGGGCTCTCCATTGACATCCCGTTCATTCTCAATGCGAATATCCGCACCCATCGCCCGGAGTACATCGAGCAGTCCCGTACGGGAAGGATTCAAACCAACCCGGGGCATTCGGATAAGGGAGCCGTCCAGGATGCTGGCAGCGACGAGCAGAAAAGCGGCCGCAGAGAAGTCTCCTGGAATGCTCCACATCCGCGCGGCTGGCGCCTCTCCTCCGGTTACGCTGATGATAGCCTCGTCGCCCATCCGGATGCGGCTCAATCCCAGCATGCGTTCCGTGTGGTCCCGTGACGGTTTGTGCTCGATAACCGATGTCTCCCCATCGGCATAAAGCCCTGCAAGCAATACGCAGGATTTTACCTGCGCCGATGCAATGGGAAGTCGATAGGCAATCGGTGTTAGCAGCCCCGAAATCGCCCGGATTGAGAGGGGAGCATGTCCGTCGTTGCCGCTTATGTCGGCACCCATTTCGCGAAGCGGATTCATGATGCGACCCATGGGACGACCGGAAAGGGAGGCGTCGCCGATCAGGCTGCTCGAGAAGGATTGACCGGCCAGTATTCCGGAGAGTAGCCGCATCGTAGTCCCCGAGTTTCCACAGTCAAGGGCACTGGATGGAGCACGCAATCCGTGCAGCCCTTCGCCATGGACCACGAGGGCGTCATCGTCTTTTTCGACCCGAATTCCGAGCGCGCGCACACACGACAGGGTGGATTGCGGGTCAGCTGCATCGGGGAATCCGACAATACGGGAGGTTCCATCTGCAATGGCCGAGAAGAGGGCGCTGCGATGCGCGATCGATTTATCTGCGGGCAGTGCCACAGCTCCGACAAGTGCGTCAGCAGGTTGGATGGTCTGTGAATCAGGTGGGGGCATGCGCTGGGTCCTGCTATGGAGCACCGAATATCACGGATTCGGCGTCTGCCACAAGCTGCATCTTATCGGCGAAGGGAAGGAAAGCGTGACGGAAGCCGTTCAAGGCCGCTTCGCGCGTCTGCTGAGCATCGAGACCACAACGGGTGTGCGCAAGCCACAATTCCCCCGTATTCGAGGTATGGCTAAAGAGACGACTGTCGGTATTGATGGTGACCGGGACACCAGCCTCAACCAGTTGTTTCATGGGGTGTCCTTCGTAGGAAGGCACCACATGCGTCTGCACATTGCTGGTTGGGCAGATCTCCAAAGGGATCTGCCGATCCGCGACATACCGCAGAAGCTCTGGGTCGTCCACCAAGGTCACGCCATGTCCTATCCGATGGGCTCCACAGAAAAACAGGGCCTGCCTTATGGATTCCGGTCCCCAGGATTCTCCGGCATGGACGGTTAAATTCAACAGGCTATTCCGGGCGTGGTAGAAAGCATTCAGATGTTGCTTTGCCGGGTTTCCGGCTTCTCCTCCGGCCAGATCGAATCCGATCACTCCGCGCCCCAGATACCGCTCAGCCAGCTCCGCTTGGGCTACAGAGGCTTCAATAAATCGGTCCCGAAGGGCGCATACGATGACGCCCGACTTGATTCCGAATTCGGCCTCTGCGCGCGCCAAACCGTCCAATACTGCGTCCATGACGGCTTCCATCGAAAGACCTTCGGCCGTGTGGAGGACTGGGCCGAATCGGACTTCGAGCCACCTCACGTTTTCAGCGGCGAAATCCGCCGCCATTTCGTACGCAACTCGCGACAGCACTTCTTCCGATTGCATCAGGCCAATCGTGTACTTGAACCAGGCCAAATATTCCCAGAGATCAGAAGAGTCATCAACTTTCTTCAGCTCGGTCGTAAGGCCTTCGAGGTCATGCGCGGGTAGCAGATCCATGCGATCCAGCCTTGCAGCTTCTTCCAGCATGGTTTCCAGACGCATGGCCCCGTCAAGGTGCGAGTGCAACTCGGCCTTGGGCCAGCTGTGAATCAAGGGGCGGGTCAGTTCGGGAGTGACTTTCATGAATCGAAAATAGGCATCCCCCAAACGGCACCCCAACCATTATTGTCGCTACTCGCGGAGGAACCCGAAAAAAGTCGTATCGTTGTGTACTCGCTGACCGAACGTACAATTGACCGATTCCAACCCGCACTGTTATGGGAAGCCTGGGACCTTTCGAACTCGTACTCATATTCTTGGCCATCCTTTTGATTTTTGGTGCCAAGCGTATTCCAGAGATTGCCCGTGGTTTGGGCAAAGGAATCAAGGAGTTCAAGTCGGCCACGAATGAGATTTCGCGCGAATTGAACGTGAATGAGCCCGCCAACCGGATTCACCCGACGCCGCCTCAGCAGGGACAGACCGCGCCCCGCCAGCCTGAGCAGCAGCCGGATACCAACGAAGGCGCGCATCCGCAGTAGAAAGCTCGTGCCCGATCCGCCCACAAGGCGCTCCTTGTCTTGTGGGAATCGAGACAATTGTGAGCGTACGTGAATGGCTCAGTTGCCCGAGCCCATCGGGAAATTTTCGACAGGTGTTTACACAACGCTGATTGAAGCGTTGCCGTGTTGCCCGTAAACTTCTGATTCGGTGTATCGATCTTCTCACGCACCACTCGGGCTCGCCCAATAGAATCACCCAACTCCACGGACCATGGCCATTCTGGTTGATAACAATACTCGCCTTGTCGTTCAGGGCTTCACAGGAAAGGAAGGATCATTCCATTCCGAGCAGATGATTGAATACGGAACGCCCCTCGTTGCGGGTGTGACGCCTGGCAAGGGTGGCACTACTCATCTGGATCGTCCTGTGTTCAACACAGTCTCTGAAGCCGTAGATCAGGAGGGAGCCAATGCTTCCGTGATTTTCGTTCCGCCTCCGTTTGCAGCTGACGCTGTTTTGGAAGCAGCTGACGCAGGTATCGAGACGATCATCTGCATCACCGAAGGGATTCCGGTCAAGGATATGATTCCTGTGTATCGGTATGTCAAGGAGAAAGGTGCGGCCCTCGTTGGCCCGAACTGTCCCGGTGTGCTTACACCAGGTCAGGCCAAAGTTGGCATCATGCCAGCCATGATTTTTTCAGAAGGCCCGGTCGGAGTCGTCTCGCGCAGTGGTACCCTCACGTACGAGGCGGTGGATCAGCTGACACGTCAAAATCTTGGTCAATCCACCGCTGTCGGTATCGGTGGTGATCCGATCATCGGATCCCGGTTCATCGATGTCCTGAAGCGTTTCCAGGCGGATGACGCGACAGAGGCCGTGGTCATGATTGGCGAGATCGGTGGAACCGCCGAAGAAGAAGCTGCAGAGTACATCAAGGATCACATGACCAAGCCGGTCTTCGTATTCATCGCAGGCCAGACTGCACCTCCGGGACGCCGGATGGGACACGCGGGAGCTATTATCTCCGGCGGAAAAGGAACAGCCGAAGACAAGTTCGCAGCGCTCGAAGAAGCGGGTGCCGTGATCGTCAAAAATCCGGCTGCCATCGGCGAAACCGTCAAGGCACACGTCAGCATGGTTTGAACGGGTTCATCCAGCGTTTTGAACCCTAAACGATCGACCTCATGACGATCGACCAGGTAGCATTTGTAAAGGGTTCGACCAAACTGGGTCAAATGCCCGAAGAGCCCGTCGCGGAATTCGCGTTTGTGGGCCGGTCAAATGTGGGAAAAAGCTCTTTGATCAACCGCCTGTTCGCGCGAAAAAATCTCGCTCGAACATCATCTACCCCAGGCAAGACCCAGGAAATCAACTTTTACCTGGTGAACGACGCTTTTCATGTGGTTGATTTGCCCGGATTCGGCTACGCCAAGGTGTCCAAGGTGCAGCGAGCAAAATGGCAGAAGCTGATTGGCTCGTATTTATTGCATCGTGAACAGCTGGTAGCGGTATTTCAGCTCATCGATTCGCGTCATGAACCGACAGCGTTGGATAAGGAATTGATGATGCTCATGCGAGAGTCTCCGGCCGAGCACGTAATCCTGCTGACCAAAGGAGATAAACTGTCCGGCAATCAACGCCATAAATCCGTTTCCCGGGTGAAGAAGACGTTGGCTTCCCTGGGTCAGGAAAAACCTGTCATCCTGACCAGTGCGAATGATGGTCGGGGAAGGGGGGAGATCCTCGATTGGATGGAGACGTGGCTGACCTCATCTTGATCACCGTTCTACTACACATATACATATAGGACTGCAAACCATCATGTCGTATCGCGTTCTTCTGACCGATTCCGTTCACACGGTCTGTTACGAACTTCTCGAAGCTGCAGGAATGGAGGCCGTAGATGCCTCGAAGTGGGATGATGAGCGCATCACCGAGGAGTGTGATGCCTTTGATGCCTGGATCGTCCGAAGCGGGACGACCATCACAGCCGACTGGATCGAAAAGGCTTCCCGATTGAAAGTTGTAGGTCGTGCCGGCGTGGGCGTGGACAACGTGAATCTGGAAGCGGCAACCAAACGCGGAATTCTGGTCCTCAATGCTCCGGCTGGGAATACACTTTCGACGGCCGAACATACCATGGCGCTCATGATGAGCGTAATGCGAAACGTGCCAGCGGCCGTGGCCTCCATGAAAGAAGGTGCCTGGAACCGGAAAGCATTCATGGGTGCGGAGCTTTTCGGCAAGACCCTGGGTGTCGTCGGCCTGGGGAAGATTGGTAAAGAAGTTGCCTCGCGTGCTGCCGCCTTCGGAATGGACATTATCGGAAGCGACCCCATGATGACGAGCGAGGCAGCCGATCGCATTGGGATAGAGCTGGTTGCTGTGGATGCCATCTTCGAACGGGCAGATATCATCACCTTCCATACGCCATTGGTTGCTTCGACTCGTGACCTGATCAATGACGATACGTTGGCGCGCTGTAAGCACGGCGTCGTCATCCTCAATTGTGCACGCGGAGGAATCGTCAATGAAGCATCGCTACTTCGTGGGCTTGAATCCGGTCAGGTCGGTGGTGCTGGTATGGATGTGTATTCCAGTGAGCCGCCACCGGAGTCTATCCGAACCCTGATTGATCATCCTGCAGTGGTATGCACGCCACACATCGCGGCCTCCACCGAGGAGGCGCAAGAGAAAGTGGCCAGGCAGGTCACTGAACAAGTCATTCGCGCCCTTACGTCCGAACCGGTGCTGACGGCCGTCAATGCCATGGCCGTCCGTCTGGCGGCGCAGTCAGAAGCACAGCCGTATTTGTCGCTGGCTGAGCATCTCGGAAGTGCGGCGGGTCAGTTGGCCCCTGGGCGGTGCACGCGTATAAAGATCCGATGCCACGGAGACGTTCCTCGCAAGTACATGGATGTTCTCAGGGTTGCTGCCCTGAAGGGGTACCTGCAGTCGGGTTGGTCCGATCCTGTCAATCTCGTCAATGCGCCTGTCATTGCTGACGAAGCAGGTATCGCAGTCGACGTGGAAACATTTCACGCTGAAACCAGCCACACCAATCTGGTCGAGCTCGAGTTGCAGACGGAGGATGGTTCATTCACGATGGCCGGGACACTATTTGGCGACCGGGAAGGTCGAGTTGTTTCCATGGACGGTTACGTGCTCGAAATACCGCTTCATGGCAGAATGCTGCTCTATCGCAACCAGGACCGTCCCGGAATGCTCGCTGCTGTGGGGTCGTTACTGGCAGAGGAGTCGGTGAACATCGGCAGCATGGCTCTGGGCCGTAATGAACCGGGAGCAGAAGCCCTGACGGTAATTGCCGTCGACGAGCCTATTCCGACCCATACTCTCGATGCGGTGGCGAACCTGGATGGGGTCCATCGGGTGAGCATGCTCGAATTCATGCCTTGAATTCTCTTCAGGCACGCCGTACGCTTGTTATTGGACGATTTCCTTGGTAGAGGGGAGTGTCTCGCGTGCTTGAGAATGTGCAGAACTCGTGCATTCACCATGGCTTGACAAACGGAATACGCCCCTCTATATTTAGGAATCGTTTCGGAAATACGGATTGTTCAACCAGGAAAGGGCCGCTTTTGGAACTTCGATACAGCTTTTCAACCCCCACCTTTCAAGCGAAACCTGAAATCAGTCGCGAGCGCCGGGCGCACGCGACTGCGCCTGTTGGAGCTGTGAAGACGACATCGTGGGCATACAGGAGTATGCAGGACGTTAGTAACATCCAGAACCGGTCCCTCCGGGTTACCCAATCCCATCCGACCCATTTTTTCGTGCTTGCACGGAAAACGCTGAAAGCGCGCGTGGCGCGCTCGATGCAAAACTGCCGACGGCGTGAAGGATTCGTCCCGACCGCTTGAAGCGAATTGTTCGATGCAGATTTTGCATTATGCAAACCACACGTGCGAAGCACGACATCATTGCAGGGCTTGCCTTGCAAACCATTGTTGCGGGTTCATCCCGCCAGCAAACATGCGCTCATTTCGATGTGGGAATGACGCGCAGCACTTATTAAGCCACACATCAATTCACTAGAGGAGGTAGCTTATGTTACGTAAATGGGGCATGATTGTACTCATGCTGCTAGCTACTCCGGCACTGGTTCTTGCCCAGAATACGGGTAAGATCTCCGGGGTAGTGACCGACGCCGATACGGGTGATTCCATCCCGGGTGCTCAGGTCGTAGTAGTAGGTACAACGCTCGGTGCCATTACGGACGTCGATGGAAATTACTTCATCATCGGTGTTCCGGTCGGCGCTTATGACGTACAGGCTCGATTTGTCGGTTACCAGGAGCAGACCGTTTCCGGCGTGCAGATTTCTTCGGGTTACACCCAGGAAATCAATTTTGCACTCCGCGAAGGTGTCGAGCTCGGGGAGATCGTCGTTGAGTACGAACGTCCGCTGATCCAGAAGGACGCCGTTGGTGTACCTAAGATCGTAGACGCAGAAGAGATCGTGAACCTGCCGGTTCGCGGTGCAGCAGCCGTTGCTTCGATTCAGGCTGGTGTTGTTTCTGAAGAAGGATCTGGAACACTCAACGTTCGTGGCGGCCGTGGCAGCGAAGTCACGTACTACATTGACGGTGTGAAGGTTGTCGGTACCGCGGCCCTTCCTCAGTCTGCCGTTCAGGAGCAGGAGATGATTATTGGTAACATCTCAGCTCGTTACGGCGATGCCATGTCTGGCATTATCAGCATTACAACCAAGTCCGGTTCTCCGAATTTCTTCGGTTCCGTCGAGGGTGTAACGTCTGAGTCTCTCGATGACTTCGGATACAACCTGGCCTCCTTGGCTATTGGTGGTCCAGTCATGGGCGAGAATGTCAATTTCTTCTTCGCAGCTGAGTACTTGGATCAGGCAGACAGTGGCCCTCGCGCTGCAGGTCAGCTCCGCGTCTCTGACGCAACGCTCGACGCTCTGCGCGCAGCTCCTACGTCTCTCATGGCGATGGACGGCGATGGCAATCAGGTTATGATTCCTGTCCCTGCGTCTCTCGGCGAAGCCACGATGCCAGTTGATCGCTTCGGCGACATTGTCATCGCTGGTGACAACACGATCACGGCAAGTGACGGAACGGTAATCAACGTCCCTGAAGGCGTTGTTGCTTCTTCCATCCAGCCTGACATGGTTCTCAGCTCTGATTACCTGCCTGAGTCTGCATTTTCTGTTGACAAAGCCAAGCGCAAGAACAACTTCAACCGCTTGGCCCTCAACGGTAACCTGAACTTCAACGTAATGGACAACATCCGCATGCGTGTGGGTGCTCGTCTCGTTACGAGTGAAAATCAGGGTATGTCGACCTTTGCAGTATTCGCGCCAGAAGATGCCAACGTCAATACGAACCGCGACATGCAGTTCTTCACGACGTGGACGCATTATCTGTCAAACTCAACGTTCTATCAGCTGCAGTTCGACTACACGGACCGTACCGGCGACGGCTGTGATGAGCGTTTTGACTGTTCCATCCAGAGTGCACTCTTCCAGGGCGACATCAGCCAGGATGCATGGGCAACCACTCGCGGTTACAAGAACCTCTCGTTCACGAGCGTGGACGTTCCTTACACCGACGATCATGGTACGCCTGGGGATCCTTCGGATGACACGCAGGAAGTTGCTACTGTTTCTGCTCCTACCTACAGCTATCGCTGGCAGGACGGTCGTTTCCCGACCTCAGAAACTGCAGCTCGTATGATCTTTACGGCTGGTGGTAACGGTCCTAACGGTTACAGCGAATTCCACAACTCCCAGCTTCGCTTCCAGGCGACGGCAACGACTCAGGTTGGTCTGCACCAGCTCGAGTTCGGTGGTGAGTTCGAGCAGCAGACTCGTCGTAGCTACGGTATCAGCGGATATTCCCTGCATCGTTTCTTCGATGACACGACCACGGATCCGTACTCACCAGGACCAGAAGGCGTCTCCAACGAAAACCTGGACGAAGCAGTTACCAGCTTCGATCAGTTGTCGTGGGAGCAGCTTGAAGGAGTAACTGGATACACGGGTTACAACTTCCGCGGTTCTGAAGTCGACACGGAAAACCTGGATGCGTACGTAAACGACATCGGCGGTGACGAAGCCTACAATGTGGCTCCTCACAAGCCGATTTACTACGGTGGTTACCTGCAGGACAAAATCGAATTCCGCGACATCGTTCTGAACGCTGGTGTTCGTATTGACGTCTTCGACAACAACACCCGTACGCTCTACGATCGGTACTCACGTCTCCCGCTTGAGCGGATCTCTGACGTTGGCGGTACCCATCCTGCGAGCATCGGATCGGACTTCGTGCCTTACTACAACGGTGGTAACATCCAAGGATACCGCGACCGTGATGGTAACTGGTACGACAATGGTGGTAACGAAGTACCTGGTGGAGACATTCTCTTGACGGGTGCCAAGCCGGTAGCGAAAAGTCAGAAAGTCACCGAAGAGTCCTTCGTTGATTACGAGCCTCAGGTAACGGTCATGCCACGTATTGGTGTTTCCTTCCCTGTTACGGACCAGGCGCTCTTCTTTGCCCGCTACGGTAAAGTGGCCCAGCGTCCTTCTTCCAACTCGTTCACGTCGCTTGATGGTATGTCCCGTTCTACGGGTCGTATCAGCAACAACGCTCTCGAGCCTGAGCGCACAACCGAATACGAAATCGGTTTCCGCCAGCGCCTCACGACGCGTTCGGCACTCACGATCTCCGGTTTCTTCCGTCAGATCGAGAACCTGATCCAGTTGGATGACCTTCGTGAAGCATTCCCTCAGGGATACTCCACCTACGGTAACAAGGACTTTGGTACGGTTAAAGGATTCGAACTCGACTTTGACCTTCGTCGCACGAACAACGTTGCTGCGAAAGTCAACTACACGATGTCATTCGCTGCAGGTACGGGTTCCAACTCGTCCTCAACGAGCTTGATCGTGTGGATCGACGAGACTCCTCCGAACTTCATTTCGCCTCTGGACTTTGACCAGCGCCACACGTTCAACGTGTCTCTGGACTACCGTCTCGGCGAAGGTGAAGGCCCATCGTTTGGTGGTACCAACCTGCTCGAGAATTTCGGTGTAAACGTGCTCATGAACGCTCGTTCTGGGCAGCCTTACACGCCGCAGGTTGAGCCATTCAGCCAGATTGAGTCCAAAGCTCCGGTACCAGCCGGTGGCGTCAACTCAGCTCGTATGCCATGGAGCAGCCGTATCGACCTTCGCGTCGATCGCAAGTTTGCCGTAGGCGAACGCTCCTCGCTGTCAGCCTTCCTGTGGGTCCAGAACCTGCTTGATCAGGTCAACCAGCAGGGTACGTGGGACTACACGGGTCTTCCGGATGATGATGGCTTCTTGGCGACAGCCGGTGGTCAGCAGTTCCTGAGTTCCAGTGTGCCAGTTGCAGAGACGATTTATCGTCACCGCAACCGTCAGCTCGGCAACTTCGGAATCCCTCGTATGACACGAATCGGTGTTCGTCTTGACTTCTGATTGAAATGATTGTGGCTACTCGGGGGCGAACTCCGGTTCGCCCCCGATAAGTGCTGCAATCGCTTCCTAGGAATTCAAGCAGTTGTTATAGACAGAAATGCACGGATGACTATGCACTACATTAGAAAAATCAGTCTACTACTCGCGGTCTTCGCCGTAGGCCTGATGAGCGCTCCGGCGACTCAGGCCCAGAGCGTTGGATCGTGTGAGCAGGCCATTGGTGAAGCCTATTTGGACATCAACAATGTGCGCGCTCGTATTCTCAACAACGGAAACCTGTTCTGGCGCGGTAGCCCGCATGTTTACAACATCCCTAAGGGTGGCCCGTCGAACGCAATCTTCGCATCCGGTATCTGGATGGGTGGCCAGGTTAATGGCCAGCTCCGCCTTGCCGGTTCAACCTATGGTCCTTACGAGTTCTGGGCTGGTCCCCTAAACGATGACGGTACGGCACCTGCCGACTGTTCCGTTTATGACCGAGTCTTCAAGGTCTCGAAGGAAGACGTCGTTGGTTATGAAGGAAGCGGCCTTGCCACTCCTGACCTCGCTGACTGGCCAACAGGTCTCGGCGCACCTACCCTCGACGCCAATGGCGATATGATCGACATCACCAGCCAGCCGCTCGCTAGCCGTGCTGATCGCAAGATCAACCTCGGTGCCGGTGAGCGTCCAGCTATTCTGGGTGACCAGATGCTGTGGTGGATCATGAACGACCGTGGTAACCAGCACACGCGTACAGATACGCCTCCTATGGGCGTTGAAGTTCACGGTACGGCCTTTGCCTTTAACACGGCAGGTGCCATCGGTAACACGACGTTCTACAAGTATCGCATCATGTACAAAGGTTCGGTTCCACTCGAAGATACCTACATGGGTCTCTTCTCCGATCCGGATCTCGGAAACTACCAGGATGACTACGTAGGTTCAGACACCACGCTCGGTCTCGGATTTGTTTACAACTCCGATAACGATGACGAAGGTGGAGAAGGCTACGGCGATGCTCCTCCTGCTGCTGGTTACGACTTCTTCCAGGGTCCTCTCGTAAACGACAACGGCATCGATGATGATGGCGATGGCGAGATCGACGAGGACAACGAACGTCTGAAAATGACTGCCTTCGCGTTTTACAACAACGGTGGTGGTGTTCAGGGCGACCCTGGTAACGGTGCCGACATGTACAACTACATGAAAGGCCGTTGGAAAGACGGGCAGCGCTTTACGCTTGGTGGAAACGGACTCGGATTCTCGAATATTCCGACGTCATTCATGTTTCCTGGCAACCCGCCTGAGTTCTGGTCAGAGTTCGACTCTGATGGACAGGGTTCGGCGATTGCACCGGCTGACCGTCGCTTCGTTATGGCCACCGGGCCTTTCACGGTGAAGCCGAATGATGAGCAGACGCTCGTTTTCGGTATCGTGACAAGCTTCGGCGATGACAACCTCGATTCAGTTCAGAAGATGAAGTCTGACGACGCCCTTGCACAGGCCGTCTTCGACATCAACTTCGAGCTGCCATCGCCGCCGGCCGGCCCTCGGGTCACGACCACGGTCGACAACGGTTCTGTTCTTATCGAGTGGGGTTACAACCCATCAGATAATAACTATCTGAACAGCTACTCCGTTATTGACCCGCTGCTTTCCGACGACGTTTCCGATAACGACTACGTTTTCGAAGGCTACAACGTGTACTCGTACGCGAACAGCTCAGATCAGGAAGGCAAGCTCCTTGCTGTCTATGACGTTCCTAACGGCATCACTCGCGTGATCGAAGGAACGGATCTGACGTTCATCACGGCTGATGGTACGGACGCTGGCGTCCAGACCTTCCACAAAGTGAATGGTCTTACGAACTACACGGACTACGAGTTTGGTGTGCAGGCATACGCCTACAACGCAACCTCCGGTCAGAAAGTGTATGCCGGTCCGATCACGCGTTTCTCCGTAACGCCTCAGATTTCTGAGACCATTGTGAGCGAAGATGCTGTAGCTGCAGCCGCTTCCGCTGACGTTGATCTCCTTGCTGAAGGTTCAACAGGAAACGTTGGTAACGGTAGCGTTTCGGCTTCTATCGTTAACCCGCACGCTGTCACGGGAGATAATTACTCGGTAGAGTTCTACACGATCGAAGTTGAGGACGGTCACAAGCGCGCTGACGAAGATGCGCATGAGATCAACAACCCAGCTCCGACTGCAGCCAAGTCTGCTTCTGCCAATGTGACCGTGTATGACGTCAAGAATGGTTCAGGTTCGGTTGTCTTCAATGGCGCAGATGCTTACGCATCCACGCACAGTGTACCAATCGGTAACAATGTGCTGTCATTTGACGGTGTCTCCTTGAACGTTCTGGGTCCAGAGCCTGGCTTCACCAACTTCAGTGTTGTTGCCAACGCTTCCGGTCCGCTTGCAACGCCAGTAGGAGCCGCTGCTGACTGGTACGGATTCCCAGGCCTCGGCCGTCCTTCTGCTGATCAGCAGGTAGGCGGCGGTGCATGGATGATCCAGGCTGGTGGCGGTACGGGTCCTTACGCGCAGTTCCTAACTCGTTGGGCACGTAACGGCCCGATTTACGGAGCCTACGACTACGAAGTCCGCTTCACAGGTCTCGGTACCGGTAACACGGCACTAAACTACTGGGGCGACGGCGCTGTCATCGATGTGCCTTTCCAGCTTTGGAACGTAGGTATCGGTACGTTTGACGATCCTTCTGATGACGAACGTTACTGCGCTCTCCTTCTGGATGAGAACGGTAATGGCGTATGGGATCTGAACGCAGCTGACCACCCGGTCTCTGGCGCATCAAACGACCCGTACACCGACTGGATCTACTGGTACGAGTGTGACTATGATGCGGAAGTAGCAAGCGATTACAGCTTAGCTACGCTCGGCGCAGCTCCATTCTCGCGTACAGTATTTGTGAACTGGAACGGTGGTGACGTCTCTGACGGTACCCTCGATGCAGTTGACTGTGCTGCTGGCGAATGTGTGCCAGAAGACGGTACGGTATTCCGCATCGAAACCACGAAGCCTAACCAGCCTGGTGACACGTTCTCCATGTCAACAGATGGTCTTGGTTCACGTGCACGTACGGAAGCAGAAAACCGTGACGCCATCGACAACATCGGTATCACCCCGAACCCTTACAAAGGTGCTTCTTCTTACGAAGTGAGCCAGCTTGTTGATCAGGTTCGTTTCACGAACATGCCTAACCAGGCAACCATTCGCATCTTCACCGTGGCAGGTACGCTCGTTCGTACGCTCGAGAAGAACAGTGCAAGCGCAAGCTTCCCCTGGGATCTCACTACGGAAGAAGGACTCCCCGTCGCTAGTGGTATGTATATCATCCACGTCGATTCAGAGTGGGGCGAAAAGGTTATCAAGTTTGGTGTGGTCAAGAAGCGTATTCAGCTCAATACCTGGTAATTGATTAGGACGGCTGGTCCCGGCCTCCTCGGCCGGGACCCCATCGTCCGCTGAATACCAACATGACAAACTTGATTATTACAAGGAGGAAATTGGATATGAACAAGCTGTCCAGAATTATTCTGAACGCATTCTTGGTCGTGGCTATGCTCGGCATGAGTGCGCTGGACGCGAATGCTGGGGATGACCGTCGTCGTGGTACGGCTGGCGCTTCCCAGTTGCTCGTGCCGGTTACGGCTCGCAGCGCTTCGCTAGGCGCTTCGATGACGAGTGGTCTATCAGGTCTCAACGGCCTGGAAGCCCTCATCTCGAACCCTGCTGGTCTGGCCACGAACCAGGGTACAGCGGCTATCTTCAGCCGCATGGACTACGTTGCTGATATCGGTGTCAACTACTTCGGTGTTGCCCAGAGCTTCGGTAACAACAACCTCGCATTCCATGTCAACTCGTGGGACTTTGGTGACATTCCTGTTCAGACGGAACTGTCTCCTGAGATTACCTCGGTGACGTACAATGCATCATTCATCACGGCCGGCCTCACGTATGCTCGCGCCTTTACCGATCGTATTTCTGCGGGTGCCACGTTCAAAGTGGTGTCAGAGAACATTGACGATCTCTCAGCATCAGCCGTTGCTGTCGACATGGGTATGACCTATATCGTCGGTGAAACGGGTCTGCGCATGGGAGTAGCGCTCAAAAACATCGGTACGGATCTGCAGTATTCGGGTGTTGGTCTCACGCAGCAGGTTCGGCTTCCGAGCCAGCCAGGCAACGCAACGAACAACGCACTCGTCTTCGAGAGCGAAGGCGTATCGCTGCCATCCCTTCTCAACTTTGGTGTCTCATACACGCGCCAGATGTCGGAAGGAGCTGTCGTGACGGTCTTGGGTAACTTCCGTTCGAATTCGTTCGATCAGGATCAGTACTCAGGTGGTGTTGAGCTCGGTCTGTTTGACATGGTCTACCTTCGTGGTGGCATGGACATCGTTGGCGACAGCGACCTGTCCTTCTTCACAGGCACCAACTTCGGTGCTGGTGTAGACCTGGATCTGTCAGGCACACGCCTGCAGGTTGACTACGCACTGCGTTCGACTGACTACTTCAGCAACGTTTCCATGATCACAGCCGCAGTCGATCTGTAGATCGCAACTGTTTGAGTTAGCTGTGATCGGCTGAGAGTTGCCGATTAAACATTGCGGGGTGGATCTTGCGATCATAGATCGCATAAGATCCACCCCGCTTTGTATTCAGCCGGTATTGTATCGAAAGCAATGCGACTGATTTAGTACCCTAATCTTTTCTGACAAAGAGCATCTTCTTCATGTCTAGAACGCCATTGGCTCTTGGCTTCGCACTGTTTTCGCTGGCTCTCGCCGTAGGATGCGTTACCGGTGATTCAGGAAACTCCACCGCGAAAGATCACGCAGAGGTGGCATTTACCAACCTCGGACCGTCATCAGAATATGTTGGCGACACCGTATGCTTCGATTGCCATGAGGACCAGTATCAGGGGTTCTACGATCATGGTATGGCAAACTCGATGTACCTTTTGTCCAGGGACAATGCAGTCGAGTCGTTTGGTTCGGAGATTGTTGTAGACTCTACAACCGGACTGCATTACGAAATGGTTGAGGCAGATTCTGGCTATTACCAGGTTGAGTTCCTGCTGGATGAAGACGGGAAGCGAACGCATGAGCTGGCACGCTCCATGAAATGGGTTGTCGGTTCAGGGACAACAGCACGAACGTATCTGGCAGAGAAAGACGGTTGGTTCTACGAGTTGCCCGTGACGTGGTATACCCAGCAAGGTCGGTGGGACTTCAGTCCTGGATATCGGGTAGCCAACAAGCGTTTTAATCGAAAGATTGCCGACCGCTGTGTAGTGTGTCATAACAGCTATCCTGACCCGGTACTCCAGACCAATGGGATGTATACCGATATGCCTTCGGGGATAGGTTGTGAGCGCTGTCATGGTCCAGGGTCTGATCACGTGGAGGCACGCCTGGTTTCCGACCCTCCCGACGGCGAACCGGATGTCACGATTGTAAATCCAGCACATCTTTCACTGGAAGGGCGCCTAGACGTCTGCCAGCAGTGCCACCTCAATGGCACCGTGTCCCTGCTGCGTGATGGACAGGATCCCTATTCATACCGTCCGTCCCAACGGCTGGAAGACTATGTAGCGCTGTATACGGGTCTTGAGTTCATAGAGGGCGAAGGAGAGGGTATTTCTGTTATATCCCATGCGGAAAGGATGATGCAAAGTGCATGCTATACGGAAACCTTCGATACTCCGATGCCGCTCGAATGCACGACCTGTCATGACCCCCATGAGGGTTTTCGTGACCAAGGGGATGCGTACTTCAATACCACCTGCATGAGTTGTCACACGGGGGAAGATTTATCTGCCATCGATGCAGAGGGAGCGCTGGTGGTACACACTACGACTGCTAATTGCGTCGATTGCCATATGCCTCCAACCGACTTGATCGAGGCACCTCATTCCGCTTTCACAGACCATTACATTCGGGTTGTGGAGCAGGAAGACATTGAACCACAAAAATCCGTCGAAGAAGACGTATTGATGGCCCATTTTGATCGGGATCGTACTCAGAGCCCCGATGCTCGGCTGTATGAAGGGATGGCCTACATCACGCGTGGGTACCAAGGGGGCGATCTGGAGTATCTCAGACAGGGCGTGGATATTCTGGCGGACGTTTTTGAGGATGGTCAACCATTCAGTGAGGCAGTTTATCTCCACGGATATGCCCTACTGCTACTTGAGCGCTACGAAGAGGCGATCCTTTCGTTGGAAGAGTCGGTTCGTTTGGATCCTGGAAAGGCAGAGCGGTTGAATGCACTGGCTCAGGCCTATGAGTATGCGGGAAGTCGCGATCCCGTCCGGATTGAACGCTTGTACCGGGAAGCCCTTCGTGTCCAACCCAAACTGGCTGATATTCGGCTGAACCTCGGACGATTCTTACAGTCCAGAGGCCGAACTGAGGATGCAAGGACGCAATACCTTCAGGTTGTTGAAGACGAATCCTGGAATCCGCTCGGATACTACAACTTGGGTACCGTAGCGCTGCTGGAAGGCAACTTGGACGAGGCCGAGCGTCAACTGAATCAATCGTTGACACTTAACCCACTTTCGGGAGCAACACTGACAAACCTCGGTCTGGTTTTCTTACAAAAGAGCAAGATCGCCGAAGCCCGCAAGTTGCTGGAGACTGCTGTTGAACGCGAACCAAATCTTCCAGAGGCGCTCGATAATCTCGGCTCGCTCTACCTCAATTTGGAAGTAGAAGAAGAGGCCATTTTCTATTTGAAACGTGCTACCCAGGTAAGACCGTACGCAGCTGGCATTCACGCCAAGCTTGCGCTTGCGTATTTCCGGGTGGAACGCTTCAACGAAGCGCAGCAGAGTGCTCAGCAAGCGCTGGCGATTGATCCAAGTGAACCCCTCGCGCAGCAGATCCTGCAA
>CALIKL010000048.1 GCA_938018055.1 uncultured bacterium
GTTGATGGTTTTCAGGGTTTTCGCAGAGACCTTCAGCGTAACCCAGCGATTTTCTTCTGGAATGAAGAAGCGCTTCTTCTGTACGTTCACTTCAAAGCGACGCTTCGCCTTGTTGTGCGCGTGGGAAACGTGGTTTCCTGCGACCGGGCCTTTGCCCGTAATGTCATCTCTTCTCGCCATGAGTCCGGGGGTCTGGCGTGTGATTGATTTCAGGGCGGTGGTGGGGCCCTTTTCTTTGAGCGCCTGAGTCATACTTCGCGTCTCGCGAGAGCATAACCGGCACAGAACGTCAAATATACAGCTTTCAAATAACGGTTCGCAAGAACACTACATCCCCCAAACCCCGGTTTTATTGCCGATTTTCGGTGAAGGATGAACTGAAATCGTCTCCAGAGTCCCCAGATCCCCCCGGCGCCCGATCATCCAGCCAGATTCAACCGTCAGAGCGAAGGGCAACGGCGGGCTCGATGGCCGCACCCCGATGAGCCGGATACCAAGCAGCCAGAATGCACAATCCGACGGCAGAAAACGTGACGATGGACAGATCCAGGAAGCGAATATTCACCGGGTAGGCATCAATCAAAAAGTTTTCGGATCCTGGCAGGGACACAATCCCGAATTGGAGCTGAAGCCAGGAAAGTAGTAGGCCCAGCGCCAGCCCAACCCCTGCGCCTACACCGCCTATCAGCGCTCCTTCGGTCAGAAAAATGCGGCGGATGTCGCGAGCCGCTACGCCCATGGCGCGGAGCGCACCCACATCGCCTCGTTTTTCAATGACAATCATGGTCAGCGAACCAATGATGTTGAACGCTGCCACGATCACAATAAGGAAGAGCACGAGTGAAGCCCCGAGTTTCTCAAGCTGCATGACGTCATAGAGGGACTTCTGCAGATCGTACCACGTCAGGACTTCGTAGCGTTCCGTGTCGATTCGCTCAACCAGCCAGTCCCGGTAGGCCTCGGTCTCATCGAGTTCGGTGAGTCGAACATCAACGCCCGAGATCGAGCGCCCCATACGAAACAGGGATTGCGCTTCGCTTAGGCCAACGAATACGTGGCTCTCATCAAAGACGGTCTCCAGTTGAAACAAGCCGCGCACTTCAAACTGCCGAATGGGCGAACTGCTCAGGACGCGGGTATACATGCGTTCAATGGCGGGTGCCGACAACAGCGCCACCCGGGATGCAGGCGCGGATCCTCCGCCTGGAGAAATCAATAACCGCTCACCCAGGCGTTTGCCCATGACCAGACCTGGGCGTCCATCGACCCGGTCCACACTAAATTGTCCGAACGTGGTCCCGGCCACAACACCGTCGTCCTCGGTCAGGGCGCTGGCATCAATCCCTCGCACGACGACCACCTTGTTCACGTCCGAACGGCTGTCATGCAGCAGCATCGCCTTCCCTTCGACATATGGGGAGGCAGATTGTACACCGGGCCATGCGGCTACGACCGCCATCAAGCTGTCGTCAGGCTCAAACCCCCGCTCTTCGACCGACACAATCCGAACATGCGGATCATAGGAAACCAGCATGTCCCTCACGAAATCGAAGAACCCGTTCAAGACGGAGAGGACCACTATCAGCGCAGCGACACCCAATGCCACACCCGCTGCCGATATCGCGGTGATCCGCGAAATCAAGGACACCGACCGAGGGCTGGTCAGGTATCGTTTGGCTATGAGCGTGCGATAGTCCACCTTATCGATTGCGAAATCCGGCGTCTGTGAGGCATGAGGGGCGAGGCCCAACGTGAACAAACCAGGATCGATTCGGTTTTGCGCTTCACCTCACCCGTCTATTCCACCCTCGCTTCCGTTCGATCCGCTAGGTGACCCGATTCCTGATCATAGGCTGCCTGATGCTGTTGTCCGCGCAGGTCACTGACGCGCAGGAGGCAGATTCTAGTAGTACACAGACCGGGCGAGGCGGGCAGGTCATCCTGACCAACAGCGGATTCGGGTTGGGAGGGTTTCTCAGCCGAGCGCTTACGCCTGAATGGTCAGTGCGCCTGGACGCAGGAATCGGTGCGGTCAAAGACGAGCGGGAGGTCGCCTTCTTCGATCGGTTTGGAAGACGGGACGTTCCGAACAAAGCCAACTATCTGGTCGAGCTTCCCCTGCTCATGGGGCTCGAACGGCAGGTATTCGCCTCTCGCATCGAGGCCAACTTTCGGCCGTTCCTGGCCCTGTCGGTCGGGCCCACGTTGGGATGGATCTATCCCTATTTCGATGATGAGAATGACAATGGGCGTCTGGACGACAATGAGCCCACCCATGATGTCCTGAGTGGGCTCTCCGGTGGTTCGCTGCGTACGGCGATTACGATATCAGGCTCGTTCGGCGCCCGTTTCGGGTCCATTCATCAACCCGGGCATGGCCTTCGATTCGGCTATCGGATCACCCGCTATAACCGGGATATTGCGCTCCTCGAGCCGCAAATCAAGACGCCTGAGCGCACTTTTGTTACCCTTGTGGTAACCGTCTACTTCGGCACCTTGCACAATTGACACGTAGCCCAAAGCCGCGGTCAGACGTTGAAACGGAAGAGGATGACATCACCATCTACAACGGTGTACTCCTTGCCCTCGGAGCGCATGACACCAGCATCCCGCGCACCTGATTCGCCCCGATGGGCTACGTAGTCGGAGTACTTGATGGTCTCGGCACGAATGAATCCGCGCTCAAAATCCGTGTGGATCTGTCCGGCGGCCTGTGGTGCTTTCATTCCGCTGGTCAGTGTCCATGCCCGCGTCTCTTTCGGGCCCGCCGTGAAAAAGGTGATCAACCCAAGCAATTCGTAGGCGGCGCGGATCAGGCGATCCAGCCCCGACGAAGACAAGCCCATTTCCTCGAGGAACAGGTCCTTTTCATCTCCATCAAGCTCCGCAATTTGCGCCTCGAGATCTGCCGAAACAATGACAACGCCCGCCCCTTCTTCATCGGCACGTCCTCGAACCGTTTCGACATGGGTGTTACCATCGGGAAGATCATCCTCTCCCACGTTGGCCGCGTAAAGAACCGGCTTGGAGGTCAACAGGAAAAGTGACGTGAGCCATTCAGATTGTGCGTCATTTGCCGTGATGGATCGCACTGGCGTGCCGTCAGAGAGTTCGCCCAGGAGGCGCTCGTAGAATGCCAGTTCCTCCTGGATCTTCTTGTCTCCACCTTTGGCTGCCTTGCGCGTGCGATCAATGCGTTTCTCTACCGCTTCGAGATCCTTGAGCAACAGTTCTGTTTCGATGACTTCAATGTCTCGAAGCGGATCCACAGAGCCCGCGACATGAACAACGTTTTCGTTCTCAAAACAACGAACGACATGGATGATGGCGTCCACTTCCCGGATATGTCCCAGAAACTGGTTGCCCAAACCTTCTCCTTTGGATGCCCCCTCGACCAGCCCTGCAATATCAACGAACTCGATGGTGGTGGGGACTTTTTTAACCGAGCTATTGAGCTCGGCCAGCATGTCCAGCCGCTCATCAGGCACGGAAACCATGCCCACGTTTGGTTCAATGGTGCAGAAAGGGTAGTTCGCCGATTCGGCGCCAGCCTGGCTGAGTGCGTTGAATAGCGTGGATTTGCCCACATTGGGCAAACCAACGATGCCACATCGAAGGGCCATGTTCGTTTCCTATTTTTCCGACAGGTTTTCCGCATTATCGTTGAGACAATCCTCGACAAGCGGATGCGGGTAAAAAGCCGCTCGGTTAACCCAAGGAATCCGATTTGTTTCTCCAGCATCATAAAGAACCGGATAATCTGCTGCCAGAACACCCAGTGATGGTTTCTCGTGGGAAGCTTGGTGCGCTCTTCGCGCTCAGTTGGCTGCTGATCAGCTGGCTGCCATCTATTTCACATGGCCAAGCCGTAGCACAATCCGAACCCTGGGGGCGACAGCTTCAATTTGCTGCGTCAACGCTTGGTGGAAATGGCGCCCAGATCGGATTGGTCAGCGCGCGCTCCGTGTACACCACGGAGGTGGTGGTATTATCCGACCTGGATCCCTTGTGGCGCACTACAGATCGACGTGCCCGTGTCGTTGTCATGCCCGGTATTTCCCTTCGAATGTTGGGCTTCGAACGGCTGATCGGTGGAGCCGCGTACCGTGGATTTGATATTGATATCGGGCTTAGGGCGGGACCTGGGCTTACGTTCGATACAGAGGAAACCAGTGCAGAACGGGATCGCAGATTCGAACTGGTACTGGAGCCTTTTCTCCGCTTTACGTCCGCACAGTCGGGTCGCCTTTCGTGGCTGCTGGAGTTGGGTTCAACCCGCCCCGCCTTCCGTGTCGGGATCTGGGTTGCATATTGAGGCACAGGACGCTCAACCCATGAAGGGAGCCGAGATGAAATGACGCTCCGGTAGGCGCACTGCCGTCAAATGGCCAAGGTGCGGGTGGGTAAAGAAACAGCAACCCGTATCGATGTTGATCAGGTGGGGCCGGTTGACCGGTTCAGACACAGGCGTGTGGCCACACACGACGGTCTTTTCCCACGGTGTTTCTGCCGTTTTCAGATGTCCACGCCCCCAGAGGAATACCATGGGATCATTCTGCTCCATATTCTCGGCCACGGTCAGGTTGGGTCTGATTCCGGCGTGGACGAACAGAAAATCATCCGTTTCATGATAGAGCAACGTCTCGCGCACAAAGGTGATGTGCGACTCCGGAAGATTATCCCCCTCTCCCATCAGGCCATAGCTGGCTAGCGTCTGAATACCTCCGTTGATTGTCCACAGGTCATACTCACCACGATCCAGGTAGCCGAGAAGCAACTCCTCGTGGTTTCCACGAAGGAAGATGCAGTTGTGTTCGTCATTCAGCTTGATGAGACGATCAATCACACCTTTCGAGTCCGGACCTCTATCGATGTAATCACCGATGAACAGCAGCGTGTGTTCTGCCGTGGGTGCCACCTTCTCAAGGAGGGCATCCAGTGAAAGTGGGCAGCCGTGGATATCTCCGATGGCGATGATGCTCATGCCAGGGCTCTTTTATTGGATTCCTGGGGCGCTATGCAATGTGACGAACGGATCATCTTCACGATGCTGAGGCGTCTTCTTCCTTTGATTTTGCCAGCAGGGATTCCATACCAACCAGACCACGGCCACTTTTTTTCAGGCGGCCTTCCCTGTGCAGGTCCAGGAGCACAGCATCCAGGATACCATTGATGAACTTTCCACTCTTGGCCGTACTGAATCGCTTTGCGATTTCGATCGCTTCATTGATGGACACCTTGGGTGGAATGTCCTTGAAATGAATCATCTCACAAATGGCCATCCGCAAAAGCAATCTGTCAATCCAGGCTATGCGTTCCAGATCCCAGTTTTGCGTATATCGGCTGACAAGCTCGTCTGCTTCCTCTGCCAGATCCATCGTTGAAAGGAAAAGCTTCTTTGCAAACTCCTTGGCTGTCTTGTCGTCCCCCAACTGTTCATCGACGACGGTTGCCAGAATATGGTCCGCGTCGTCCCCACCTATCGTGAAGGCGTAGAGCGCCTGCATGGCGCGCTCGCGTGCTTCTCGTCTACTGCTCATCGCTTCTGCTACTAACGGAAATCAGCCTTTCAAACAACATGGATTGGGGAGGTCGTGGACTTCGTCCACCGGGGAAGCGAAAAGGATAGAACGCTGCTGATCCGAAAACAATTACTACGGGTGACCTTCACGCGGAATTTTGATCACTCGATAAACGTCGGTCTAAACCTTCGTATCCATCGACTTCACTACGTCGGCAATCTACCAGGTATTTCGCCCATCCGAGTTGCGTCGCACACTCATTTTTTTAGGGTCTAACAGCGTGTGATCGTCTCGCGGAATTCGCGTTTTGAAAACATCCCATGATGGCGCAATCAGAGCTGCGCTCAAACGTAGTTCTTTCTCTGTTGCTACCCACGAAAAAGGGATCTGGAAAGGGGTAGATGCCTGTCCCTGACCGTCCGCTCAATGCTCTACAAAAACAGCCATGTGTTCGTTGTCGGTCAGCGATTTAGTGGTTTTGCTCATATTGTAGCCGGTGACGCTTTTGGAGGTGGTGGATCCAGCCACGATCAAATCCGCACCAATCTCTTCGGCTTTTTCCAGGATCCGCTGAGCTCGCTTTCCATCAATCATTCCATGAACACGGGCCTCAAACCCATGAGAAGACAAGTAGTCTTTCGTCATCTGAAGATGAAACTCGGCATCGATCTGTTCATTTTTTTTGTGCACGAAGAGAACATCGATTTCAAGTGCGTCTCCAAAGGGCTGTAACTCAACAAATCTTCTGGTGGCTCTCGAAGCTGAGTTTTCTCCGTTGGTCGCTATCAAGACCTTTTTGATATCTCGATGCTTCTTGGGCACGACGATGGTTGGGCCAACCGTATGGTGGAAAACTCCGGCCAAGGTATTTGTGCGCTTCTTGGGATGGCCGTAGAAAAAGTGGGGATCACAGCCTACCACGAACAGGTCGTGGTATTTCATGTCCTCGACAATTCGCTCGAACGGAACACCTTCTTCGACCACTTCAATGTGACGGACACCAGTCCCATCGACATGGGCTTCAAACTGGCTGATGAGTGAACGCGCTTGTTCACGCGTTTCCTGCGTCAAATTCTCTCGCAGCTTCTCGGCATAGTACATCGAACCAATTCCACCACCGCGTGAACTGGCTTCGATATTTCGGGTGTCTACAACCGCCAAACCTGTGATGCGGGCATCTGTCCGCTGGGCGATGCGGACGGCATACTGAGTTGCGACCTTGGAATCAGAATCCGGATCCAGAGCAACGAGAATGCGCTTGATCATGGAAAGGCTTGGGCGGAATGAATGATGACTCGAAAGCAAAGGTAATGGGTTCTTTCGGCCTCTCCAATCCATGATTATGCCTGGTATTAGCCAAAGGTGGTTATCCCCGGCTATCCACGTGCTCTTTTATTGATTAAAAAAGATTTATGTATTTGTTGTCTGTAGTAATAGGGGCAGTGGATATGTGTGGAAGTCAGTTTTCAACGTGTATTGACACCCAGATGTGTGTCCCGTTGTGGATTCTTATCCCCATGGGCTTCAGGTCATAATCAGTTTGTTACGATCGCTCGACCCTTGTTTGAAAGCACCTCGCACATTTGCACACCAATCCACATCACGTTTGTGGAAAAGGAGAGTATGTTTTTGCCGCTTTTACACAGCGTTCGTAATCCGTGGAAGGATGTGCATCATGGGTAGGTTTTCCCACACTGATCAACAGACCGAGTACACGTGGTCTTGTTTTACACGAACATCAACGAGATGCACACGGTTTGCCAACAGGTGCATGTTGAATCAGAGAGAGGCTCCATGTTGAATTTCAAGGGTCTTTCAGCGACCGAGTCGTTCATACATAGCCCGTTTATAGGCTTCAACGCCAGGCTGGTCAAACGGATTGACACCCAGTAGATAGCCTCCAATCGCGACAACATGCTCGAAAAAGTAGATAAGACCTCCCAGCGCATTTTCGTCCAGGCGCTCGATTTCGAGATGTTGAACGGGCACTCCCCCTTGCACATGCGCATCCATGGTGCCGTGCAGTGCAGCTTGGGTAACATCACTGAAGGTCTTTCCGGCCACGAATGACAATCCATCTGCTGTCGACCCGTCTGCATCCGAATCCCATTCCGGCACTGTAATGTGTCCTCGATCATCCCCGAGCGTCAGGAAGGTTTCGGCAACATTGCGGCGACCTTCCTGCAGGTACTGACCCAATGAGTGTAAATCAGTGGAAAAAAGACACGTGGTTGGAAAAATTCCTTTGTGCTCTTTGCCTTCGCTCTCACCAAAGAGTTGCTGCCACCATCCACCGAAGCCACTGAGCGATGGTTCAAAGACGGATAACACCTCTGTCGTGAAACCAGATTCGTGCAATGCATATCGCCGGGCGGCATAATCCAGAGCAGCATGGTTCTCGCTGGTGTCAATTTCTTTCATCATGGCGACAGCGCCATAGAACAAGGATCGGATATCGAACCCGGCAGCAGCGATTGGCAAGAGTCCGACCGGTGTGAGTACAGAGAATCTGCCTCCGACATCGTCCGGAATAATGTGCGTCCGGTAGCCCTTCTCCGTTGCCAGTGCTCGCAGCGCTCCGCGTTCTGCATCCGTTGTTGCCATGATCCGACGTGAGCTGTCTTCAAAACGGGCCTCCATCCAGTCTCGGATGACGCGAAAAGCAATACCGGGCTCGAGCGTGGTACCGCTTTTTGAAATCATATTGACATACACCGACTTCCCTTCCAGATAGTCCAGTAGCTCGGTGAGGTATTTTCCGGAAAGGTGATGTCCTGCAAAAAGTACTTCGGGGGTCTTTCCTGTTGAGGCACCTGGCTCGAATAAAGATGCTTCCTCAACGACCTCATCCTTGGCCGCGCGAAAATAGGGAGACAACGCCTTGATCACGGCGTCAGCGCCAAGGTAGGAGCCCCCGATACCAACGCAGACCAAGACGTCTGCTCGTTCTCTGATCTCCTTGCCTTGAAGGCTTATTTCTTCCAGCAAAGCATCGTTCGGGCTCGCAAGCACGTCACGCCAACCGATCCATTCCGAACCAGCTCCTGTTTTATTGATAATGGCTCGATGAGCCGCCTTGACGCGATTTTCCAATCCATCCCGAAGGTGAGAGGCTACAAAATCATCAGATCGGTGCAGGTCGAGGGAGATCATGGAAGAAGTAGAAGCTGCGTCGTGTGGTGAGCGATGCTACCAGGTTCTATGTCAAAAAAAGCTGCAATAAACCCGTAACGGATGCTCGTATCTTTGAGCCAGAAAGGTACGGAGGCCACAGGTGCGGATGCGAACATTCATCTCTTTTACAGAAGCTTTGGATTGTGTGCTTGCGCACGCATCCCTCACCGGGACAGAGTTCGTTCCGCTGTCCGCTGCGGTTTTACGGACACTGGCGAAGCCCGTCATTGCACGGGATGACTTGCCGCCGTTTGCATCGTCGGCCATGGATGGGTTTGCTGTACGTACAGACGACTTCAGTTTGGATGTACACCGGGACGTTCGCGTGATAGACCATATTGCAGCTGGTGATGACAGATCGTTGGTTGTCGAGCCGGGAACGTGTATGGAAATCATGACAGGCGCTCCGTTCCCTTATGGCGCAGACGCAGTCATACCCATCGAATGGGTGGCCGACCGCCAGGGCGACAACGTGCGCTTTGACCGAATTCCAGCGCCACAAAAGCATGTCCGCCCCGCAGCTGAGGACGTCCAGAAGGGAGCCAAGGTTTTTCAGGGAGGTGAGCGCATCACGCCGGCCATTGCGGGAATGCTTGCCTCATTGGGTATGGATCCTGTCGAGGTGAGGCGGCAGCCCAAAGTCAGGGTTATTTCGACGGGAGATGAAATTGTACCCGCCTCTTCCGGAATTGGACCAGGCCAAATAAGGAATTCCAATGGTCCTTCACTTCGAGCGCAGGTTGTGGAAGCGGGAGGAGAATGCAAAGTCTTCGATCATGTACCCGATGATCCAGATGCCATCCGCACCGTGCTTTCGGACGCTGGCGATTCGGATATCCTCGTGTTTTCAGGAGGCGTGTCCGTGGGAGAGCACGACTACGTTAAGCAGGTGCTCGATGAGATGGGTGCCGAGACGCTGTTCTGGAAAGTGAAGCAGCGCCCTGGCAAACCATTGGCATTCGGACGACTGGGATCAACCCTGTTTCTGGGACTTCCCGGCAACCCTGTTTCCTCTGCCATGTGTTTCGAGATTTATGGAAGGGCGTTGATAGAGGCCATGCTGGGAAGATCAAGCACTCGCACGCCGGTCCTGAAAGCAAAATTGGGGCGCAGTGTCCGCAAAGTTGAGGGCTTGCATTTTTTCACGCGCGGCATTGCCACCACGGATGCCACGGGTCAACTCACCGTTGTGGATACAGGCCCACAAGGATCCAATTTGTATGGATCCGTGGTAATGGCGAACTGCATCATACACTTGCCCCAACACCTTGCCGAGGTTCTGGCCGGATCTCTCGTGGATATCCAGATGCTGCCCTGGATTGGTTTGACGCCGAAGCCCGAAACGCCTACGGCTTGAAGACGGGCTCCAAGCTCTTGACGGGCTGTTCGGTGTTCTTCTTTGGTCGCTTACCGCGTTGAAGCAGCAGCTCATAGGCCACCTTGTCGGAGCGATAAAAGCGCTGCTGGAAATAGATGCGCTGGTCTGCATCGGAGAGTGTTGTGCGCTCGATCAAGAGAAGTGCACGCCCCCATGGTACATCCAAGTGTTGCGCCACATCGTTGGGTGCGTTGATGGCCTCAATGCGGAATCGACCCTTACAGACACAAATACCATGTTCTTCTTCCAGAACGTGGTAGATGGTTGTGGACTCCAGATCCTTCTGTTGCAGCAGGTGGGCATAAAACATGGGCATCCATGTACGGTCGTATGCCAAGGTTTCACCGTTTCCTTTTCTCAGACGATCGATCCGAAACACGGTTGTGCCCTCTGCAATATTGAGCGCCGCCGCAACGCGGGATCCTGCCGATTCGGTTCCAGACTCGAGGACAATGGATTCTGGCTGAAGCCCTGCCGCCTCCATGTCTTCCACAAAGTCAGACAGGTGCTCCAACCCGTGGTGCAAGCGGTTGTCTGCGACAAAGGATCCGAGCCCCTGCCGGCGAAAGATCAACCCCTCGCTTTCCAGCGTCTGGAGCGCCCTTCGGATGGTAATGCGGCTGACGCCAAAGCGTTGTCCCAGCTGATTTTCCGATGGAAGCTGGTCGTTTTCGAGCAGTGCACCGGTTTCGATTTGGTCCCGGATCCACGAACTGACCCGCTCGTGACGTGGTGTTGCCGATGTAGCCATGAGTATGCGGAGGGTTTCTCAAGAAGGACGCATTAACATACGTGTGATAACAGGCAGTTGATCCAATGAGCAGGGATTTGTGGACAACTACCCCCACATCGCTTGATATGAATGCCGAGTTGCCTACTGCAACGTAGGGAAAACCTTCAAATAACCCCTCTAGGCAATCATAATGCAGTTATAATATCTTGTAATGACAAGTTTGTGTACATTGCCGTCGCAATGGAGGGATTGCATGTTTTCGTTCAATGTCAGTCACGCACTGTGAAAAACGGAGGACCCAACTGGATAGAATGGTCTTGGTTGGGTTTCCGATTCGGAAATATCCTTCCCACTCGTCCTCTGTGACTTCTCCGAGCTTGAAGAAGACGGAAAGGTCCGGGATTTCCACCAAGGCATCGGGCGGAAGGAACGTACACGCGATCCCGTTCAAACGACACCCAACAGGCTCTATGGGAGCTCCTGAGTGCACTCCCCGAAATGGAATGAGCACGAAGTCGTGTGCGTCGACGCGATCCGTGTGCGCGGTACCATTGATCGCATAGTTGTTTCCTGATCTGCGCCACAATACGCCATCCATCTCCATAATCTGGGAGGGCGTGGATAACTGAAGCTCCCAAGTAGCCGGAAATACCAGGTCCGTGGGATTCTGAATGGCGATGTAGCCGGTGTAGGTCGTGAAGTCGTAGTCCTCGACCCAAGCCGTTACAATCATGTCCGAAGCGCTGGCAACTTCGATGTCTGCGTCCGGGTGTAGCTCCACGCTACAGGAGGCTCCATCGAAAAAGCAGCTCCGTGGAATCTCAGGTTCTTCGCCATACGCGGTACCTGTGAGCGTGAACCAGACGACATCTCCAGGCTCAATGGTATTGGTCCACCCCTGCCCTTGAACCGTAAAGACATTCTGAAACTCCGACCATGCTACATGCTCGATGTCTGTAATGTGCTGGTCCAAACGGAACGACATCTCCCACCCGGAAATGGGGCTGGACGTCATGTTTGTAATCATGACGTGGGACGTGTACTGACCCTCATTCACCGTTTCAACGGTGTAGACAACGCGTACCTGTGACCATGCCGGAGCGGCTACGGCAAACAGGAGCAATAGCAGGAAAAAGGCCGGAAAACGGCGCATGAATCTACCTCGGTGGGCAAGGCCCAACCGGAAAGGAGCATTGGACGGATGAAAGGCGGCGGTTCGTCCAACATCCTCTAACGGGAAAAAACTCAAAATTGCGCTCTGTGACAGCTCTTATTTTGATTTCACCACGGACCATGTCTGCGACCCCGACGGGGTGGTTATTCGAATCCAGTACACGCCTGCTGTGAGGGTCGCCCCGTTCCAGGCCAGAGAGTGGCGTCCTGCGGCCTGTATTCCCTGATGAAGAATAGCTACGCGACGCCCCTGAACATCGTAGGCATCGATAGTTACTGGTCCCGATTGAGGAAGACTCCAGTACAGGTGCACGCGGTCAGTGAAGGGATTCGGATAGGCGGCCTCCAGCTGAAGGATTTCCGGGAGAGCGACATCGGTATCAGTATCCGTTGCTACGGCGGCAATGGGGAGGGTCCAAATGCCACGTCCGTGCGTGGCCACGACGACTTCGTCGTCGAGCATCTTCATCTGCCAGATGGATACGGCAGGTAGTCCGTTGTCTGCCAGCTCCCAGGTGGCACCGTTATCTCTGGATTCCACGATTCCGATTTCAGTGGCGGCCCAGAGAATATTGGTGTCCGGGAAATCAAGGATATCGTACACCGATACGTCGGGGAATCCATTGTCGGAAACGATGCCCGTCGATCCGGCTTGAAACCCACTGAGATCCTCCCAGGTCTGGCCGGCATCTGTGCTCCGAATGACTTTTGCGCGTCCGGAAAAGGAGAAGGTGACGTAGACCAGGTTGGGATTGTCATGGCTGCTATTCAGGCCGCTCAGGCGACCCGGAGCCCAAGACGGCGTGGGCACGGACTCGAAGGTTCGCCCATTGTCCAAGGAGCGATGCAGTGAGCCGGCGACGTCTCCCCCGCTAGCCGTTGGGTCCATTTCGTAACCGGCCCAAACGACATCTCCGTCAGCGTTTGAAACGTGGACTTTACCACTGGAACCGGTATATCCCCACGCATTGTTGGGAACGGCCCGCAGCTCCCAGGATGCAGCAAAGTCTTCGGAGCGCCATACACCGTCTTCGCCCACCGTGTAGACGATATCTGAATTATCCGCCCGCGCCGACAAAACAGTGAAGAATTGCGAACCGTTTCCGTTGCCGGAGTTATCGAGTCCGTTGGTGGCATCTTCGAAGCTTATTCCGCCGTTCGTGCTTCGTCGGATGGCGGTGTATTGGCTGGTTGTCAGGAGCTTTTTATCGTCCTGTTTATGCCAAACGGCATCAAATCCGTCCCCTCCACCCGCTCCAAACCACGACGAGCCAATACCCGGGTTTCCAAGGGAGCGCCAAGAGCCGTTGTCCTGCGTACCCCCCAGATAAATCGTGCGCCCCGGTTTCTTGTCTACACCGTAAAACTGGGTGGTATTGTATCCTCGGAACCGTTCATTCCAATTTTGTCCGCCATCATTTGAGACAAAGACGCCTCCGTCATTGCCAAGGACAACGCGAAAGTCGTTCTCTCCTGACCCCGTCACGAATGAGCGCATGACATGCTGATCTACGTGCATGCTACCGACTTGCTGTACGACACGCTCACCGACGGACTGGATGACCCAATTCAACCTTAGAACAGATTCTGGGAGCGCTCCAGGATTCCAGGTACCGCCTGCAGCCAGCACGGGCCAGAAAAAGTAGGCCAGGTCGGAGCGAACACCGCCATCCCGGGCAATCAGGGCGTCAGGCGTATCACCGGTGTATGGACGCGCCGATATCATGACGTATTCGCGGTCGACGTCTTCCGAGTTGAATTCGCTCAGATCGTAGGCACCATTGTCCTCGCGATCACGGAAAGAGACGCTCAGCTGGATATTATTGGTGGTGTCCCAGACTTCGAATGGTACCTCCACGTAGTCGGCGTAGGGGTAGTCCAGAAAGTCCACACCGGGCTGATCTGGGGGTACGAAGCGATGGGCATTCTGGCTCTTCCCGGGCCCAAACCGGACTTCTACCGTGACCATTTTGTCTTCGGTAATCGTTGGGGGGCCTTCCTCTAATCCCAAGCGCAAACCACCGCGAAGGTGGTTGGCGCCGAAGTTCACAAAGTCCAGGAAGGACTCGGTCCCGTCTTCATCAACCCCATCGAATACGCCGCGCTCGCTTGTACCTCCTGTCTGGCGCAACCGGTACAATCTGATGCCCCCCATGAATGCATGTTCAGCGATTGTGGGATGGGCGTGCACCATCAAGTCGTACCAACCTTGCGTACCTGCAATATCTGAGTCGGGGGATCCGGAGGCAGCCACCATGAGTGACCAGGACGCCCCACGATCCAATGAGACATAGGTCGGATCTACCCCGTCTGCTTTCTCGACCAGGGCAAAAATTCGATTGGGTTCAAGCGGAGAAACGCTCAGTTCGATGCGTGAGCCCGATCCCGCTTCTGTCAGACCCGCGCTGGATTCTTGCCACGAGATGCCAGCATCGGTCGACTTCCAGACACCGCTGCGGTCTTCCACAGCATACTGTATTGAAAAATCACCGGGCTCCGAGACAACCTGATAGAACCCGAAGAAACCGTCGGGCGCCTTTTGCCGGTTCCACGAAGCCCCCCCATCCGCCGACCGCCAAATCCCGGAATTGGCTGCAGCAACGACAATATTTTCATCCGTATCCGATACGATGACGCGGTTGACGAACTGAAAGTCGGTACCGCCCGTGGTGGAAGGGAGCGCTGCCCAGGTCAGCCCACCGTCGGTGGACTTGAGGATGCCGTCCCCGATAGCCGCATCACCATTCGGAAAGCCCTCGCCTGTTCCGGCATAGAGCACATCAGGATTGGAAAGCGACTGGGCGATGGACGTGATGGACAGGCGTGGCGCATCGTCGGTCAGTGCCTCCCAGGACTGCCCAGCATCCGGGCTACGCCAGATCCCGCCTCCCACCGATCCGGCCAGGAGCGTATTGCCACTCGGGTCATTGCGATCGATGACCAGCCCTCGTGTGCGTCCACCGACATTTCCCGGGCCACGTTCGACCCAGGGCAAAGGCGTGGCAGAGCGTTTACGCAGGGCCTTCAGTGTTCGCAGAGCCTTGCCGCGGTAACCGCTCGTGTATCCTGAACGATCCGCTCCTTCGGGTACCGTCATGGCGTGGAATTGCCGTGCGTATTCGTCCGGAAATCCGAGGCGTAAGGATTCGTTTTCTACCGAGACGGAGCGCTTGGTATTCAAGAGGGCGACAAATACGAGAGGCAGCGCCACAAGGAGGGCAATGCGGACAGACAGTCGGTGTATGGAACGAGTCACGTCTCTACAGGGCTGGGTAAGCGAATGCAAAATCGTTGCGCCAGATCAAGGAAGCCGCTATGTTGGCTAGCTCTCCCTCCTGCCGACTTCGTCACATGAAAGTCAGGTCGGCCATGGCGCATGGTGAGAAGGTAGCATATCAGGCATACCTTTGGGTCCTTTTCGTCGATATCCACGCTTAGACCGCATTTTCCATGAAGCGCACCGTATCGCTCCTTTTTGTCACCTTGTTGCTCATTACGGCTTATCCAGCTCAGGGCCAGGAGGTGCAATCGCCTTCCGAGTTTCTTGGCTATGAACTGGGATCCCGGTTTACGCGGCATCATCAGATCATGAGCTACGTCGGGTACGTCGGTCAACACAGCGATCGAGTACTTGTTGAGCCTTACGGCAAGACAAACGAGGGCCGACAACTGAGCCTGGTCTTCATTTCAGCACCTGAAAACCTGACCAACCTCGAGCAAATCCGCAGGGACAACCTGCGACGTGCGCATCTCCATGAAGGCGAGCCAGAGGGTGCCAAAAAGGCAATCGTCTGGCTGTCTTATAACGTCCACGGCAACGAGTCGAACAGCTCGGAGGCCGCGATGGCTACGTTGCATCGTCTGGTGGATATGAGCGATGAGGAAGTGGCATCCTGGTTGGCAAACACAGTGGTCATCATGGATCCTGCCATCAACCCCGACGGGCGCGATCGCTACGTCAACTGGTACAACCGGATGGTTGGCAAACAGATGGATGTGGATCCGATTGCAGTCGAGCACGCCGAGCCCTGGCCAGGAGGACGAACCAACCACTACTTCTTTGATTTGAACCGGGACTGGTCATGGCAGACCCAGGTCGAGACACGCCAGCGCATGGACCGCTACAAGGAGTGGATGCCGCATGTGCATGTCGACTTCCATGAACAGGGGGTAGACAGTCCCTACTATTTTGCACCGGCTGCAGAACCGGTGCACGAAGAGGTGACCGCTTGGCAACGTGAACTGGAAGAAATCATCGGGCAAAACCATGCCCGGCATTTCGACGCTGAGGGGTGGCTGTATTTCACGAAGGAATCCTTCGACATCCTGTATCCCGGCTATGGGGACTCGTTTCCCATGTTCAACGGAGCCGTGGGCATGACCTATGAGCAAGCCGGAAGTGGACGGGCCGGATTGGGCGTCGAGACGGCGCTCGGAGACACCCTCACATTGCTTGATCGCCTGACCCACCATATGACCACGAGCCTCTCCACGATCGAGGCCGTTGCCGTGAACCACGAGCGGGTTGTCGATGAATTTGGCGCCTACTTCGATCGTGCTGTGTCTGAGCCGCCGGGAACGTACGCCTCATACATCATTCGCTCGGCTACACCGGGGCGCCGAGCCGCCCTCCTTGCCGAACACCTGGATCGGCTGGGAATCGTTTATGGGGCTGCCACGTCGGATACACAGGTATCAGGCATGGAGTATCGCAGTGGACGAATGGGTCGCCATCCCGTATCCAAGGGTGATTTGGTGATTCCAGCCGTCCAACCACGAGCTGTCTTGACACGCGTACTGTTTGACCCTGAGGTCGTCCTGTCGGATACATTGACCTATGATATCACTGGATGGGCGCTTCCATTCGCCTATGATGTGGATGCGATTGCGACGACCTCGCGGGTTGAAATGGAGGCGTGGCAGGAGACGGTTCCGAGTGCTCGGCACGACGAGAAGTCCCCCTATGCCTGGGTTACCAGCTGGGACGATGCGGGCGATGCCGCCTATCTTTCTGCGCTATTGCGGGAAGGCATCATCGTTCGCCGAAACGATAACCCCTTTGCCATCGACGGTGATGCCTTCGATCGGGGCGCCGTCATTGTGACGCGTCGCAACAATGAGCACTTGGGCGATGATCTGGCTTCCCGTCTCGAAGACCTGGCCGCCGAGCACCATCAGGAATTAATCCCTGTTTCGACGGGATTCGTGGACACCGGAAATGATCTGGGCTCCTCGCGTGTGGCCGCAATGAAGCCGCCCCGTATTGGGATGCCGTTTGGTTCACCACTCAGCTCGAACAATGTCGGTGAAGTCTGGCATTGGTTTGATCAGGTGGTCGCCTATCCAGTAACTCGCTTTTCCGCTGAGCGTCTTCGTTCGATGGATCTCGACGCATTCGATGTGATCGTATTGCCTTCGGGCTCCTACGGGTCATTGCTGGGAGAAGAAGGCCTCAGGCACGTACGATCCTGGGTCCAGCAGGGTGGCCGTGTTGTGGCTCTCGGTAGCGCCGTTTCCTGGCTGGCCGGAAAGGAGGGGATGGATCTGAAGATGACCGAAAGGCCCTCCCAGCCGGACAGTGTGACGATGGGGCAAGCGCGTGCGCAACGCTATGTGGACCGCTCCCGTAATCGTGCACCGGATGGCAATCCAGGAGCCATTTATCGTGTTCGAGTGGACAATACCCATCCGCTGGCATTCGGATTTGGTGACGACTCGTTCGTCCTGAGGCAGGGCACTCGTCCTCCCGAGGTCATGACCGGATCCGGCAACTGGAACGTCGGCCTCATCCAGGAAGATGGCCGCGTTTCGGGTCACACCGGATACCGCGCGGAATCGAGGATTGAAGGCTCGCTGGCATTCGGAGTACAGTCCGATGGGTCCGGGGAATGGGTCTTTTTACCGGACAATCCGCTCTTCCGGGGATTCTGGCAATCGGGGCTCCAATTGTTTGCCAACGCGGTATTCATGGCGCGGCAGTAAAACGCGCCCTGCCCTTGGATGGCCCTTTCAATTGAGATGTGCCTACGGTGCGGCCGCCATCATAGCGCATAGGCCATGGCCAGCATGTCGGCCATGATGAGCAAGAAGAGGACGATTACTTCGAGAATCGAGAAGTGACGACGCGCCTCGTAGGCGCGGCGCATTTCGCGCGAGCGGATGAATCCGCGACCATCATTGAGGCGCAGGATGATAATCTGGACGATGATGGCGCTGCCCGTCAACCAGACCCACCCAACCTCATCAATGACCGGCATCACAACACCTGCTGCTCCGATGGGTGCGACCAGCCAGAAAACAACCGGTGCGGGCAATCCAATCTTCTTCTTGGATTTGCGTTTACGCTTTTTTCCACCGCGCGCTGCGCGTCGGGCCAATTTACTGTCCAGGTTGGTCGCTGCCGTCTCCATACAGGATCGTTGAGCTGGAATGAGGTGGGATCGTGAGCCAGTGCACCTGGCTCTTCATAAAGAGCCCCGATATAGGAAACACCTACGGATGGGTAACCAGTAGTTTGTGTTCTACTCGATTGAGCAAACGGATCAGGTTATCGTGCCCGAGAACTTCTTTGGCCTTCTGAAGACCAAACCATTTTACCCGCGTGATTCTCTCGGCCTTCTGTGGGACAAACTCCGTGGCCGGCGTCGTCATATGATACCAGTGGGTGGTTTTGACAATGAAGCGACCTTTTTCAGGGTACCCGTGGACGGTTGTATCCAGAAAGCTGTGCACGTCGACGCGGTCAATGCCAAGTTCCTCCATCACCTCGCGCTCGGCGCATTCCTTGATGGACTCTCCCTTGTCCTGACGGCCCTTTGGAATATCCCACAGTTTCTTCCGATAGATCAGAAGCACTTTCAGCTTGCGTTTGCCAGCGCGGGTGACCACGCCACCTCCGGCCGTCATTTCCTTCGGGCGAAGATAGGGTTTTCGGTTCAGCACGGCGGTCTTCGGGATCCCTCCAACGTCTCCACTCAGCGTGGCAGGTATCTTTCGGGCGTCCACAACAAAGATCTGTCCCCTCCCATCCTGTTTGGCCAGATCCAGACTGCGGTACAGGCGAGAGGCGTCGAACGCTTCCGGATCGACACCACCTTTCATCACCTCCGGTGAGGCAACGTAGAAGAACAGCATGGGACGGGGCTTGGAAATGGGTTTGTCCGCTCTGGGTTGGACGTATGGTTGCGTGCAAGATATCATGTACTTCCCGGTGGCGCAGGGCGCATTGGGCCTCATCCCACTTTCATTCGACCATTTTGCTCCCTTCTACCCCATCATTTTCATCCGTTGAAGGATTGCTGTTGCTCGGCGGCGCATCTGAGCGATTCGGACGAGACAAGCGGCTCGAGGACGTTGGCGGACAACCCATGTATCTGCGCGCCCTTTCGTTGTTGGGCTCCGTCTGTTCACACGTGAACCTGTCCGTTTCACTCGATCAGGAGGTACTGCCTGCTGATGTCGGGTCAGCTTACCACGTACATGTGGTTCGGGATAAGCGCCGGGTCGGACCCCTGGGTGGCATGGATGCGGTTTGGAAGGATCGGGGAGCAACCCAACTGGTGCTGGCGACTGATTTACCGGCAGTTTCGGGCTACACATTGGAGCGCCTGGTGCAAACGGCTTCGGAGTCGCCGGCGGAGATCATCGTGACCAGGGCGAAACACTCACGCCGCATTCAACCACTTTGTGCTGTATGGAAGGCGCAGGCCCTTAGCCGGTTGGAAACGTATCTGGATTCAGGCGGGCGTAGCGTATTCGGGATGATGGAGGCGGCCAAGATAGCATGTGTTGATGTCGCCGATGATGAAATGATCAATATTAATCGCCCCGGGGATCTGGACCTTTTGCCCCGGATGTAGTAACCTGTCATTACAACTGATTCTATTCTGGTCCCCGTATGCTCTGGCATCAACGAAATCGGGATAACGGATCATCGACCGATCGTGCGATCTTGTTGCGCGACAGGGCTTTTTCTAGATCGAATTCGCATCGGTATGAATTACGGTTTTCTGATCAATAACGATGCCTGTATCGGGTGCCACGCGTGCTCCACAGCGTGTAAGAGTGAGAACGAAGTGCCGCTCGGCGTTCAGCGCACCTGGGTAAAGAGTGTGGAAACGGGGCAATACCCGAATGTGACCCGCTCTTTTCAGGTAACGCGGTGCAACCACTGCGCCAATCCACCCTGTGTGCGCATATGTCCGGTAACGGCCATGTACCAGCGCGACGACGGCATTGTAGAGTTCGATCCAGACGTTTGCATAGGGTGCAAAGCCTGTATGCAAGCGTGTCCATACGATGCCATCTATATCGATCCAGAATCGGGGACAGCAGCCAAATGCCATTACTGTGCGCACAAAGTGGATCTCGGACTGGAGCCTGCTTGTGTCGTCGTGTGTCCTGAACACGCCATTTTGGCTGGTGATTTGGATGATCCGACAACGGAAATCGCCCAGACGGTGGCCAAAAACAAAGTGACCGTTCGCAAGCCAGAGCAGGGCACGGCGCCGAAGCTCTTCTATATCGGCGGCGAAGACGTTGCGATGCACCCGACGGCCACCGATCGTACGCCAGAGACGTTTGCGTGGGCCGACGTTCTGCCTCTGCACGGCGAAAGCGGCGGTGATGGTCATCGTTCTACCCGCCAGCCCACCTCCAACCGTACATCACATTCAGGATCTCCGTTACGCGCACCGGGCCCTCAAGGTGATCCCATAGGTGGCCCCATCCAGATTGGTGAAGGCCGCATGGCTGAGCAAATGACGCAGGTGGTCTGGAATGCTCAGCACAAAGTGCCTTGGCATTGGCCTGTCCCGGCCTACCTGGTCACAAAAGGAATTGCTGCTGGTCTCTTCCTGATCCTCTCCCTGCTGGGACCGATTGCCGGAATCGCCATCGAAGGTGCAGACATGCTGGCGGCCTCGTCGGCTTCGTTGTTCTTCCTGCTGGTTACGACCGCGCTGCTGGTCTATGATCTCGAGCGTCCCGAGCGCTTCCTCCGCATCGTGTTGCGTCCGCAGTTCAAATCGTGGTTGGTGCGTGGCGCCTACCTGCTGATCGGATTCAGCGGCCTCATTTCACTCTGGTGGGCGGGTGAACTGGCATCCACGATGGGTTGGTATACGATTGACAATCCAGATTGGAGGATGTGGGTGATGATTCCTGCCATCCCCTTCGGTATTGGGACGGCCATTTACACGGCATTCTTGTTTGGCCAGGCCGAAGGACGTGATCTCTGGCAGAGCCCACTTCTGCCGATTCACATGCTCATCCAGTCGATCATGGGTGGTAGTGCCTTCCTGTTGGTCATGGGCGCGTTCATCGACTTCCATTTCAGTGTAGTGGAACTTGTCCAGACGACATTCCTCGTGAGTGTCGGGCTGGATCTGGCGGTGACCCTGTTGGGCGAGTTCGGCATGCCGCACGCATCTGAGCAGGCTGGCCGCGCTGCTCACATGATTACGAAAGGTCGCTACGCCAAATCGTTCTGGGGACTGGCCATCGTGCTCGGTCACATCGTGCCTCTGTTCATGGGATTCTATCCGGCATGGATCGCTGGCCTGCTCGTTCTCGTGGGCTTGTACGCGTTTGAGCATGCCTATGTAACTGCACCGCAGGAGCTTCCCAATAGCTGATCTCCCTTCCAGAAGAGCACACCTGCTCCGAAACCAACGCTGACTATGGCAACCAAGGACAATACTTCGCAGGATCATCGGGGAGACGGCGCCAGTTTCGGCTTGCCGAAATTTGCGGAAGCCAAGCGCGCTCCCGAGAAGATCGACATGACCACGGTCATGCATCCCGACGGACGCATGAGTCAATATCCTCCCGTAGAGAAGTGGGATGATTGGGTTGAGTGGGATGGCAAGCAGTGGCCGCGCAAAGTGGCGCGGCACTACACTCTGGTGCCCACCGTGTGCTTCAATTGCGAGAGTGCATGTGGTTTGCTGGCCTATGTTGATCGCGAAACCCTGGACATCAAGAAATTCGAGGGTAACCCGAAGCACCCCGGCTCGCGCGGGCGCAACTGCGCGAAGGGACCGGCCACCATCAACCAGGTCTATGATCCCGAGCGCATCCTCTACCCTTTGAAGCGCGTCGGCGAACGCGGCGAGGGTAAGTGGAAGCGGATTACGTGGGAGCAGGCCCTTGAGGAGATCGGTGAAAAGATGAACGCCTCCCGCCAGAAACGGCGTGATGGCATCATGTATCACGTCGGTCGCCCGGGCGAAGATGGCTATACGAACCGCTGTATCCAGGCGTGGGGCGTCGACGGTCACAATTCCCACACGAACATCTGTTCAGCAGGCGCGCGTGCCGGATACTTCGTCTGGTCAGGTTTTGATCGACCGAGTCCTGACCATGCCAAGGCGAACACCATCCTGCTGATTTCGAGTCACCTCGAGACGGGACACTACTTCAATCCGCACGCACAGCGGATCATGGAAGCCAAGATGAATGGAGCGAAGCTGATCACGTTTGATCCTCGCTTGTCAAACACGGCTTCCAAATCGGATACCTGGCTCCCGACGTGGCCGGGCTCAGAGCAGACGGTGCTGCTGGCCATTGCCAACCACCTGATCCAGAATGACCTCTACGACAAGGAATTCATGCGACGCTGGGTCAACTGGCGAGAGAGCCTCGAATTCTTTCGCGATGAACCCTACGACGATGTCGATTTCGATCTGCCCGGCGAAGGCATGTTCGATCGGGTCAAGGAGCTCTTTTCCAGTGGTACGTTTGATCTGGAGGAAGACCGTGCCGAGTTCGCAGATTTCGATCGGCTCCTGAAGACGATCTATTCGGAATTCACCTTCGAGCGCGCTGCCGAAGAGGCACAGTTGTCCATCGAGCGAATTCGTGAAGCGGCTGAACACGTCGCAAACTGCCAGGGACGCCTGGCCACACACACGTGGCGCAGTGCCTCAATCGGCAACCTCGGAGGCTGGCAAGTTGCCCGTTGCCTGCTTTTCCTGAACGTACTGACCGGAAGTATTGGCACCGAAGGTGGTACGTCCGGCAACAGCTGGAATAAGTTCGTGCCCAAGCCCTTCGATCAGCCCGAGCCACTGAATGCGTGGAACGAGCTGCATCTGCCCCACGAATGGCCGCTGGCCTTCTACGAAATGTCCTTCCTGCTTCCTCACTTTCTGGAAGAAGGCCGTGGGGATGTTGATGTCTATTTCACGCGCGTCTACAATCCGCTCTGGATCAATCCGGATGGGTTCATGTGGATGCGCGCCTTGCAGGACGAAGAGAAGATCAAATGCCACGTCGCGCTCACACCAACATGGAATGAGTCGGCATGGTTTGCTGATTACGTTCTGCCCATGGGTCACGCCGGCGAGCGTCATGATCTCATGTCCCAGGAAACCCATTCGGGTCAGTGGATTGCCTTCCGTCAACCGGTACAGCGTGTCGCAGCCGAACGGTTGGGGCGCAAGGTGGAATTCACCTACGAAACAAACCCGGGCGAGGTCTGGGAAGAAAACGAGTTCTGGATCCAGCTCTCGGCCGCCATGGACCCGGACGGGTCGCTGGGAGTCAAGCAGCATTTCATGAGCCCGTATCGCGAAGGCGAGATCATCACGGTGGATGAGTACTACCAGTGGATCTTCGAGAATTCGGTGCCCGGACTTCCGGAAGTGGCTGCCGCCGAGGGTCTGAAGCCCCTCGAATACATGCGCAAGTATGCGGCATTCGAGGTGACCAAGGATAATTATGTCCCATACGAGAAAGGCGTTTCAGCCGATGGGGCAAAGACCGACGATCAGGGTCGCCTGATCAAGGATGGAGCCGTAGTAGGCGTCATGATCGATGGCGAAGCCAAAGCCGGCTTCACCACGCCGAGTCGGAAGATGGAGTTCTACTCCCCGACCATGAAGGATTGGGGTTGGCCGGAGAAAGAGTACACCCTGCCGTGGACGCTCAAGAGCCATGTGCACCCGGACAACATTGACCGGGCCAAGGGCGAAATGCTGCTCCTTCCCAACTTCCGCCTCCCGACGCTCATCCACACGCGTTCGGCCAATGCCAAGTGGCTCTACGAGCTGAGTCACAAAAACCCGGTCTGGATGCATCCCGAAGACGCCCGCCGACTGGGTGTGGGCACGGGCGACCTGATCCGTGTCACGACGCGCATCGGGTATTTCGTAGACAAGGTATGGGTCACCGAAGGCATCAAGCCGGGGGTGATTGCGATGAGCCACCACCTCGGTCGTTGGCGCCTGAAAGAAGACGAAGGGCTGAATCGCGGCGCATCGAACCTGGTAGATATTGAGGAGACCGAGAATAGCGGTAGGCTTCGGGTCGTCCATGGAGCCGGTGCATGGGATTCCTTCGATCCGGACACATCCCGCATCTGGTGGGAAGATGTCGGTGTGCATCAGAACTTGACGCATGCCGTGCAGCCGGATCCGGTTTCCGGCCATCACTGCTGGCTCCAGAAGGCCTACAACGTCGAGAAGGCCCGTCCGGATGACCGGCATGGCGATGTGTGGGTTGATACCGAGCAGTCGATGCAGAACTATCACGAGTGGGTGGCCCTGTCGCGCTCGGCGGTTGACCACTCCCCCGACGGCCTGCGTCGTCCGTACTGGTTCAAGCGGCCGCTCAAGCCGATCAAGGAGGCGTACAAATTGCCGGATGAGCCTTTCGGACGGTGACCAATGGTCCTGAGGGTGGAATGAGGCAGCACATGATGGGGTTTTCCCTACACCGGGATGATTGCAGTCAAGCGATATTAGGCTGTAATGACAAGTTGATCTCTCACCCAATAGAATCATGTCCCATCATCAGGTACTCATTGTCGGCGGCGGAACCGCCGGTATCACCGTAGCCGCCCAGCTGCGTCGCAAGAATCGCACACTCGACGTGGCCAATGCGGATGGTTGGGTCGAGGTCGACCACAATACGTTGCAGCACACGCGCTTCCCGAATGTATTCTCTCTGGGTGATGCTGCCGGTACGCCCAACGCCAAAACAGGTGCGGCCGTTCGCAAGCAGGCACCGGTCCTGGTGGCCAACATGCTGCGGGTCATGAAAGAGGACAAGGTGACGGATGACAAGCGTTACTTTGGATATACTTCCTGCCCGCTGACCACGGGATATGGGGAAATGCTGCTGGCCGAGTTCAACTACAAGAACGAGCCGGATCCGTCCCTTCCGATCAACACCAAGAAGCCTCGCAAGTCCATGTGGATCCTGAAGAAATACGTGCTGCCTCAGCTGTATTGGAAAGGCATGTTGCGAGGCCGCGCATAGTCTCCATGGAGCACTCTTCTCAGGCTGCAATTGATTCGGACAAGCCGGCCGGCGATCTCGCCGGCCGGCTTGCTGCATTGGCGCGGTTGTTTGCCTCCCCCATTGCCGATGCGGATACGCTCCACTTTGCCGGATTGGACGCAGAGAACATCGCCACGGCCGATGACGATGATCGCGCGGCCGAACACTATCGGGTTCTGACCCACGATCTGGTGCCTGATGCCGGCGTCTTTTTCGAGACCGATGGCATGCTGGGAGGACCGCTCGCCCGGGACCTGCACGACCTCATGATGGGCCATGGCTTCGAGCCGGATGAATCCGCCCGATCCACAGGGCACATCGTGAATGAGCTCGGATTCATGGCGCATCTCGTGCGATCAGAGCAGGAGGATGCACTCGCAACGTTCTGGACGGGTCATGCCGCTGGGTGGATGCCGCTGGTCGCCATGGTACTCGAGCGCAGCGATTCGCCTCCATTCGAAGCCCTGGGACGCGCATTGGACCAGGCGCTTGCTGACGTCGCGGTCATGGCGAAGGCGACAACGCCCGACGATGTGGATCACGCGCAGACGCCCATGCCGGCCGCCCTGCCGGAAACGGATCTTGACCTGGACGAGCCGAAGGTAGGGCTGTCCAGAATCGGCCGTTTCCTTTCGATACCGGCGCACTCGGGATTGGCGTTGACACGAAGCCGGATATCCTGGATCGGACGTGCTTTCCGATTGCCGACGGGATTCGGATCGCGCGCGCGCATCGTGGAGGGTCTGCTCCGTTCGGGTGCCCAGTACGAAGGGTGGTCCGATGTCTGCAATGCCCTGATCGAGGAATGTGATCGTACGCAGGGCGTATGGGAATCAGCGCCCGTGCCGGCTTACTGGCAGGATCTGTGGACGCAGCGACTGGCATTCACTCGCACGATCCTGGAGAATATGCGATCAGCGCAGGGAGAAGGGTCGCACGCATAGCGCAGCGGGAGATCGTCCTCAGCAGGCCGGTAGCATTCCAGCTTAACGGCAACCCGCCCATCGGACGTTATTCTACTTCGAGCTGCTCCAACACATCGTTCCGACCAGCCGCCTTGAGCGCGCTGATCAGGGCTCGCCAAGGGCTGAGGAAGAATGCCTCGGCCCCCATTTTTTCCCAAAGGCCTGAGGACTGGAGTACGTTCAGCACCTCCTGGTGCGCGCCCGCAATGTGCAGCTGGACACCGGCCGTCTGCAGGATGCCTTGCGTATCCTGGAGCATCGCCAGCGCGGTAGAATCAAGGTCATTGATGGTCGTGGCGTCGAGGATGACCGTACGCGCACCCCGCTCGCGCGCCTCGGCAATGATGCGGTCGCGCACCCGGTCGGCATTGGCGAACGTGAAAGAGGCATCGACACGAATGACCAAGATTTCCTCAAATTGTAGGGCCGTCGGGTGATTGGTCACATCCCGGAAGGAGCGGGTCTCCGGCAGGAGTCCCAGCACGGCAATGTTGGGGCGGGATATGCGGTACATGATCGCAATGACCGACAGACCGATACCCGTCAGGATACCCTGATGTATGCCGAGGATGAGTGTGGCCAGGAATGTGAGCAAGGCAATAATGCCGTCCGCGGCTTTCGTGCGCAGCAGATACCGCACCTCAGCGACATCGATCAGTCCGAAGGCCGAGACCATGATGATCGAAGCGAAGATGGGGATGGGCAGCCACGCGAAGAGCGGCGTGAGGAAGAGAAGCACACCGGCAATCAGCACGGCGGCGATTCCGTTGGCCAGCGGGGACTTGGCTCCAGCCCGCTCATTGACGGCACTGCGGGAAAAGCTGCCTGAGACCGGGATGCTCTGGAAAAAAGAGCCGATGGCGTTCATACTGCCAAGGGTCACCAGCTCACGACTCGGCTGAATCCGGTACCCGTGTCGTGCGGCGAAAAGTTTGCCGAGCGAAATCACGCCCACGAACTGGATAAGGGACAGGGTAACGGCGGTCGGAAACAGGCCCCTAATGGTTTCCATCGTCCAGACGGGCATCCCCGGGGTGGGCAATCCGGATGGAATCTCGCCGACGAGCGACACACCGCGGGACTCCAGGTTCAGTCCAACAACCGCAAGAGCGGAGAGCACCACCACGAGAAGAGGTCCGGGTATCCGGGGAAACCGTTTCCGCATGAGGACCAGCAATACGATGCCTGCCGCTCCGATCAGGAACGAGGGCATATGCAACTGGGCAATCTTCTCACCGGCCTGCAACAGCAGTGTGAAGATGTTCAGGCTGCGTTCCAGGTCCACGCCCAGCAGATGCTTGAGCTGGCTCATGCCGATGATGAGTGCCGCGGCGCTGGTAAATCCTGTTGTTACCGGTCGGGAAAGCAAGTTTACCACGAACCCAAAGCGTAGCAGGCCCATGACAATCTGGATGACCCCGACCATCAGCGCGAGCAATAACGTCAGCGACAGTGCTTCGGCAGGGGAACCGGGGGCCATGGCTGCTACGCCGGCAGCCACAATCAATGAATCGATGGCCACAACGCCGACTGCAAGATGTCGCGAGGTGCCCATAAGGCTGTAAACCAGCAACGGCACGAGGGAGGCATAGAGCCCGTAGACGGGTGAAACGCCCGCGAGCATGGCATAGGCCATTCCCTGAGGGATGAGAACAACCCCCACCGTAATACCAGCCACCAAATCCCCTCCAAGATCCGATCGCTGATAGGATCGCATCCAGTCCGGGATCAGCCTAGCAGTGTGTCCGGAAAATGACATGCGCAGGAAGGGTGGATGGCGGTTAGCGAGATGATCGGGCAACAGGTGCTGCCACGGTCTCAGCCGGGAGCGTCAACCTCGCCGACAAGATACGTGTTGAGCCGACGTTGGGCCTCATGACAGGCATCATGGATGCGCATGAAGAACGCGTCTGAGCCAATCCTTTCAGTGAATCCGCTGCGTTCAAACGCATCCCGTACCGGTCCTTTGACGCCGGAGAGCAGTAAGCCGATACCACGCTCCTCCAAACGCCGATGAATGTCCATCAAGGCGTAGATGGCGGTCGAATCGGCGCGGTTGACCGGGTACAGGTCCAGGATCAGGACCCGCGTGTCGGGTTCTTCTTCCAGCAGATCGGAGAGTCCGTCCTTGATGTGCTCCACGTTTCCGAAGAACAATGAGGCATCGATGCGGAAGATGGCAATGCCGTCCACGGTGTCGACCTCGGGAAATCGCTCGATATTGCGATACGCATCGAGCCCGGGCATGCGGCCCAGACGGGCCATATGAGGCCGGGATGCCTGATAGACGAAGGAAAGCATCGACATGCCGACCCCGATGAGGATCCCTTGTTCGATGCCGAGCAGCAGCGTGGCCAAGAACGTGATCAAGAGGAGGGCGAGGTCCGTGCGGTTCGATTTCCACAGGAAGCGCATCTCCTTGATATCCAGCAGGCCGAAAACGGCGACCATGACGATCGCGGCCAGCAAGGCCTTGGGCAGGTAGGTGAAGAGCGGCGTGAGGAACAGCAGGGTCAGGCCGACAATGGCTGCACTGATCAGGCTGGCCAGCGGCGTCACGGAGCCGGCCTGGTCGTTGACCGCCGTGCGGGAGAAGCCGCCGGTCGTGGGATACGACTGGAAGAAGGCGCCTACCAGGTTTGCCATACCGAGAGCGGTCAGCTCCTGGCTGGGTTCAATCGTGGCGCGGTGCTTGGCCGCAAAACTCTTGGCGACGGCGATAGACTCCATGTAGCCGACAAGGGAGATGGCCAGAGCGATGGGCAGCAGATCGGACATGGCGCCCCAGTCGAGGAAGGCTACCGTGGGGGCGGGCAAGCCGGCCGGCACGTCGCCGACGATGGCGACACCGCTGTCATGCAGGGCGAGCAGTGCCGTGATGGCCGTAGCGAGCACAACGGCAATCAGGCCGCCCGGGATGCGAAGGGACCACTTGCGCAGTCCGACGATCACCAGGACCCCACCCAGGCCCATGGCCAGGGTCGGAAGATGAGTGGCGCTGATACCGGCACCGGCTTCGTACAGGATTTCGAACACGCTGTTGGAGCGCGGGATCGGAATACCTGTCAGGTTCTTGAGCTGGTTCAGGCCGATGATCAGCGCCGCGGCGCTGGTAAATCCGCTCAACACGGGGTGTGAGAGGAAATTGGTGATGAACCCGAAGCGCAGCAGGCCAAGCGCCAGCTGGATCACGCCAACCATGAAGGCCAACAAGATGGCCAGCGTGATGTATTCATCGGTGCCCTGCGGGGCCAGCTCGGCAACACCCGTTGCAACGAGGAGGCTGACCATGGCAACGGGGCCGACGGCCAACTGGCCGCTGGTGCCGAAGAGGGCATAGATGACGATGGGGACGAGCGCGGCGTACAGCCCGTAGATGGGCGGCAGGCCGGCGATGAGGGCGTAGGCCAGGCCCTGGGGGATCAGCATCACGCCGACCGTCAGTCCGGCATTCAGATCTCCGGAGAGGTTGGCGCGATCATAGCAAGGAGCCCACTCCAAGGCAGGGATGAATCGCGAGAGCATAGGGTTTCGACCAGTGGCCTGGCGCTCGGGCGTCTGGTGCCGCCCGGTGGATGAGGGCAGGAGGCGACGTGGCAAGCGGGGCCGGATGAGCAAGGCGGGGTGGGTAGGGCGGAATGGGGGATAATGACGTGGCG
>CALIKL010000049.1 GCA_938018055.1 uncultured bacterium
GACTTGCGCGAAGAACGACTGATGTTCCTGATAGAGGTAGGTCACGGTCTGCGGTACTGTTCGAGGATCGCTATTCGAGAATCGCGTCGAGTGCACCCTCGGTGCCATCGTTCGGCGAGGGCTCAATACCCATGATGCTGGTCATCACGTTGTAGAGTTCGATGTTCAGGAAGGGCTCGATGGTAACGCCGTCCTTGAATGCCGGGCCATGTCCAATGAAAAGGGCACGCATGGATTCCAGTTCGTTGTCATATCCGTGTGTCCCACCGGTGAATCGCTGCGGGTAGGCATCGGCCATTCCGCTCGAGCGTGAAATCGACCATCCATCGTCCACATGACCCACAATGGGCGGTATACGACGATGTCCTTTGTAGCGGAACCGCTCGGGCAACGTGTCCTTCAGCCATACGTGCAGATTGGGATGCGCACCATCGAGGGCATCAAATACGCCCTGGGTCTTTCCCTCCACGGGCCATATACCAATCAGCGGATTGCTGTCGATATACCGTAGATCATCAAGGTTCACGTAGTCGTCCAGCGAAACCACGCGATCAGGTGAGAGCTGAGACATTCCATGGTCGGAGACCAGGATGATGTTCACTCGGTCGTACAGGTTTCGGGCCTGCAGTCCATCGAGCAGCCTGCCGAGATATCCGTCCACGTTGGCCACGGCCTGCGCCGTTTCTTGGGCCCGAGGCCCGTTCTGGTGACCTGCATCGTCCACTTCCGAGAAGTACAGGGAGATGAATTGCGGTCTGTCATCTTCGGGCAAGTCCAACCATGTCAAGGCCTGATCCACACGCTCGTTTCCCGGGACGCTTCCATCATAGATGTACCAGTGTTCGGGCCTGATCCCGTCAAACGGAGCTTCTGATCCCACCCAGAAATATGTGGCAGCCTTGCCACCCTGACGTTGGACAGCCGTCCAAATGGGTTCGCCGCCGCCCCACCACGCCTCCGATTCCACGGCTTCGCGGTCGGAAATGGAGAAGAGCTGGTCCATCTCTGGATCGTACATGTTATTGGATACGATGCCGTGGTTTGATGGATCGAGCCCTGTAACGATGGAGTAGTGATTCGGGAACGTCTTGGTCGGATAGACCGGTTTCATGCCTTTATTGGCGTGTGCCCCCGCAGAGATGAGCCGATCCATGTTTGGGGTATCAAACCAGTCGATATAATGCGATCGCATTCCGTCGACTGAAATCAGGATGACCGTATTCTCGATGGAAGGCACTTCGGATTCAAGCGCCGAGCAGCCGGAGATGAAGAGGAGACCTGCCAGGAAGGGCAGCATGAGTCGATTCATGACGATACGTGGTTGGGACTGAGCCGTGTCCGAAAAGTGGAAAATGAACTGTCCGGACGGCGAGGTACACAGAATATCGTCTCCGGCGTCCAGATGACAGGAATGTCTGCCTTCTTGGCGAAATCGTAACGCAGCTGGTAGCCTACGGACGGAACTGCTTCGAAATCACCCTGTTTCAGGCCATCCCGCTTGAAATTCTCGAATTCCAGTCACTTACAGCAAGGCCGCCCGGTATGCAGATTGCCGGAATCGACTTTGGAGATCGCCCCATCTTCCTGGCTCCCATGGAAGATGTTTCGGATCCGCCGTTTCGCCTGATGTGCAAACGGTTCGGTGCGGACATGTTGTACACCGAATTCATTTCCTCGGGTGGCCTCATGTACGGCGCCGACGGATCGCACCAGAAGCTGGACATCTACGAGGAAGAGCGCCCCGTCGCTATTCAGATTTTCGGTGGCGATGTTGATCAGGTTCGTGAGGCGACGAAAATCGTTGATGACGTTGGGCCTGATATCATCGACATCAATTTCGGCTGCCCGGTCAAGAAGGTCGTCTGCAAGGACGGCGGGGCCGGTATCCTGAAGAACCTCCCGAAGATGCAGGCCATAACAGCTGCGGTCATCGAGGAGTCGTCCAAGCCAGTCACGGTCAAGACGCGCCTGGGCTGGAACGATCAGACCATCCAGATCCTGGATGTGGCCCGCATGCTGGAAGAGACGGGTATCAAGGCACTGGCAGTGCATGCCCGAACACGGAGCCAGATGTACAAGGGCGAAGCGCGTTGGGAGTGGCTGCGGCGCATCAAGGAAGAGTCAGGTATTTCGATTCCGCTGATTGGAAACGGCGACGCTACCACCCCCGAGAAGATCGAGGCGATGTTCGACGAGACCGGTTGTGACGCCGTCATGGTCGGGCGGGGTGCGATCGGCAATCCGTGGATATTCCGGGATGCCAAGATCTACCGCGAAACCGGTGAAGTCCCGCCGCCTCCCACCTGGAGTGAACGCACGGAAGCGGTGGCCGAGCATCTGTCCTTAAAGTGTCAGTGGCTGGGTGAGCGCAAAGGCGTCCTGGAAATGCGCCGGATGTACGGGGGCTATTTCAAGGGGTTCGCGGGAGCCAGCCGGCTGCGTCATCTATCGATGGAAGAGACGACGATGGACGGTGTCTTGGAGGTCCTCATGAACTTCTCCGAGGAGGATGCCAATACGAAAGTTGTCGTCCCGGGCATCAAGCAAGCGGCCGTCAAGGCAACGTTGCCAACGGCCACGAGGGCCCAGGCCGAGCCCGCTTAGGGTTTATTCGTTCTGTTGGGCGAGGTA
>CALIKL010000050.1 GCA_938018055.1 uncultured bacterium
CCGGAACCCTTTCTTCCAGGCAATGAAGTTCATTTCGATCTGGAAGGAGTACCCGTTTGAGCGCACCCGGTCCAGGTCGATGGCTTCCAAAACATCGCGTCGGAAACACTTGAATCCTGCCGTAACGTCCTGCACTTTCAGCCGGGTGATGGTACGCGTGTAGATTCCTGCACTGTAGGAGAGAATGAGGCGGGAAAGAGGCCAGTTCATGATGCGCACGCCGCCGATATACCGGGATCCTATCACTACGTCGGCGATATCCCGGTCGATAGGCTCTACGAGGCGTGGCAAGTCGGCCGGGTTGTGGGACAGGTCAGCATCCATTTCGCAAATACGCTGGTAGTCGTGGGCGAGTGCGAATCGAAAGCCGGCGAGATAGGCAGTACCCAGGCCCAGCTTGCCTTCTCGCCGAAGCAAATGCAGGCGATCGCCGTGGCTCTTCTGTAGGCGCTCAACCAGATCGCCTGTCCCGTCAGGACTCGCGTCGTCCACGACAAGGATGTGGAAGCGTGCAGGAAGTCGTAGTACCTGACTGACGACGTGACCGATGTTGTCGGCTTCGTTGTACGTTGGTACGATTACGAGCGTGAGCGCCGATTCCATCCTGGCAAGTTGTGGCGGGAGAAAGGAGGATCAGGAGGAGGCAGCGTCCTGATCCGAAGCGAAGGCGTTGCTCTTACGGAGAAATGCAAGGGTATGTTCAGCCAGCTCTGAAGGAACGGAGATCTCGTCTGTTTCCTTCGTCAACTGGATCGTATGCCGGTACTGGTCGAGGTAATGATCACAACATTTGCACATGTCCATGTGCTCCTGGAATTGGGCACGCATCTTCTCGTCAAGGGTGCCTTCGACGTACTCGGCAAGAAATTCGTTCACCTGCTCGCAACCCGGAGCCATGCCCAGAGCTGTTTTGAGTGCAGTAATAAATTTCATCGGAGTGAACGGGGATGATCTTCAGACTTTCAGAGTGATCCGACTTTCGGATGCACTGCGACGAATTCAATCTTTGGGTAGACGACGCATATGTGGATCAAGCAGCTTCCGAAGGGCCCCGCGAGCTCGGTGTAAGCGAACCCTCACGGCGCCAGAACTGATGCCCAACATGTTGGCGACTTCTTCGGTCGAATATTCTTCAATGTCTCGAAGAACCAAGACCGTTTTATAATCTTCGGGAAGCTGCTCAATGCCTCGCCTTACTAGTTGTCGTCGATCGGCGAGTTCCGTTACACGAGCGGGGTCCCAAACTGCCGGAGTTTCAACAAACATTCCCCGATTGAAATCGGGTTGCATGCGCTCGACCTCCTGATCTTCCAGCGAGCTCAGCCGCCGGGACTTGCGCAGCGATGCCCTGGCCAAGTTGATTCCAATGGCGTAGAGCCAGGTCGTTAGCTTCGACTCACGCCGAAACGTATTGATACGCTGGAACGCTTGAAGGAACGTCTCTTGTAGGATGCTCGCCGCCTCGTCGTCGTCGCCCACGATGCGGACGATCACTCGGAAAAGTCGGGGAGACTCCTGAATTACCAGTTGTTCGAATGCCTTTTCGTCCCCGGCCATCAGCGCTTCGAGGCTGATGGGTCCTTTTGCGCCCTCCGCCGTAGTCGTGACGAGGTCACCCCTGTCGGAAGGCGCGTCCGGACTCGCCGGGTTCGTATTCTGTGTTGGCTCCATGCAGAAGTTGTTACAAGACGTGTCGTGCATCGTACGGGTGTTGCCCCGGGGTGGGGTTGGTGCACTCCCACAAACTACATCCGAGCAGGCCAAATGTCGAACTCCGTTCATCGCACGTTTTTTGCCGTTCATCGAAAAGGACGGGATGACGGTCCTTGCCCGGCCTTCTGCGATCAAAACATGCTGAGTTGCACGAGCGCGAGTGGGGCTCACTGGGTCTTTGTATTGCAATCCGAATAAGAACTCTTCATGAGTGATTCGCCGTGAATCAGCAGAAAAGCGCTTCCGGGACTTCACTTGTAATCACTTGTTATTACATGCTGGGTCAAATTTGGGTTAACCATCACGACATTGCCCCGATCATGTCGTATCATCGGGGGCTTTTGGATTTTTCCAACCGAATTACACAAGCGCCCCATGGCAAAGCAGACGAATAAAACGTCGACACGCAGAGCAGCTCCGAAGCGGAAGCCTGCAGCGAAAAAGCCCGCCGCCGGAAAAAACGTTGAACAGAATGTGGTACCCGACTCCCTTTCGTTGACGCAGGAGTTCGATACCTACCCTGCCGGGAAATACACGCATACCGACCTCGGCCTCAGTGAGGATCAGGTGATTGCGATGTATCGCAATATGCTATTGCAGCGTCGATTCGAGGAGCGTGCCGCTCAGATGTACGGCAAGCAGAAGATTGCCGGATTCCTGCACCTCTACATTGGTCAGGAAGCGATCTCGACAGGCACGGCTACTGCGATGGAAATTGGCAAGGACTCGCTGATCACCGCCTACCGCGATCACGGACACGCCTTGGCACTCGGCATGAGCGCCAATGAAGGCATGGCCGAGATGTTTGGCAAAGTCGGTGGCTGCTCGAAAGGCAAAGGCGGGTCGATGCACTTCTTCGATAAGGAGAACCGCATGTTCGGTGGCCATGGTATCGTGGGCGCTCACGTTCCGGTCGGTGTTGGTATCGCCTTCGGACACAAATACAAAGAAGATGACGGCGTTGCCATTGCCTTCTATGGAGACGGTGCGGCAGGCCAGGGTGCCATCCACGAAGCGGCCAACCTGATGTCCATTTACGAGCTGCCTGCCATCCTGGTGGTTGAGAACAACCAGTATGCCATGGGTACGGCAGTTCACCGTGCCTTTGGCCAGGTCGAGTTTTCTCACTGGGCGGCATCCTACGATGTGCGCGGCTCCGTGGCGGACGGTATGGATGTCTTCTCCGTTGTAAAGGCCATGCAGGATGCTATCGCCAGCGCGCGTGAGTTCAAGCCGACGATGATGGAGATTCGTACGTACCGCTATCGCGGTCACTCCATGTCCGATCCGCAGAAATACCGTACGAAAGAAGAGCTGGACGCCAAGAAGAACGAAGATCCCATCGTTCGTCTGAAAGCCTACCTGCTTGAGAACAAGATCACGGACGAAAAGACGCTGGACGCCATCGACGATGACGTCAAGGAAGAAGTAATGGCGTCAGTCGAGTTTGCCGAAAACAGTCCGGCACCCGATCTCGATGCCATCTACGATGACGTCTACGACACGCGGGATTACCCGTACCTCGCCTAGATCCCTTGATCGGAGCCTGAGGCTCCTTTTCCAGCGATTCCCAACTTTATTCCAGTTCCAACAATGGCAGTTCTACAGTACAGAGAAGCACTTCGCGCGGCAATGACCGAGGAGATGGAGCGTGACGAGCGCGTATTCCTGATGGGAGAGGAGGTCGCCGAATACAACGGCGCCTACAAAGTCAGTGAAGGCATGCTCGAAAAGTTCGGTCCGAAACGCGTGATCGACACCCCGATTTCCGAGAACGGCTTCTGTGGTCTCGGCGTCGGTGCAGCCATGAACGGTCTGCGCCCGATCATCGAGTTCATGACGTTCAACTTCTCGTTCGTCGCCATCGATCAGATCATCAACAACGCGGCCAAGATCCGCTACATGTCCGGTGGTCAGTTCGATGTGCCGATTGTTTTCCGCGGTGCAAACGGCGCGGCCGGTCAGCTGGCCGCCACGCACAACACATCGACCGAAAGCATCTACTCAACGATTCCAGGCCTGAAGGTGATCGCTCCGTCCAACCCGGACGATGCGAAAGGCCTGCTCAAGTCGGCCATCCGCGATAACAACCCGGTCATCTTCCTCGAGTCCGAGGTCATGTTCGGGATGAAAGGCGAGGTCTCCGATGCAGAGGATTACATCATCCCGATCGGTAAAGCGCGTATCGCCAAGGAAGGAACGGATGTCACGATCGTGGCCCATTCGAAGAGCTATCACATCGCCATGCGCGTGGCTGAGCGTCTCGAAAACGACGGCTATAGCGCTGAGGTGATTGACCCACGTACGATCCGTCCGCTGGATATTGACACCATTGTGGATTCGATCAAGAAGACCAACCGATGCGTGATCATCGATGAGAGCAACCCGTACGCGAGCATCTCATCCGAAATCACGTTCCAGATTCAGGATCGTGCGTTTGACTTCCTTGATGCCCCGATCAAGCGCATCACGGCCAAAGACGTTCCGGCACCCTATGCCAAGAATCTGATCGAATACTATATGCCGCAGGAAGAGGATGCCTACCAGGCTTGCCTGAGCGTGATGTACGCCAAGTAAGACCAGGTAGGGCCGGCACGACAAAGGCCGGCGCCCTCCTGAAATGCTTCTTTTGCACGGCACGTCCGCGGCGATTGAAGCACCGCTCCTGACCCAAGCCCATACTAGACAGCGTAGAACAAGATGGCTATTGCAGTTGAAATGCCGAAGATGAGTGACACCATGGAAGAAGGTGTTCTCGCGGCATGGCTCGTTGAAGAAGGTACCTCCATTTCTGCAGGTGACGTCGTCGCCCAGGTCGAAACGGACAAGGCAACCATGGACTTGGAAGTCTACGACGATGGCGTGCTGCTCAAGCGCGTGATCGGTGAAGGCGACGCCGTGCCTATTGGAGGCCTGATTGCCATCCTCGGTCAGGAGGGAGAAGATATTTCGGGCATCCTCGCCAAGTACGGAGGAGATGGTGCCGCAGCTCCCGCACCGGCTCCCGCGGCTCAGGAAGCTGCGCCTGCTCCGGCGGCCGAAGAACCAGCCCCGGCACCCGTTGCCGCGCCGGCACCAGCTCCGGCTCCCGCTCCGGTAGTTCAGGGTGGTCGCGTGAAGGCCTCCCCATTGGCACGTAAGGTGGCCTCAGAGAAGGGTATCGATCTGGCCACCGTTGCCGGATCAGGTCCGGAAGGCCGCATCATCAAGCGCGACGTTGAAGCCGCCAAGGGCGGTACCGTTGCACCTGCTGCGCAGCCAGCCGCTCCCGTCCAAACGCCGCGTCCGCAGGTTGAGCCTGCTGCACCAGCTGTCGCGCCGGGTGGCTCGTACGAAGCCGTCCGCATCTCGCAGATGCGCAAGACAATCGCTCGTCGTCTGGCCGAAAGCAAGTTCACGAATCCGCACTTCTACCTGACGGCGGATATCGACATGCAGGAAGCCGTTTCCTTCCGCGCCAAGCTCAATGAGAAGGCAGAAGCGCGCGATCTGAGTAAGGTCTCCTTCAATGACCTGGTCACGAAGGCGTGTGCTCTGGCACTGCGCCAGCATCCGTGGGTGAATGCCTCCTGGATGGAAGCAGAAGGCGAAATCAGGCTTCACAAGGACGTACACATGGCCATTGCCGTGTCCGTTGACGAGGGATTGATCACGCCGGTCATCCGCCATGCGGATCGTAAGGGGCTTACTGAATTGGCTTCCGAAACCCGCGAACTGGCCGGAAAGGCCCGCAATCGTGAGCTGCAGCCAGAGGACTGGTCCGGTTCGACGTTCTCGACATCCAATCTCGGCATGTTCGGCATCGACGAGTTCACGGCCATCATCAACCCGCCCAACGCCTGTATCCTGGCCATCGGTTCAATCCGCGAAGTGCCGGTTGTGCGCGACGGTATGGTTGTCCCGGGCAAGCAGATGAAAGTCACCTTGTCTTGTGACCATCGCGTTGTTGACGGTGTAGCAGGAGCTGAATTCCTCAAAACCGTCCGCGGCTACCTCGAGGATCCGGTCACGATG
>CALIKL010000051.1 GCA_938018055.1 uncultured bacterium
GAAATACCCGGAGCCGTCGCGACGCTGGAAATGCGAGCCATTTCCCGGTCACTGATATCAAACACGGTCAGCCCGTTCAGTTGATTCAGCGAGGCCGCTTCCGGGACAACCAGAGAAGGTGAACGGAATACATGCGCAACCGAAGCTCCCGCATCGATGGCTGCAGTCACGGAACGCCAGCCCTCGACCAAAAAGTGACCGGAGGCCTCCCGGTTCTTCCGTCGATCCAAACCGGCTGCGTTCTTCAATTGTCGGGCGGTAGGTATCGCCATCTGGCGGAGACGTTGTTAATTGGTGAAGATTGATGGAGTATCGCCCGAAAAACGGTAGGTTTCCATCTCAAGGTTCATACCTTTCGCGCCTACGATCCGACCTGGTCTTTTTGAGTAGGTCTTTCAGGATCTCTTTCTCAAATAATCGTCCATCCCAACTCGAAGAATCGGTCCCGGAAGCGCTTTTTCGGCCGGTACGAGCATACAGATGAAATTCAACGACCCTCACCGCAAAGCAATCTATTCCGAACCGGCTCCGATCAAACGGAGCCATGAGAATCCGTTCGAGGCCATGGTCGAACGATTCGACATTGCTGCCAGGATTCTTGAACTGGATGAGGGCTTCTACGAGTACCTCGTTACGCCAGCCCGTGTACACATCACGGCGATTCCCGTGGTAATGGACTCTGGTAAGATCAAGATGTTCGAAGGATATCGGGTCATACACAGCGATATCCTGGGCCCTTCGAAAGGTGGCATCCGCTATGCGCCCGACGTAAACCTGGACGAAGTGAAGGCGCTGGCGTCCTGGATGACCTGGAAGTGCGCCATTGTAGACGTGCCATTTGGCGGTGCGAAAGGCGGCGTCATCTGCAATCCGCGGGAAATGAGTGGTCGCGAGCTCGAACGCCTGACCCGTCGATATGCTGCCAACCTGGCCGACGTGTTTGGCCCGGACAAGGACATTCCTGCTCCGGACATGAACACCAATGAGCAGATCATGGCCTGGATCCTGGATACCTACTCCATGTCCGTCAAGCGCACAGAACCCGCTGTTGTTACCGGCAAGCCAATTTCACTCGGAGGTTCGCAAGGACGACGCGAAGCCACGGGTCGTGGTGTAATGACGGTTACCCTCGCCGCCATGGAACGCCTGAACATGCAGGTTGCTGGTAGCACCGTAGCTGTCCAAGGCTTCGGGAATGTTGGGTCCGTTGCAGCTGATCTGCTTACCCAGCAGGGTTGCAAAGTGGTCGCTGTGAGTGATGTCTCCGGGGGGTACTACAATGAGAATGGACTCGACATCCAGGCCATGATTGCCTATTCAGCCGAAAACGGCAATAGCCTCGAGGGCTATCCCGATGCACAGCCTATAACCAACGATGAGCTGCTCGCCTTGGAAGTCGACGTGCTTGCGCCGTGCGCCAAGGAAGATCAGATCACGAGTCAGAATGCCCACACCGTCAAGGCCAAGATCATTTCGGAAGGTGCAAACGGCCCGACCTCTCCGGGTGGAGATCGCATTCTCGCGGAAAAAGGCACGCTGGTCATTCCGGACATCCTGGCCAATGCTGGTGGCGTGACGGTTTCGTACTTCGAGTGGGTACAGGACCGTCAGGGCTACTTCTGGACGAAGGATCGCGTGGAGCGTCGACTGGACCGCATGATGCGCAAGGCTTTCGACGATGTATACGATCGCGCGCAGCAGCACGATGTCACGATGCGCATCGGTGCCTACGTATTGGCCATCAAGAAAGTCGCCGATGCCCTGAAGCTGCGTGGCATCTACGCCTGATTCCCTTCCCGGGACGGCCTTTCGCAAGGAGTTTGATTGTGGAGCAGACCGATCGCATCTTTCGGACTGCTTCCCATACCGCGTATTGCCGTGCGCCACACTCTCGTATTCCTTTTTCTGCTGCTCCTCGCGGGTCCAGCGGTTGCCCAAACGGGTGAACCGGCTCCGACCCACGCGGAATTGTTGTCCAATCTGACAGCTGCATGTCTGGAAGTGGCGGTAGAAGACACCCCTTCGTTCCGGTTTTTACCTCAGGGAGCGTCCGATCTGGTTTCCTCCCCGCTCGTCGCGTCCTGGACCCAAGCAGGAAAAACGGTCTACCGTGAACCTTCAGATGCAGCGGTATCCCTGCTGGTGGTAACCACCGACCAGGCAGCCGTGGACCTGCAGCGGCTCGGTCGCAGTCGGGTACGTCGAACGGTGACCATTGATGTGACGTGGTGGATGTCATCCTTCGAAGGAGACGTCGTGGGCACGGATACCTGTCGATCATCGCTCACCGATGAGCTAACACGGGTGGAAGCGGAAGCGATGGCTGTAAATGGATCCAGTATTCTGGATCCTGCTCTCCCACCTCGCTCACGCCTCATGCGAGCTGCCCAGCCCGTCGTCTTGCTTGGTGCCAGTGCGGTGGGCACGTACCTGCTTTTCAACCTGCGAAGCCAGCGCAGCGATAATGGATGAACTGCACATGGCCCCAAAGGCGCATTCCCCTGCGAAGTGGTGGCAGGTACTGCTGATCGTCACCTTGGTCTCTGCTTGCGCCGTGCCCGTCCCCCCTACCGGCGGCCCACCGGACGCTACACCCCCAGCACTGGAATTCTCTGAACCTGCAGCAGGCTCTGTCGACGTTGAAACTGACCGGCTGACATTCACCTTCTCCGAACCAGTTGATGAGGCATCCTTGCTCAACGCGTTTTCCATTACGCCAGAGCTGCTAGGACCCATCGAAGTGAAGAGCTCGGGCCGGACAGTCACTGTGCGGCTTCCTGAAACGCTGCGGGAAGAAACCACTTACCGGGTCACGCTGGATACATCGCTGCGTGATCGACGTAGCGTATCGCTCGACGCGCCCATCACGCTCGCCTTCGCGACGGGTTCGGAAATTGACACGGCCAAGCTGGCTGGACACATGGTCCGTGCAACCGATGGATCGCCAGCATCTGGAATTGACGTGCTGGCGTACGCCTCCCCCGATTCCGCTTCTCTCGCCGATGGGCCGCTTTACCGAACCCAGACAGGATCCGATGGGCGATTCGTGCTGGATTATGTGCGGCCCGCCTCTTATTTCATCGTTGGGCTGCAGGATCTCAACCGGAACCGGGTGATCGATTCCGGTGAATGGCTGGCCATTCCTCCGATGGAGGCGCTGGTGGCGGATACCATGGATGCCGTCCCAACCGAGCCTTGGATCCTCTCCCAGACAGACGAGGAGGCCCCTGTACTGGATCGGGTTCGTGCCATTTCTGACGGTGAGCTGGAATTGCGCATGTCTGAAGCCTTGCGCTTGCCATTGGATAGGCCGTTTCCGTCGGGTAATTCGCTTATCCTCTCGGATTCGGCTGGCACACGCCAGGTACCGGTCACTTCCCTTTGGTTCAGGCAACAGCACGCCCGCACGCTCTTTGCCCAGGTGAATGATCTTACACCCGGGACCTGGACACTGAGCGGCTCGCTGGCCCTGGCCGACTCAGCAGGCAACACGACCGACTCCATCTTGGCTGTGTTTACTGTACCCAGTGGCCTACCGGCCCCGGATGAGGCCTCCTTCCTGTCCTGGACTCCCGATACGCTCGTTTCGACGATAGGAACATCGTCCGCCGAACAGCCACGGTCCGTTTGGCTTCAAGAACGAGTGGGTTTCCGCCTTACCCGACCTGCTGAGGAAGTATCCGTGGCATTTATTGATTCGTCCAGCCAGCGTGTACCGCTACCACTGATCAGAGAGGATGCGACCCTGTATTCCTGGGACGATTCATCCGCTCCACGCCCGTATCAGGTGCAAATCCGTATACCCGGAGCGGACTCCACGTATTCCATCTGGCTCGAGGGCGCTGCGTCCAGTCAGTTGGGTGCGCTTGGGATTGCCATCAATCCTGCACCGTTTTCTTCCGATGATCTGGTCGGGCGCATCATGCCGGATGACGGAGGCGATGCCTTGGTTTCCGCCAAGATGGATGCAGGCATGATGCTCTTCGACCATCTTCCGAGAGGATTCAGAGGTCGCATGCTCGTCTTTGTTGATCAGGATGGAGACGGCACCTGGAATCCGGGATCCCTGTCGCCATATGTCCCGGCTGAACCTGTACGTTGGCATACCTTCCGTGAGCGGGTCCGCCCACGGTGGGAAACCATTGCAGCCGATACCCTGCGTTTCACGCTGCCGGCGGCGGATGCGGTATCGACAGAAAACGATGAGTGACGATCTTTCATCAGGAATGCCAGCCCGCTCTTCTGAGCTCTCTGCGGTGCTAAGCGCGGCCGCCATGCAGGCCACTGACGCATTCACCATCGAAGAACTGGGCATCCCCGGGTTTACCCTCATGGAGACGGCGGGACGAGAGGCTGCCCGCTTGGCGGCCGCTTCCCTCTCTCCCAAAGCGAAGATTCTGATCCTTGCCGGGAAGGGAAATAATGGAGGCGATGGCCTCGTGATGGCTCGATGGTTGATGGAGGCAAACCATACCGTTGAAGTCTTTCTTACAGCGCCTGCCTGCGACCATTCTCCGGATGCGGCAACCAACCTGGCCATTCTACAGAAGCTCGACTCCTCCGTCATTCGGCCACTGGACTCCTGGACCGTTCCTGACCTGGCAGCCTGGCAAGGTGACCTCATTATTGACGCGCTGTTCGGCACAGGACTTGAACGTGCGCTCCGCGCTCCCTTCGACGACATCGTTCGGGCCATCAACAGCCATGTCGTTGCCGTATGGTCTTTGGACATTCCTTCGGGCCTTTCGGCTACGACCGGTCAAGCGTTCGAGCCTTGCATCCGAGCGACATCGACGATCACGATGGGTGCCTTGAAAACCGGACTGCTCATTAGTGATGGACCGGATGTTAGTGGTCGGGTCGACGTGGTCGATATCGGAATACCCCACCGGGTGCTGCGCGCCCACGCCACCGATGCAGCTTGTGGTTTCCTGAATGCCGACAGCTGGGTATCTGATCTGTTGCGAGAGCGTAATCGACATGATCACAAATACACTACGGGACCTACCCTGGTGGCAGGAGGGTCTGCTGCCTTTCCTGCGGCACCAGCTCTCGCCGCCAGAGCCGCGGCACGCGTTGGAAGCGGGTATGTCCTGGCAATCGGGCCCGATGTCATCCGGAATACCCTGCAGGAGCAACTCGATGCCATCCCGGTGGCTGCATGGGCGACGGAAGGCGATGCCGTCTCGACCATGCAATCCTTGATTGCCCACCTGGAATCGCGTTGGGACAAGGCGCGCGCACTGCTCATCGGGCCCGGATTGGGCCGGGATGGAGAAACCTCCGGCCGCATTTGGGCGCTGCTGGACGCTTTTGACGGCCCCGTCGTCCTGGACGCTGACGCATTGTTTGCCGTGGCGACGCATCGAGACCGGGTATCGCGGGCTTCCGGAGGTCGGTGGATCCTCACGCCGCATTCCGGGGAATTGGATCGGCTTGATCCGGACGCAAGATCGCCGGAATCAGTAGATGCCAACCATGTTGCTCGAGTACAGCGTGTGGCCCGCGACTGGAATTGTGTTGTGCTTTCCAAAGGATTCCCCTCCATTACGGCCCATCCGGATGGCCGCACCATGATCAATGCGTCGGGACATCCGGCAGCGGGTACCGCAGGCTCAGGAGACGTCCTGGCAGGCATGGTCGCTGGCCTGCTCGCGCAGGGGATGGAATCATTTGAAGCAGCGGCGGCGGCCATTCACGTCGGCGGAACTGCAGCGGGTCATTTCGTAGAACGGGGCGCTTCCCAATCCATGGTCGCTTCGGATCTCATCGAGGCGCTCCCAGAGACTTTGCGTCTCCTTTCCTGATCCTATGATCTTGACTTCTCCACGCCTGCTGGCACCACTCTGGACCTTGCTGATCATCATCGGGCTGACGCTTCCCGGATCACAGTTGCCCGGGTCGTCACTGCTGGAATACGACAAACTCATCCATGGAGTGCTGTTTTTTGTGCTCACCATCTTATGGCTGGCTGCGGTGTCCAAGGCCCAATGGGGACCCGCTGTGACTGTTTTCGCTCTGATTCTGGCTTTCTCAGTGTTTTCCGAGCTATATCAGGAGTGGCTCCCTTTCGGCCGCCATGCAGATTACCTGGACTCGGTCGCTGATGCCTTTGGCGCCTTCCTGGGACTCCTGTTCTGGCTTCCCCTGCGATACCGTCTGGAATCCTGGGCAGAGCGAAGCCGAAATGGACCCGATCAAAAAAGATGAATGAACAGGGCAACTTTGCCCCAACCCACCTGTCTTACTTACGAATACGCTCCGGAACAGCCTTTTGCGTGCGTGATCAAGCAGCCTCTGAGAGGGAGGTAACCGTTTACCGGCCGCTGAAAACGGTTCGCTGTTTTTCACTTTTCAATAAGGGTCTCCCACCGTATACTTTCGCTTCCGACCGATTTCGTGCTACACTCGTTCAACGAAGGCACAAAGCTCAGCACTACTATGGCTCTCAAAAAGACTGAAAAAGCCGACATTAAGCGGAGATACCCGCTCTATGTCGAGATTGGAATGGTCCTCACGTTGACCGTTCTCATCGTAGCGTTCCGTCTGGATATGTCTGTCAACGACTCGTTTGATGTCCAGCTCGAAGAGCAGGAAGTCGTCCAGATGGAAGAAATCCAGCAGACGCAACAGATCGAAAAACCACCACCACCACCGCGTCCGCCGGTTCCGGTTGAAGTACCGAACGACGAAGTGCTGGACGACGTGGAGCTGGACCTCGACGTTTCGCTCGACCTGGACGAAATGGTAGACCTCCCGCCTCCGCCACCTCCGGCAGACGATGAGCCAGAGGAGCCAGAAATCTTCGTGATCGTGGAGCAGTCTCCTGAGCTGATCGGCGGTCTCGCCGGTCTGCAGAAGAAGATTCGCTACCCGGAAATTGCCAAGAAAGCCGGGGTTGAAGGCCGCGTCTATCTGCAGTTCGTCGTTGACGAGCAGGGCAACGTTCACGATCCGATCGTTACCCGCGGTATTGGAGCCGGATGCGATGAAGAAGCCATCCGGGCTATCCTTGATGCCAAGTTCAAGCCGGGCAAGCAGCGTGGTAAAGCCGTGAAGGTGAAAATGTCCTTGCCAATCACGTTCAAATTGAGGTGATTGAGCCGG
>CALIKL010000052.1 GCA_938018055.1 uncultured bacterium
GCAGTGGGCAGAAGGATCAATCGATCACCCACATTTTGGCATTCATCGACATGCGGTGACCCGGGAAGGTGCAAAGCACGTCGTAGACACCCCGTTCCAGCGGAGCGGTGAACGTCAGGACCTGCCACCCCTCGTACTCGATCAGGTCCGAGAAGGCCAGGATCCGGTCTGTTTCCGGAATGAACTGGACGTCGAATCCGTCGGCGCCCAACGCGTCGGCTGCAGCACCGATCTCTTCAAACGATCCCGGATCACCCACAACGAGATTGTGAGGCATGAAGTCCGCATTCTCAAACCAGATGGTCACTTCCTCGCCGGGCTTGACCTGGAAGGAAGGTGTGTCGTAGCGCATTTCCTCGCTCACCGTCCGGATCACGATGGCGTCCTCTGGCGGCGTTGGCCGCTCAGAGGCACCTTCCTCCACTTCCTGAGCCACTTCGGTGGCGGTCTCTGGCGTGTAGAGATCCGCATCCCACATGATCTGCACGTTGCGGCCCGCAATGCGGGCGTGCGGGTTGGGAGAGCTCATAACCAGTGCCAGCAGGTCCCGATTCTCCAGATTGAACTGCTGATGCACCCAGAGGGCTTCGAGCAGGTGGTGAGCATCGGCCTCCTCGCTTGGGTCCATCTTCAGGATCCAGTCGTCGATCGCTTCAATTACCTCCTCGGGATTGCGCTCGGACAGTTCTACGCGGGCGCGCCTGCGAATGCCGTTTACCGGGTGCTCCAATGCCTCCAGCAATTCTTCTACCGGGCGACCGTCAATGGGAACGTGCTGGGACAGCGGTGCGCCCGAACGCGTGATCCGGTAGATGCGTCCATGCTCGTGGTCGCGATTGGGATCGCGGATGTTGTGCTGCATATGGCCAATGATGGCATTGGCCCAGTCGGCAACGTAGAGCCCACCGTCATCCCCGATTTCAAAGTCCGATGGACGGAAGTTCAGGTCATCCGTGCGCAGCAAATCTGTCGTTTCCGTGCCAGCCACATTGCCCGAGTCCGTGTCGTAGTCCAGCGTGTATTGCTTTATGCCCAGGAAGGCAATCACGTTCAGGATGATGAAGTTGTTCTCGAAGGCCGGACCAAGGTGAGCGCTCGAAATGATGCCACTCGATGGCACGGGTCGCACTGTGTGGTCCAGCAGCTTGCGCATGTGAAACGTCCCACCGGGGTCTGTCTTGACCTGATAGGCGCGTCCACCCGTTGCATCGGTGGCGTAATGGTAGCCCCAGTAGTCGAAGTCACTGCCGTGAGCGTTCGGAGGGTTCGGTGCGTGGTAGCTGAAGGCGTGCGTACGCGGATTCCATCGGTACATGGCCGAGGCGTCGGAGAGCTGAGGCGGACCCCACGGCGTCTCGACATTGGAGACGTTGAATACCCCGCGCTGGTAGTACAGGAAGCCGTCCGGTCCGAACATGAAATTGTTGGCCGAGTGGTGCGTGTCGGCCGACCCGATGGCGCCCATCACCGGAATGCGCACATCGGCCACGTCATCGCCGTCTGTGTCCTTCAGAAACAGGATGTTCGGCGCAGATGCCACCAAAACCCCTCCGTTCCAGAACTCGAAGCCTGTCGGATTGTGGACGTAAGCAAACGTGATCAGCGTATCGGCCACGCCGTCACGGTCCTCATCGGGCAGAATGACCAGCCGATCGTCCATCTGCTTGTGCGGCTCCCACTTCGGATAGGTAGCCCACGTAGCCGCCCACATGCGTCCGCGCGTATCGACGCCGAGCTGAACCGGATTGACCAATTCCGGAAACATCTCCTCCGAGGCAAACAGGTTGATCTCCAGGCCATCCTGAAGCTCCATCTGTGCCATGGCCTCGTCTGGCGTCAGGTATTCGGGCTGGCCGACTTTGCTGACCCCGTTTTGAAGCTGCTCCTCGTCCAGATTCGACTCTACTGAAATCGGGGGTGGCACGTTCGAATCGTCGGCCGTGATGACCTCACCATGGGCCGCCGCCCAGATCACCGTGTCCCGATTGGCCGTCATGATGTCCAGCTGCACCAATTCATGCTGGAGCACTTCGAAGTTGGTCTGGTCATTGAAGGTCAGCAAGGAGCGGCTTCCCCAGACATCGTTCCCATCCGTGGCCCGGTACCGATTGTACCAGTGCCAGTTCTTTTCCACTACGGCCTGACGGACCTGCTCCCGTTGCGCGTCCGAAGCGCCTGGAACGTGCCCATAGAGCTCCCGGATGATGACGTCGGAGATAGCCCGGTTACCTTCGCTCGTCAGGTGGATTCCGTTGACGGTCAGCGGCTCGTCGGCGCGCCCGTACAGGCGCTGTGACGCTGAAAACAGGTCGACGAAGGGGACGCCATGGGTTTCGGCGACTTCGCGCATGACCTGGGTATAGGCTTCGAGTCGATCATTCTGAAGGGCGCCATCGGGCAGATTGTCCGTCCCCAGATCTTCGTGTGCGATCGGCGAGAAGAGGACCACTTTGGGGGAGCCCTTCTCCGAGTAGGACTTCACGGCCGTTGAATCGAGCCAGCTTTGAAGCGACGAACGAAATCCTTCCGGATCTTCATCCCACGCCTCATTCCCGCCAAACATGGCAAAAATCACGGAGGCCTCCGAGCGCCGCAGATAGTCTCCAGCCGTCGGAAAGCCGTTGCTGCGTGGGCGATCATCAATCCGGTCGCCCGTGAAGCCTTGATTGCGAACTACCAGCTGGTGGTCAGGCCAGGCAAGCTGCAACTGGGTCTCCAGCCAGCCATCGTGCTGCATGCGATCAGCCAGCGAGTTGCCGATCAGGACGATATGATCGCCCGACTCGGGTGTGAAAATGCCGGTACGGGAGCAACCAGCCAGCAGGATGGGGACCAGGAGAAGCAGCAGAAAGCGGCGCGTCATGGGTCAGGTGTTGAGGTGGATGTAGGATGGGCTTCAACGGCATAATACCGAGGCCAGAATCGACGCAATAGCGGTCGGATTCCGGTAATTGGGGTAGGTGAGGTCCATTTTTCAGTGCGATCGATGGACCAACCAGCTTTGTCGAGCAACCAGTCAAACTGCCAGCTCTCAAACTCATGATAGTGCCGGTCCCACTCGTCGGTTGGATTCCGATACGCGGTCGCAAACCAGAGGCGCAGCGGGACGGTAGCGAACATGGGCACCTTGGGCAGGTGGCGCAGGACGTTGTAGGGCGCGAGGAGGTGCTCGAACAGTTCGAATGAGGTCACACAGTCGACATCGAAATCCGCAGCAATCTCGGGATGCACGTCCAAATCGACGAGGCCCGTATTGACCACTTCGTACCCCTCGAGGCGAAGCACCTGCGAAAACGTGTTGTCTGGCCCCAGGTCAAGGATTTTTCGGGGCGCCACGTCGGAAGCGCGCATGAAGGCCAACGTCCGGTCGAAGCGCAGCTTCAAACCGGGGCCGATATCATCAAGCGAGACCGATGCAGAGGACATACTGTTTATCCGTCGGTGTCTTCGGTTTCCTCAGCCGTCACCGGCTTGGTCGGGTCCATGATGGGGGTATCCCATCCGGCCATGTCAGAGGGACGGACACCGATACGGAAGCCATCGAACGCGTAGGTTGCCGGGTGAAACGGGCCGACGAATTCTGTCGCCAGATCTTCAGCGATGGCATCCTCCAAGCCAGCCGTCCAAAAGGCGGCATTCACCATCATGCGGCGAAATCCATCGTTCAGAAGATCTTCCGAGGCGCCGTGCGTGGAGGTGAAGACGCGTCCTTCGCTACCGTCCGTGCCGGCGTAGGATCGGGTCCAGACGACCGGAGCACGCTCTTTTGAGGGGTCGGGCGTGGCGTTCGAGTCCATCCCGTCGAGCACGACGCCGCGCGCCAATACCGTGAACGGATCGAGCGGGGCCGCCCAATACCCACCAGACACAACGTGTGCAAATGGCTGTTCTCCGGGCAGACCGTCGGCTTCGAATCCGCCCACTCCCGTCATGATGGGGTGGGTACCTGCCTCGTCTGAGAAGACCAGAACGGAGGATTGCTTGTGATTGGTGCCATAATGACCCGCCCAGGTCTCACCCAGCACTTGGCGACCGAATCCTTTATGGAAGTCCTCGCCCTCATAGTTCCAGTTGTAGCGTTCGTGCGTGCCTTCGATCTTGGCGAACGCATGGGTGGACGTGCGAATGCCCAGAATGGGACCACCTCGTTCCACATAGTCCACGAAATGCTGCATTTCCTCTTCGGGGAAATTCTGAAAGCGCAATCCCATGACCAGGGCGTCGGCATCCTTCAGGATTTCCAGGCCTCTCATGTTGGAGCTGCCAGGCTCAATCATCCCCTCATCGTTGAGCGTGAAGAGGACACTCACTTTGAATCCATGATGCCAAGCCAGGATACGCGCCAGTGCCGGCAGCAGCTCTTCTGAGCGGTATTCGTGGTCGCCTGACAGCATGACGATGTGTGTACCCGATCCGGGCCCGTCAGGATTAGCGCCTTCCGCACCATCGTACGTGACGCGATGAGGCACATCAGGCAGCGGCGCCGACTGCGATTCGGCGTCTGGCGACGTCGAGCAGGCCGTCATGGCCAGAATGATCAGAGCGGTAAAGACAGAAAAGAGACGGGTCATACGAGACACTCCTTAGAAACGATAGCGGGCACTCAGGGACACGGTACGCATTGCGGACGGAAACAGGAAGAGCACGTCGGATCCGGAGGGGTCCGGATAGGCCGTTGAATCGTACGCGGTATCCAGGGCATTGAATACGTCGACGGAGAATACCCAGTCGGTCACCGACAACGCCAGGCGAAGATCCATCGTGCTGTAATCCTCCAGCGGAACGGTGTTGGCGTCGTCGATCCAGATGTCTGATACTGCTTTCAGCGCGACCGTAGCGGACAAAGGACCCCATTCGGACGAGATTCCAGTTGAAATGGCTGTTTTAGGAATGGCCTTGACGGCATTTCCAATGTTGTCGCCACTTTCCTGGGTGACGTCCTGCATGGTGTAGTTGAAGAAAAGCGCGACCAGCCCCGGCTTTTCCACCGTAAGTCCGGTTTCCACCCCGCGATGGCGGCTCATGCCGATGTTCACATTGGAAAAGGTCTCGAACGAGAAGTCGATTTCGTTTTCCATGTCCATCGTGTAGACGGAGGTGCTGAGACGTCCCTGCCAGCCGGAGGAAAACTGAGCGGTGTGGAAGAGGCCCAACTCGAGCGCTGTGCCCTCCTGAGGCTGGAGGGTCGGACTCGCAATACGTACGGTGTACGGCGGAAACGGGACGGGCAGGGCGCGCAGATCGTAGAGCTGATCCAGCGTAGCGGCCTTGAAGGAGCGGGATACACTGGCGTATACATTTCCGACCTGGGTGGGAGAGGACAGATAGCGTACGTTGATGCCTGCCTTGGGGCTGAACGCCGAGTTGGAGGCCGAGGGAGCCTCTTCCGATAGGTTCTCGACGGCGTCAAAACTATCGGAAAGTCTATCGTAGCGGGCTCCCAGGGAGACTTTAACACGGCTGACGGGGCTGACATCGAGCTGAGCGTAGCTCGCGAGGGCTGTACGACTGACCGATCCCTCTGCGTTGATTTGTTCACGGCTGCCGGTCAAGAAACGGTAGGCATCGGTCAGCCCGCCCGTCGCAATCTGATAGTAGCGTGAGTCGAGGGAGCCTGTATAAGCGTCCACACCAAGGGTCAGTTGATGATCGAGGTTGATCGGCAACGTCCAGTCTGCCCACTGGGCCGTCAGGCGCCAGCCGCCGGCCGTCACATCCCGTTCCTGGGTATCGGCGAAAGTCGCCCCCAGGGGTAGCGTACGAACCTGCGTCATATCCCTGGATTCGTAGGTCAGAGAGGTGCGCAAGCGGGCGTTGCCTACGGGACGTTCTGCACGCACGCCGGCACGCTTGGTTTGCTCAGCCATTTCATCGAAGCGGAAAAAGGAGAGGCTTTCCGTTCGATCGCCTTCATCTGACGAGCGAATGGGCCCGGGCAGGTCGGCCTTGCGGTCATTGAATTGACCAGAAAACACAATCGACCCATCGGCTCCCCAGTTCATGTGGCGCTGAAGCCCGAAGGAGACGCTGGCACGTCCGCTGTGGTCACGATATCCATCCGAGGTGCCCAAGTCGGCCGTGGCACTCCAAACGTCGTTTTGCAGGAGCGCTTTGACACTCCTGCGGCCATGCGAGCCGGTCTGGAAGGTGAATTGGTTCTGCGTAAAACGGGATCCATCTGTACGGATGTTGATGACAGCTCCTATGGCGGCATCTCCGTAGAGGGAGGAGGCACCACCGCGCAAGACTTCAATGGTGGTGCCAGGCGATTGCATGAGCTGCTCCCAGTTGACCAGGCCATTCTCCAGGTTGTTTACGGGAATTCCATCGATCAGCACGACACCGTACTCCGCTTCTCCACCGCCGTAAAATCCTCGGGTCACCATCTGCGGATTCCATCCCATCCCATCATTGTCCAGAAACAGGAGACCGGGGACGTGTGAAAGGGCCTCGACGACGCTTCGGGTGGGTAGTTGCTCAAGTTGACGGGCAGAGAGCACCGATACGCTTCCAGTGGAGCTCGACAGAGGCGATTCGGTTCGCTCAGCTGTAATCACGATCGGATCCAGCGAACGGGTGATGGTCGAATCGCTCTCTTGTGCGGACACACTGCTCCCGACAAGCGGCAGGATGCAGGTGAGCGCAATAAGGGTTAGAACGCGTTGGAAAGGCCTCATAATCCCGTTCATTCTCTTTGGGTTGATTGGTCGGAAGGGTGCCCAAGTATACGGCCCTCCACGAAATCAGGAATCAGCTATATTCGGGTCACGCGTTCATCTCCAACCAGCCTCGTTGTCCCGTGATCACCAAGCGCCTCACGACCGATCAGATCCTCGCCCGCTTGCAGACCAAAGTCGACCAGCGCGTTCCCATCATGATTGCCTCCGCCGGAAGTGGTCTGGTCGCCCAGCTGCTGGAGAAGGCGGGCGCGGATTGCGTAAACACGTTTTCCGGAGCGCGGCTTCGTGCCAACGGTATGGGTACGATGTCCATGATGTGGCCCATACTCGACTCCAACCGGCAAACGCTCGATTACACGCGTGAAGACATCATGCCCGCGATGCAAGGAAGTGCTTTCGTGTGTGCCTGCCTCAACGCCAACGACCCGCTCAAAGACATGCGCATGGTGTTGCAGGAATGCAAAGACATGGGCGTCATGTCGGTCTCCAATATCGGCCCCTCAATCTCCTATGTGGATCACGACTCGGAGATTTACAACGTGATGACGAGCGCGGGCATCACGTTGCAGAATGAAATCGATATGCTGCATCTGGCCCGATTCGAGCTGGACATGGTGACCATAGGATTGGCCTTCACGCTCGAGGATTCGATTGCCGTCTGCGAGCAGGCCAAGCCCCACATCTTCTGCTACCATGCCGGCACCACAAAAGGTGGTCTTAAGGGGTACGATTCGGGACTCACCATCGAGCAAACCGCCGAACAGACGGAGGAAGCGTATGAGGCTGTGCGCAAGGTGCACCCAGACGTCATTCTGGTGGCTCACGGGGCGGCCATGTCCAATCCGGATGATGCCCAATACATGATCGACCATACCAGTGGCCATGGCTTCTGGACGGGCTCTTCCACCGAGCGCATTCCCATCGAGCGCGCCGTTTCGGCCGCAGCTACCGAGTTCGCCGGTCTGCGCTTTTCCTCCTGACACCGCCCAAACCTGCATTTTCGCTCGAACAAACCCTGTCCTGCCATGAAGACCATCGCCATCCTTGCCACCCTGGATACGAAGGCCGATGAAGCCGCGTTCATGCGGGAAGAAATTGAGCGTCTAGGTGGCTCGGCCATCCTGATTGACGTGGGTGTGGTGGGTAACCCCGGCGTGCCAGCCGATATTCCTCGCGACGAGGTGATCGACGCCGGTGGCAGTACGCTCGACGAGCAACTTGATCAGCCCAGCCGAGAGAAATCCAGCCCGGTGATCACAGCGGGTGCTACCAAGATCATGCTGGAATTGCAGGAGAGTGGTCGCGTCGATGGGGTCCTGGCGCTGGGCGGCACACAAGGCACGTCCACGTGCGCTCCGGTCCTGCAGGCATTGCCCTACGGCTTTCCCAAATTGATGCTATCGACGGCCGCTTCGGGCAATACGGCGCCGTTTGTGGGCATCAAGGACATTACCATGATGTTTGCCGTGTCGGACATTCTGGGCTTGAACGTGTTCTCACGAAAGATTTTGGCCAACGCTGCCGCGGCGGTGTGGGGCATGGCGCAGGTCGAGCGAAGCATCACGCGGTCGAGGGCCAAGGGCGTGATAGGGATGACGAATCTGGGGGTGCTTACCCAAGGTGCGATGCACGCCGTGAAATTGTTCGAGGAGAAAGGCTACGAGGTCATCACCTTCCACGCTATCGGTGCCGGTGGGGAAGCCATGGAGCAGATGATGAAGGAAGGCATCATCACCGGCGTATTCGATTATGCCATGGGAGAGATCGCGGATGGCGTTTATGAAGTGTTGCGCGCATCGGGCCCCGAGCGCTTGACAGTGGCCGGAAAGCTGGGACTGCCGCAGGTGGTCTGCCCCGGCGGAAGCGAGCACCTGGGCATTCTGGTTGATGTTGCAAATCAGGTGCCGGCTGGCTGGAAGGATCACCAGGTTGTATGGCACTCACCCCATGTTTTTGTACCGCGACTCAATGCCGAACAGCAGGATCGAGTGGCCGCCGAGATCGGAAGCCGGCTCCAGCATACGACCCGTGACTGTACGTTCCTGATGCCGCTCAAAGGCGTGAGTGCCTACTCCGCCGAAGGTGGGGAGCTATTCAATCCCGAGCTGGATGCAGCCTACTGGTCTTCGCTACAGCGACATTTGCCGTCCAGTGTCGAAATCCAGTCCCTGAACCTCACCGCCGAAGATCCAGCCTTTGTCGAGCACGCCGTGGAGACGCTGATCGCGATGATGGAGGGCTAACGCTCCGGCCGGAAGAGCTGGTCGCAGCACGTAAGCAGCGTGGCTGTAGCCTGTCCCAGCGTGGGCCCGTAGGCCAGCACGCCGTCCTCGTGACCGCCCATGATGACCAACGGCTTGCCGGGTCGGGTCGAACGCTGCGCTTCCCGCACGAGTCGGATCACCTCATAGGCCATTTCCGGCGTGCCGTACGTCACGTGGATGGACGTGGTAGGGAGCCGGTCCAGCCAGCTATTCCATAACCCGGCATGGTGCACGTGAATTACGGCGCCGATGCTGCGAGAGGCTTCGTAAAATGCAGCGTGCGTGAGGGATTCAGAAGACGCTGTTATCGGTCCCTTGCACGTGAGAGAGTTGGCCTCGAAATCGTAGGAGGTGACCGCGGTGAAGTGATTCGGGCTCAATTCCGGATGATTACCGGTGGTTGACCCCGTAATCAGGAAACGCGCCGAGGGCTCGTCCCGAACCGATATATTTCCAAATCCAATGCCATCCGGAAGCGCACCAATCAAACCGTGATCGTAGAGCACCTGGCGGTATTCATTCAGCGCACGAATCTTGTGCCAGCTCGGAGGAGGGCCCTCGTGCCAGTGCGCGTTGAACTTGATATAGCCTTCGTCGATCACACAATCCTCGGGAAGTCAGGGGAGCAAGGTAGCAAATACAGCGCCCTTCGTCTGCCAACTTCCCTCGTAACAAAGCAAAAGACACGGCACTCAGGAAAGCGCTCCGAACAAACACACCCCGCCTGCCATGAAACTCGGAATCGACAGTTTTGCCGCCGTTGAACTGAACGACGGATCGACCAGCACGCCGGACATGCGAGCCGATGCCATCGCGCAGCTGCTGGAACGCGTGGAGATTGCCGATCAGGTGGGTCTGGATACCTTCGGCATCGGAGAGCACCACCGTCCGGAATATCTGGATTCGGCATCCCACATGATCTTGGCTGCCGCCGCAGCACGCACGAAGCATATCCAGTTGATGAGTGCTGTAACTGTGTTGAGCGCGGCGGATCCCGTCCGGGTATTCCAGCAGATATCGACCCTGGATTTGATTTCTCGCGGACGCGGAGGCGTCGTGGTGGGGAGGGGCTCGTTTTCGGAGGCCTTTCCCCTGTATGGCCTCGACTTCAAGGATTACAACGAACTGTTCCAGGAGAAACTCGAACTGCTACTCACGATCCGGGAGCGCGAACATGTGCACTGGGAAGGGAAATTTCGCCCGGCCTTGACGGGGCAGGGCGTCTACCCGCGACCATTCAAGGACAAATTGGACGTCTGGGTCGGAGTGGGCGGTACGCCCGAGTCATTCGCGCGCGCGGGGCTGCTCGGCCTACCGCTCATGATTGCCATCATTGGTGGGGAGACGCACCGATTCCGCCCGTTGGTCGACCTCTACTGGCGAGCCGTAGAAGAAGGTGGGCATGATGCGTCCAAGCTGAAAGTGGGAGTTCACTTCATCGGCTACGTCGCAGAAACGACAGAGAAAGCGCACCAGGAATTTTTTCCAGGGTATCAGCAGACGTTTTCCAAGATCGGCATGGAACGAGGCTGGGGCCCGACGACCCGGGAAGCCTATGATTGGGTAACCGGGCCACGTGGCGCCCTGATGGTGGGAAGCCCGGAGCGCGTGGCAGAGAAGCTGCAACGTCATGCCGAGTCGCTTGGAGGTCTGGATCGTGCTTCCCTGCACATGAACGTGGCGCACCTGAGTCACGACGAGCTGTCCACGGCCACTCGGCTTATGGGTGAGCAGGTGAAGCCCGGGCTGGGGTAAAGCCATACGTTGAACGGTCCAGCAGGGGTCGTAAAAGGTTTGAAAGGCGAAGTGCTCAGGTTACTTTGAGCTTTCCCTCACCAAACTCTGCGACCATGCTGCCAAATCCCTTCCTCCGCTCTCGCTACGTCCTCTTTTTCAGTCTCGTGATGACGCTGGGATGGTCTCACGGGGCACTTGCCCAGTCACTCTGGTCTGCCTCATCTGCCAAGACGGACACGTGTACCTACGACCGTGGACGGGGAGAAACGACGCAGGCATGCCTGGTGGTAAATCGTTCCATGATCTCCGCCTTGCCGGATGCGCCAGATTCCTCGGTCGAGATTGAGCTGGATAATGGGGTTCATGAGGTCACATTGCGTTCAGCCAAACGAAATGCGGCTGGAACGATTACGGTGGCAGGACACATCGAAGGGGAGGCATTCCCCACGTTTCATCTTGCCGTTCACGACGGCGTAGCAGCCGGCTCTTTCACGGTAGAAGGCGTCCTCTATGAAGTACGGCCGACACCGGACGGCGTCTCAGCCTTGGTTCGGGTCGATAAGGAGCGGAGGCGGGACAAGCATAGTGACGCTGTCATCCCGCCACGCATGCCCATCTTGCCGAAGTACGACCAGAGAGCCGGCAAAGGCGGTGTCGCTGCGCAGATCGATCTGCTCATGCTTTGGGACGACGGTGTGCTGGACGCCAACGGGGCCGCCGGTCTTGCTGCTCTGGAGGCCAGTTTTGTGGACTACCTGAACCAGGCCGCGTCGAACGGTGGCAATCCGGACATCATGTTCAATGTGGTCCATTCAGAGGTTATCACGTACGACGAGAATCAGTTTGCTGATATGGGGGATGACCTTGGCGCTCTGCAGGAGCGCGGAGATGGGGTATTGGATGAAGCGCATACGCTGCGTGAGTTGCACGGCGCGGACCTCGTGCATCTGCTGCTTCCGAGTTTCAAGGATGACACGTGCGGCATTGCCTACCAAGCATTTACAGGCGTAGACTTCGCGTTCGGGATTACTGGCGTAGATGGTTGTGACATAGAGACCTTCGCCCATGAAATCGGTCACAACATGGGCATGGGGCACGACGTGTATGTGAGCGATGAGCCGGAGGATGCGTTTCAGCTCTGGAGCTATGGCTATGTCGACCTGTCCAATGCCATCCACACGATAATGGCCTACAGCAACCAGTGCTTTGACAATGCCATCAATTGCGATGTGGTACCCTTCTTCTCGGACCCGAATGCGCAGTCAAACGGCGTCCCGCTTGGGATAGCTGATGCGCCGCCGGCCAAAGCGGCCAACAACTTCCGTGTGTTGGAGGAGACGGCGGAAAACCGTGCGGGTTTTTCTGATCTGCTGGATGCGTGCGCCATAGCACTCTTCGGCGCTGAGGCATCTGCTTCCAGTTACATGCAGGGTGAAGAGGTGCAGCTCGCCTTTCAGCTCAACAACCAGAATGGTCACTCGGGATGCACCTCCGATGTCTCCATCGCGGCCTACCTGATCGGTGATAATCTGGACACGTATCTCGTCGGAAGGACGGCGGTATCCTTGACGGAAACGGTCGCCTTCCACACCGTATCCGGCACCATGTCCACGGCTACGCCGCCAATAGGCTCGTATGGCGTCTTGCTGTTCGAGGACGGCGTGGCTGGGTACTACGACATTACGGCCGCCATCGGCCTCTCGGTGGAGATTACGGCGGGAAGTGGCGTGAACACGGAAGAGAACGCGTTGCCTGAAGGCTTTCGATTGACATCGGCTTATCCCAACCCGTTCAATCCGCAGGCGACCATTTCATTCGAGGTGGCCGATACGCGCCCAGTCTCCGTACGGGTTTACGACAGCTTGGGACGAGAGCGGGCTGTTCTGGCTGACCAACACGTGTTTGCCGCCGGCGCGCATTCGCTGACGTTCGAGGCCACCGATCTTCCATCGGGGACCTATCTCGTGAGAATGAGCGTGGATGCGTTCAGCGATGTGCTTGCTGTGACGCTGTTCAAATAAGATGTCGGCAGAGACTACCATGTGTGGGGCAGCTTCCGCAGGAAGCCGCCCCATTTTTTGTTAACGGAGGTAGGATAGGTGACGATGTAGCGGCTGGATCGTACCATATCGATAACCACCTGCCAGGAAGACCATAACCGGAGGCCCCCATGTCCGACACCCGCCATCTAGATCCGAATCGCTCGTCTCGTCGTTCCTTCGTGAAAAAGACCGCCCTCGGTGCGGCCGGACTGGCCGTTTCTCCGGCCATCTGGACACGACCGGGGTTTGCCCGGGTGAACACCCCTTCGAACGAACTGCGCTTTGGCGCCATCGGTGTGCGCGGCATGGGGTTCACGAATGTCAATTCGTTCCTTCAGCAGGACGACATTCGCTGTGTAGCTATTTGCGATGTGGATGATGAGGTGCTGTCCCGTCGCTCCAATGACACAGAAGAGCGGCAAGGCAGCGCTCCCGAAACGTACAATGACTATCGTCGCCTGCTGGAGCGGGATGATCTGGACTTCGTGATCATCGGGTCGCCCGACCACTGGCATTGCCTGCAGGCCGTGCATGCCATGGAGGCCGGGCTGGACGTCTACCTCGAAAAGCCCCTTGCCAATTCCATCGGCGAGTGCGACATCATCCTGGCCGCTTCGCAGCAGACCGGCAAAAAGGTGCAGATGGGCCAGTGGCAGCGCAGCGGTCCGCACTGGCGCGACGCGGTGGACTTTGTGCACTCGGGAGCCTTGGGCAACATCCGCACGGTCAAAGCATGGGCCTATCAGGGATGGATGAAGCCGGTGCCCATCCTGGCGGACGAGTCCGTACCCGCAGGCGTGGACTATGACATGTGGCTCGGACCGATGCCCCACAGGCCGTTCAACCGCAACCGCTTCCATTTCAACTTCCGCTGGTTCTGGGATTACGCGGGCGGCCTGATGACGGACTGGGGCGTCCACATTGTGGATTATGCCCTCTATGGCATGAATGCGCCCTACCCGCAATCGGTCATGGCCACGGGCGGCAAGATGGCCTATCCGGACGATGCGTCCGAGACGCCCGACACCCTGCAGGCCGTGTTCGACTTCGGTCAGTTCACCATGCTGTGGGAGCACGCAACGGGGATCGATCTCGGACCATACGGTCGCAATCACGGCGTGGCTTTCATTGGCAACAACGGCACGCTCGTTGTGAACCGGCAAGGTTGGGAGGTCATTGCCGAAGAGGAAGGAGGAGAGGCGCTCGTACAGGTGCCCGCCACGCCCACCTACGAGGGAAGCGATGTGCAAAGGCACACCCTGAACTTCACCAATGCCATCCGCCACGGGGAAGCGCTCAACGCCCCGGTGGATGTGGGACACAAGGCCGCGGTCGTGTGTCATATGGGCAACATCGCCTTCAAGACCGGTCGCAAGATCCATTGGGACCAGGAGAGCCGCGCTTTTGTGGGAGACGAGGAAGCCAATGCGCTCACCTCGATCGAATATCAGAACGGGTGGGAGATGCCGGGATATACCCTGTGAATCCCTTGATCGGATCCCTGACCATCGGCTGATTCCATCCTGCATATCCTGACAGCCGTCTAGGGATTGGTCGTACACGGCTTCTTTGGTCTTCCCTCGCAGTGCTGTGCATGCTGCTTTGCTACTCTTTTGCAAGGTTTTCAACGGAGAGAACGTGGAACAGAATATCGTTGCGGCTTGGATGGCGTTTCTGTTCGGCGCCCTGGCGGGCGCCGTCACGGGTCTTCTTTTCCACGACGAAGCCTGGCTCGGTGGTTACGACTCCTGGAGGCGACGGCTCATGCGTCTGGGGCACGTGGCCTTTTTCTGGGTATTCGGCGTAGCGGATTTCATCTTCTTCCTGCTCATGTTCAGCTGTTGGCGCATGATTCGACGCGCTGCTGCCTGAGTGTATCACAGCGTGTGCTCCTCCGCTGCCCTCTGACCACATCGCAGCGGATCCCCGGCGCGCCGTCAATTGACTTCAGCGTTGCAGCACAATCAGGCGCCCGTCTATCGTGGCGCTGGAAAAGCCGTACCGCTGGGCAAGCCACAGGATGGTCTCTTCGCGGTAGATGAAGACGTGCGTTGGATCCCTGCGATAGTGCCAGTTCGGGAAGTCGACACCCTCGTGGTAGAGCATGGTCATGCAATAGAGGCGCCCGCCGGGCAGGAGCATGTCATGGAGTCTTTCGAACTCCGCGGCAGGGTCGTGGAAGTGCTCGATGACCTCGCAGCAGACAATGTAGTCGTAGGTATGCTCCAGCAGGCCGGGAGTATTGCTGAAAAAGGGGTCATAACATGCTATGTCGAAGCCGTGCTCGCGCAAGAGATGAGCGATGACGGGCGCCGTGCCTGAGCCGAAGTCCAAGCCGCGGTCCGTTGGCCTGCCATACCTGAACACGGCGTCCACGATGGGGGAGACGAAGGCCTGGTAGCGATCATCGAGGACATCGTTTTCATGCTCCTCATACCGGGCTTTTTCCTCGGCAGCTGGAAGAAACGCCACCCTTGGCCGAAACAATCCGCCACACTCGGGACACGAAAGGTACTCTCCATCTTGGAAGGCACTGCCTGCGTGTCCGCACAGGGGACACGCTCCCGAAGGCGGTTCCTGTTGATTGTGACCGGTTTTTCTCATGGCCTCATGATACGCATACCCACCTCGTTTTGTCGTTCCTTCCTCATCGACGGACGTGCATCCCGCCGCAGCGCCGTCCTTCCAGTCTTTCTTATGGCTTTTTTCCTCATCAGTCAGACAGACGGTTTGAAGGCACAGGAATCGACCCTTTCGGAAACGGATTTACTCCTGTTCGACTTCGAAAGCCAGACAGAGGCGCGTTGGGGCATTGTCAATGACGGAGTCATGGGAGGGCGATCGAAGGGCAATGGCCGTATCGAGGATGGCAGCCTGCATTTCTGGGGCATCCTTGTAACGCGGGGCGGTGGGTTCACGTCGGTTCGCGCACGCAAACGGCTCAATCTGCAGGGATACGAGGGCGTTGCCCTACGCGTTCGAGGAAGCGGGAGGACCTTCGAGGTCGAGCTCGATGACGGCTTCGGATACCGGGGCCGCAGTATCTCCCGTCGTGCGCCCTTTGAGACGTCCGAGGAGTGGCGTGTGGTTCGGATTCCGTTTTCGGCGTTCCGCTCCAGCATTTTTGGCCGGCCCGTCAACGCCGGCGCGTTGGACCCCTCCCGCATTGAAGCCGTGGGGCTCTACCTCTTGGATGGCAAGGACGGTGGGTTCGACATGGAAGTGGACGCCATCTGGGCCTACCGGGGCGCCCTTTGACCGCCGGAAAGGAGCCTCCCTTTGACCGCCTGACGGGATCAGCGCACCACGAGGATCGTCACTCCCGGATTATCCCGCTGCCAGGCATCGATTCTGGCCAATGCCGGCAAGCGACGAACAAGTTCCTTTGCGGCCCGCGTCGCCAACTCCTCCCCGGCCGTCCATCCCGAGATGACGCGTTCTGAAAGAGCCCGGTGCGCCTCGGACCGGACCATGGATCGAATGTGCCCGCCCGTGCCGCTGGACCCGTACCCGTGAACAACCACAAGCACGTCTTCTCCGCGGTAAGAGGCCACGTCGATGGCATCCCGCAGTGTTTCCCGCGCCTCTGCAACACTCAGACCGGCATGACCGAGGTCAATACGGCGAACAACGAGTGCTCCTTGTGCCACCTGCAGATCATGCCCATCGCAATACGGACACACGTACACCTCGTCCGTAACCGGGTTGCCGCATTGTTCGCAGGTTTTCATGGAAGGGCATGGGCTGATTCGACAGAGGTACGGATCCTGCCGGGTATTCGTTTCCTCGGGGTTGTTTTCGGGGAACTACACCTTGGCTGCACCGGTCAACAGAACAGCCCTGATTCCCGTTCATCGACCCGAAAGCCTCATGACGTCCTCCGACAGTATCGAATGCCCCAAGTGTGGGCTCTGTATTGCGTGCTCGGTCGATTTACTCCGGCGGCTGCGCCGCCTCCGTTAGTCGCACGCTGCGCGTGCTCGTTTGAACTCCCTTCGTGAGTTCTCAAGTCTTGCCCGAAATGAAAAAGCCCTCTCCCGGCAAATACCGGAAGAGGACTTTTGCGTGCCCGGGAAGATTCGAACTCCCGACCTTCTGATCCGTAGTCAGACGCTCTATCCAGCTGAGCTACGGGCACGTTTCGCGTAGTGTTGACCACCGAACGCTGTAGAGCGGTGGTTTTCAGCGAGCGCGAAATATACCACGGCTGAAAGACGCCGGGCAAGTGAAGTTCCGGTGGATGCAGGCAAATGATAGAGTCCTGCACATACCGGCACGGGCTTGTGATGAGAATCTACTCCTCTGTCACTTTCGTCAGAACTGCCTCGTTGGTTACGTCCTGGCCATCCACTGAGATTATTCCAGTTCTGCGAAGGGTCTGGGATGCCGCTTCGGAGACGTCAAAGGTCATACCCGTCACGAAATCATCTTCGCCTACAGTGTATGGCGTACCTGCTGTCGGTGTAAACTCGATGGTACCACCGTCTGTTAGCGTACCTACAAAGGTAGGTTCGGTGCCCAAAACGCAGTAATGCTTGGTCAGCAGACTACCACCTTCCATGGTATAGGTGGTAGCCATCTCGACACCGTCTTCAACCAGTGTCTCTACGACCGTATTGCCTCCAGAGACCACTTTGAAATCATTACTTGTGGGCATTTCACGGCCGTCGCTGAAAACAAGGGTACCTTCCCACGTGCCTTCAAGGGATTTGATAGCATCGAAGGCAGCTTCTGCCGAGGCAGTCTCTACCGGGACATCAACTTCCTGTGGTGTGGAATCGGCCATTTGGCAGCCTGCGAGGATGGTAGTCGTGGCTGCAAGAAAGAGAAGGAGAAAGTTTTTCATGGTCTTTTGAAGGGAGAGTCACAATAATAGATCTGAGGTGATATACCTAGAAACACCTTTATAATAGACATCTGCGTAGTCAATTTCTTACTAAATGATGTTAAGGTGTGTTTTTAAAGCAGGATCCGGGGACACGAAAGCACCGTATCTTGGTGTGGGTGACGGGGGCTCGCAGATCTTTGTTGAGCCGTTTGCGCGGGATGGCACGTTCATGCTCATTTCTCCCCGTGGAGGGGAAGAGTTAGAGATGCTTCCGGACGAAGATACCTTGCTGTATGGCGCCGGTCGCAACTGGTTGAAGGTTACCTACGGCAAGGATCTGGATTTCTTTTCCGATCCGGTGCTGGCCGTCAACGGATCGTTCGTCAAGGTGGCCGGCATGGAGCACCGCGTCATGCCCGGCGGCGAGGTCCTCTTGCAACGCCCCATCAATTCGTCCCTGAGCACGGATCGCCTGGAGGTCATCAGCGGGTTTGACCTCCTTGTGGCGGAGCGGTTGGGACA
>CALIKL010000053.1 GCA_938018055.1 uncultured bacterium
ATTCCCATGATCGATGGCCGTGTGGACGACTTTGAAGATGGCAATGTCTACAACTATCTGGGGTTCACCTGGGAATCCGTTTCCGGTGGAGCTGACGCAGATGCAACCATCTTCGTGGAGGCAGGCGGCATCAACGACTCCCGATACCAACTCACCATCGGTGGGATGCGGCCAACCGGCTCATCGGGCGACATGGTATCTGGCGCGCGGGTCCTGATGGGCCAATCGCTCGAGGCCAATCGCTCCGAAGTATCCAACGTGACAGCCTATCAGGGATTGGAATTACGCATGCGGGGCACGCCCGGCTCGTATATCGTTCAGCTGGGCACCGAGGCCATTTAGGATTTTGACTTCTACAATGCCTACGTCGAGGTCACGCCGGAGTGGGCCTTGTTCCGGATTCCGTTCGCGGATTTCCAGCAAGAAGGATTCGGGGAATCGAAACGATGGATCGGGTCTGATCTGACCCACGTTGCCATTTACTCGAATCGGTTCGGCCCTTACATGGTTGCCGTTGACGATATCCAGTTCTACTAGGAATACCGTCACGCTCGACCACACGCGCAGCTACTCCAGGTCGGGGAAGTATTTGTCGATTACCCACTGCGGTTGCCACCGATCAACCCATCTGCGTGTATTCGCATAGTCGAATACTTCTGAATCCAGCGAATCTGGATGTATCGTCAGGGAATGCGGATCATCGAAGGCCTCGTGTTGCTCTACCATGACGGCCATCATGGAGGATAGGCGCTCAGCTTGCTCCGCATGTCCCGAGAGATCATTCATTTCATGTGGATCATCTCTCAGATTGAACAGCTGCTGACGATCCAGGCGGGGATAATGGATGAGCTTCCATGGCCCCTGGCGAATACTTCGATGGATATCCTCATAGACGGTGTAGAGCACATCGCGTGGCCCTTCGTCGCCCCGCTCCCAAACGCCCCGAAGGTCGGATCCGTCAGTACCCTCAAGCAGCGGCATACCCGTCCAGCCAGCAATCGTGGGATAAACGTCATACAGGTACACCAGCGCATCCGATGAGCCGGCCGGGACTCCCGGGCCGGAGATGATCATGGGGACACGGTTGCTGTGCTCGTAGAGGCTCTGTTTGCCCAGCAGACCATGACTGCCCAGCGCAAGCCCATTATCAGCGGCATAGATGACGATTGTATTGTCCTGCAACCCGTTGCGATCAAGCGCTGCCAAGATATCGGCGATACGCGCGTCCATGTGCGAAATCAGGCCGTAGTACTCTTTGATCTGGTCCTTGATGTCTTCCCCTGGGCGGGGCCAGCGCGCAAGTTGCTCGTCCCGTCCCGTCATCCAACCATTGTGGAAGGGATGGATGGGCATGAAGTTGGGTGGCAGCGGGACGTCCATATCCGCGTACCAGTCCATGTAAGCCTGGGGCGGAGTACGGGGATCGTGGGGCGTCGTGAACGAGACATAAGCGAGGAACGGAGCGCTCGTGTCAGAAGCCGCATGCTGATCGATGAACTCGATGGCCGCATCGGCGAACAGATCGGTCGAATAGGAAAGCGAGTCAACGTCGGTGAAGGAGCCATCGGGCAGCATCTGCCGCGTTGGCACCGCATCGTGCGAGCTCATGCCGCCGAAGAACACATTACGCCCGACAGAGAAGCTCTTGGCGAATGATGCCTGACTCTGGTGCCATTTACCTGTCCCGAAGGTCACATACCCATGCTCCTGCATCTGCTGGGGAAACGTCTGAACCGTGTCGAGCTGCGCATAGACGTGATACAGGCTCCGGCCGGTCATCAGCATGGCCCGGCTCGGCTGGCACACGGCGCCGTGGATGGACCCCATGACGTGGGCATCGCGGAAATTCATGCCCGTGGCTGCCAGCCGATCCAGCGTTGGCGTTTTGATGAACTCGTTTCCGTAGGCTGCAATGGCATCGGCCCGCTGATCGTCGGCGAAAAGAAGAACGATGTTCGGACGCTCAGGAGTGATATCGGGCGCACATGAGGTGAGCACCAGCAGAAGCAGTAGGGGGGTGATTCGAAGCATGGATTCGCATGGATGATTGACAGGCCATGGTACTCCGGCTTGTGAAGCAATGGCAAATACCCAAAAACGCGCAACGAGAAGCCGCACTCCGCCGTACCCTTTCCCTCGTTCGATTCCTCCCCCCTCAACCCTCATCGGAAATGCACACCCTTCAGGTCCAGGGCGTCAGCAAGCAATATGAAAAGGTGCTCGCCGTGAACAACGTCTCGTTCGAGGCTGAGCCCGGACGTATTCTGGGATTGCTCGGCCCCAACGGCGCTGGCAAGACCACGTCCATCCGGATGATCACCTATATCACGATCCCGGACTCCGGAAAAATCCTGTTCGGCGGCGAAAAAGTCGGTCCAAAAAGCCAGGAGATCATGGGCTATTTGCCCGAAGAACGTGGGCTGTACAAGAAGATGAAGGTCGGCGAGCAGCTGATGTATTTCGCTGAACTCAAAGGCATGCCGAAAAAGCAGGCCCGCGAGGCCATCAAGTACTGGCTCGATCGCATGGGAGCACTGGACTGGGTATCCAAAGAGACCAATGAGCTGTCCAAGGGGATGCAGCAGAAGATCCAGTTCATCGCCACCATCCTGCATGACCCCAAGCTGCTTATCCTGGACGAACCGTTTGGCGGACTCGATCCCATCAATGCCGATCTGCTGCAGGATGTCATTCTGGAACTGAAAGACGCTGGCCGAACCATCCTGTTTGCATCCCATCGAATGGAACAGGTTGAGCAGCTTTGCGACGATATTTGCCTGATTTCCAAAGGCGAGATCGTGGTGAAAGGTGCGCTGAGCGAAGTCAAAAAGCGCTACGGCAAGAACACCGTATTGATTGATTTCGAAGGGTCGGACGCGTTCCTGGATCCGCTCGAAGCCTCCGGCGCAGTGCGGGTGAATGTGCGCTCGACGCGCCACGCAGAAATCCGCCTGCTGAACGATACACCGTCCAAGCAGGTACTTCAGGCCGCCCTGCAGCATGTCTCGGACATCACCCGATTCGAGCTGGTCGAGCCGCCCATGCGGGAAATCTTCGTGACCGCCGTGACCGAACAACAGGGCGAACAGGCCCTCAATCCTCAGTCGGAAGGAGGTGCAGCATGAACAAGACTTTCATTGTAGCCAAGAATGAGTTCATGAAGCGCGTAAAGACGCGCTGGTTTGTATTCACAACGCTCCTCGGTCCAATTGTCCTGGTGGGTTTTTTCACCGTGATCGGATTTGCCACCACGTCGGCGATCGAGGGCGGCGAAAGTACGATCGTTGTGCTGGACCAGACGGAGCGGATTGCCGGCTCGCTATCCGATCCCGAAGGAGATCTCACCTTCACGATCTCGGATGCTGACGAAGAGACCCTGCGTCAACAGGTTCTGGACGGCGAATACAGCGGATACCTCGTCTTACCCGCAGGACTGGTCGACGGCGAAGGTTCAGCACGCTACTACTCCACGGAAGGCGGAGGCGTCAGCTCGTTCAACTTCGATCTGCGCAATATCATCCGAAATACCGTCCGGACGCTTCGCCTGGAGGACCAGAAGGTGTCGAATGAGGTCTTCGAAATCATCAATGCGGGCGTACCACTGGATACCATCAAGCTTTCCGACGAGGGCGAAGAGCAGGGCAGCTCGGCGGCCTATGCCATCGTGGGCGGCATCATGGGCTTCCTGATCTACATTTCCATGCTGGTCTACGGCTCCGTCGTCATGCAGGGCGTCATCCAGGAAAAGATGAACCGCGTGGTCGAGGTCATCGTCTCCTCCGTACGACCCTTCCAACTCCTTATGGGCAAGGTCCTCGGCATCGGCGCCATGGGCCTGGTCCAGATGACGTTCTGGGCGGGTCTGATTGCGGCCGGGACGATGGGGTCGGGTGCCATCATCAGCCTTTTTGTAGATCCAGCCAACATGGATCTCCCGGATACAGCTACCCAAACGGAGATTTTGGATGCGGTGGGCTTCCAGGTGCCTGATCTCGGACCGGAAGTCTTCGTGTTTTTCGTGATCTACTTCCTGCTTGGCTATCTGCTCTTCTCCACCCTGTTTGCCGGTATCGGCTCGGCCGTCGAGCAGCAGCAGGATGCCCAGAGCCTGATGCTGCCGATTATGATGCCCATCATCATATCCATCGTGTTCCTCCAAGCCGTCATCGAAGCCCCGAATTCGGGACTCTCCGTGGCGCTCTCGCTCATCCCGTTCACCTCGCCCATCCCGATGGTCGTGCGGGTAGCCATGATCGACGTGCCCATCTGGCAGCTCGGCCTGTCGCTGCTGCTACTGACCGGAACGTTCGTCGGCGCCGTCTGGGTGTCCTCGCGCATCTACCGCGTCGGCATCCTGAGCTACGGAAAGAAGCCTTCGCTGAGGGAAATCATGAAGTGGATGCGCTACGCGTAGGTCGCATGGGGATGGTATACTTCGGCTGATCACCAACCGGAGCTCTTTCATGCCCTACCAATCCATCGGGTCCCGCGTCCTGCCCGGAACCGTATCTGCACGTTTCCTGATCCTGTTTCTGCTGGCCCTGGCCACGTTGCCTGCGCACGCCCAAACGGGCCATGCACTGAAGATGACGTATCTCGGAACAGCCGGCTGGATCTTGGACGATGGCAACGTCGTCGTCCTTCTCGACCCATACATCACCCGTGCCAAGTACGGTGGCGGCGGGCATCCGGATGATAAGCGACCGGACTATGGGCGGGGCGACGTCGTACCCCCGGACACGGAGCTGATCGACCGTATCCTCGATGGTATTGGCGCGCCCGTGGATTTCATCCTGATCCATCACAGCCACTTCGATCACCTGGGCGACGTCCCCTACATCGCCCGGAAAACCGGCGCCAAGGTCATCGGCACGGAAACGACCAAGATGATCCTGCGGGCCTATGGTATTCCGGAAGAACAGCTCTACGCCGTCGGCGGTGGGGAGGACTATCAGTTCGATGACTTTTCAGTACGCGTCATTCCGGGCATCCACTCGGCGCTGAACGAGAAGTTGTATCACGACACGCGGCGCTACGACCGGACGACCGATCTCTCGGCCCCGCTCACACCCAACCAGTTCATCGAAGGCGGATCGCTGCAGTTCCTGGCGCGCTTCTCGGGGCATGAGGTTCTGACCATGGGATCGATGAACTTCGTGGAGCGTGAGCTTGAAGGGATCCGGCCCGATGTCCTTTTGGCCGGCATCAACGGGTCCCGGCTGGGCCTCTACAACTACGATGAGCGCCTGCTGCGTGTCACTGGATACCCGCCCGTTGTCATTCCGACGCACTGGGACAATTTCCGCTTGCCCTACGGCTATTCCCAGGAGGCCAACATCGAGCGCAATCTGGTCCCCTTCGAGGAGGGCATGAAGACCATTTCTCCGCGGTCGCGGGTCATCCGGCCGGTACACCTGGAGACGATTGTGCTGGAGCCGATGCGGTAGGAAGGGAACGCAGCAAAA
>CALIKL010000054.1 GCA_938018055.1 uncultured bacterium
GGCCCCTTCCCAGAAAAACACGGCTGGCATAGAGGGGCTGCGTAACGACTCGGTGTCCTCTTCGACCTATCTTGCAGCGCAGACCTGCATTGCATGCGCAGCAATCTGCATCGGAAGAACCGCTCCTACATTTATTTCACACCCATGAACAGCTTCTATCGCATTCCTCTCGTCCTTGCTTTTCTTTTGACTCTGAGCGCCTGTGCCTCGGACGATGCGGCCGATGTCGCAACGGACGCAGCGACGGATGCCGTCGTTGATCTGCGCTCTCCCTCGGCTGAGGACGCCCGGATTTTCTTCGTGGGTATTGAAGACGGCGCGAGCGTCACGAGTCCGTTCACCGTCGAGTTCGGCCTGGAAAACATGACGGTCGCCCCGGCAGGCACTGACGAGCCGTTTTCTGGCCACCATCACCTTCTGGTTGACCAAGCGGAGCTTCCGGCTCTGGATATGCCGATTCCTTCGGACAGCGTGCACATCCACTACGGATTGGGCCAGACCAGTACGGAGCTTACGCTACCGTCAGGAGAGCACACGCTCCAGATTGTTCTGGGCAACTACCTCCACATCCCGCACGATCCGCCGGTAGTGAGCGAAAAGATTACCGTTACGGTTCAGTAGGCTCGGCAGGCACGGTTTGATGCGTTCGGTCCAGGAGGCCGGACGGTGGTTCGAGGTCGGAAATTTCTATGGGGGCCAAGCCATGCGACGAAGGGTCGCGGCTTGTCTGGATTGGCTGAAGTATACTTCGCTCAGCCACAGGGGAATTACGCCCCCAAGACCACCATCCTTGACTCCCACGCACTGATGCGACACCTTCTGCTTCTTCTGCTTTCCGTTCTTCTGCTTGGTCCGGTGAATGCCCAGGACCGCATGACCGCTGAGACCTTCGAGGGGATGGCCCTGCGTAATCTGGGCCCGGGCTTCATGTCCGGTCGTATCGCGGATATCGCCATCCATCCAGACGACGAATCGGTCTGGTATGTCGCCGTCGGGTCCGGCAATGTCTGGAAGACGGTCAATAACGGGACAACCTGGACGCCCATTTTCGAGGACCAGGCTTCGTATTCCATTGGCAATGTCGAAATCGATCCGTCCAACCCGAGCACTATCTGGGTAGGTACCGGAGAGGACGTGGGTGGACGTCATGTTGGTTACGGTGACGGTATTTACCGATCTGACGATGCGGGCCAGACGTGGACGAACATGGGCCTGCACGACTCGCAGCACATTTCCACAATCCTGGTTCATCCACAAGATTCTGACGTGGTCTGGGTCGCTGCTCAAGGGCCGCTCTGGAACGCTGGAGGAGACCGCGGTCTGTACATGACCGAGGATGGGGGTCTCAGCTGGACCCGCACGCTGGGCGATGACGAATGGGTCAGTGTGACGGATATCGAGATGGACCCCCGCGATCCCGATGTCCTCTACGCCGCAACGTGGCAACGCCACCGGACGGTGGCCAAATATCTCGGTGGAGGCCCTGGCAGCGGACTGCACAAGAGCACCGACGGCGGCCGCTCGTGGACCGAGCTGACCACAGGGCTGCCCACGGGAAACATGGGTAAGATCGGCCTGACCGTTTCACCGCAGAATCCCGACATCGTTTACGCTGCCATCGAACTCGACCGCAAGACCGGCGGGGTCTTCATGTCCGTGGATCGGGGTGCGTCCTGGGTCAAACAATCCGATGCGGTGGCCGGCGCCACGGGCCCACATTATTACCAGGAGTTGTTCGCCTCTCCCCATCATGAAGGGCGTCTCTACCTGATGGATGCCTCCATGCAGGTCTCAGAGGATCACGGCAAGACGTTCTACCGCATGAATGAGCGTTACAAGCACGGGGACAATCATGCCATCGCGTTCAAGCCAAGTGACCCGGATTATGTGCTCTTTGGAACGGATGGCGGTCTCTACGAGAGCTTTGATCTGGAAAAGACCTGGAAGTTTGTCGAGAATCTGCCGGTTACCCAGTACTACAAGGTGGCGGTAGACGATGCAGAGCCGTTTTACAACATCTACGGCGGAACGCAGGACAACAGCACACAGGGAGGGCCCTCGCGCACGGACAATCTGCATGGTGTTCAGAATTCTGACTGGAAGATTGTCTTGAATTGGGATGGCCATCAGCCTGCCACGGAGCCTGGCAATCCGGACATCATGTATGCCGAACGGCAGGAAGGGGCCATCTCCCGCGTAGATCTGACCACCGGCGAAGTCGTCGATATCCAGCCGCAGCCGGGTGCAGAGGACGGATGGGAGCGCTACAACTGGGATGCGCCCATTCTGGTGAGCCAGCACCAGCCCAGCCGCATCTACTTCGCCTCCCAACGCGTCTGGCGTTCGGATAGTCGCGGCGATGAGTGGACCGCCATCTCCGGGGATCTCACGCGCAATCAGGACCGATTCACGCTGGACATCATGGGCGGCCCTCAGAAGTGGGACAATGCCTGGGATGTCGCTGCCATGTCCAACTACAACACCATCACGTCGCTGGGTGAAAGCCCATTGGACGAAGCGGTGCTGTATGCGGGCACTGACGACGGCTTGGTGCATGTGACCAGCGATGGCGGCGCGAATTGGCGCGGCATGGAGGTCGGTTCCATGCGTAGTGTACCAGCCACGGCCTTCGTGAACGACATCAAGGCAGACCTCCACGACGTGAATACGGTCTATGTGGCGCTGGACAACCACAAGTACGGAGACTTTTCACCGTACCTGATGAAGAGCTCCGATCAAGGGAAAACCTGGTCTTCGATTGCCGGTAATCTGCCGGATCGCACGCTCGTCTGGCGCGTGGTTCAGGATCACGTCAATCCGCAGCTGCTCTTTGCCGGTACCGAGTTTGGAATATTCTTTACGGTCGATGGAGGTACCCATTGGACGGAACTCAGTGGCGGTGTACCCACCATTTCTTTCCGGGACCTGGCCATCCAGCGACGTGAGAATGATCTGGTGGGCGCCTCTTTCGGTAGAGGCTTCTTCGTGCTCGACGATTACTCGCCGCTTCGTGACGTCTCGGCAGCGCAGCTGGCGCAGGATGCGACGCTGTTTGACGTGCGCGATACCTGGTGGTACGTCCCGCGTCCGCAGTTATCGTTTGACGAAGTGAAGGGCTCGCAGGGGGATGCGCACTATGTCGCGCCGAATCCGCCTTTCGGTGCGGTCTTTACGTACTACCTGAAAGAAGATCTCAAAACGACTGAGGCGCAACGCCAGTCCGCCGAAGCGGCGTCCGAAAAAGAAGGAAAAGCGGTCGGATTCCCAGGATGGGATACACTCGACGCGGAGACGCTGGATGCGCCTCCGATGGTAGCTCTCGTCGTTACGGACGCGCAAGGCCAGATGATCAGATTGGTGGAAGGCGACCACACTGCTGGCTTCCACCGCGTGGCCTGGGATCTTCGCTATCCATCGACGACGGTGGTCGGCATGGGAGATGACAGCCGGTCTGCGGCCGGTATGCTTGCGGCTCCGGGCACGTACATGGTCTCTCTCATGATGCGACAGAATGGGGCCTGGATGCCCGTGGGAGCACCAAAGTCTTTTGTAGTAAAACCGCTGCACGAAGGAGCGCTCAAGGGGGCGCCGCACAGCGAAGTAGCGGCCTTCTGGAGACAGTTCGAGCGGGCCACGCGGGATGTCTCAGCACTCAACCTGGAACTGTCAAACGCCATGGACAAGGCGATTGCTCTGGAAACGGCGCTGGCCCGAACGCCGGGAGCAACGACTGACATGGCCGATATGGTGATCAATCTGACCACCGCCGTCAAGAAATTGGAAAGGGTACTCAACGGCTCTTCATCCAGACGCGAGGTGGGCGAGAAAACCGACCCGACCATCGGCAGTCGTCTTTTTGCCGTCCAGCGGGGTATTGAACGCTCAACCTACGGTCCGACCACCACGCACCGCGAGCAGCTAGCATTGGTGGAATCGGCAACCGCAGCATTGGCCGAAAGGCTGAGGGCTGTCT
>CALIKL010000055.1 GCA_938018055.1 uncultured bacterium
ACGGCAGATACATGCCAATCATGATGAGCAGCAGTAGGCCCTGAAGGATGAAGAAGTACCAGGGCCACTCGGGAAAGAAGTCCATCAAAGAAGCCGTCTCGGGCTTCTTGCCGAGGTACAAGTAGCCTGCATCGATCGTGATATTGATCAGGTAAACCGGGACGGCATACACATTCACCGTAATGAAGCAGTTGCGCAAATCCCTGAGCGTGGGACGGTATCCTTCCACGAACACGACCCAGAATCCAGTCGTAACCAATAGACTGTGGGAAAACCAGGTGTTCATGAATCGAAAGTGGGGGAAGGCATAGATCGCGTCGGGCGTGATGATCGCCTGAACCGCTCCTGCAATGCCGAAGAAGTACATCAGGGCCATGACAAATCGCTTGCGCGAGAGAAGACCCCAAATGGACACCCAGATCATGATGCTGCACATCTGAAGCGGCAGATTCTTTTGAAGGGACCAGGTGTCTGTCAAGATGTGCCACGCCTGCCACTCTACTTCCCATATCAGGAACAGGATGACGAGGAACCAGCGAAGCTGCTGCCGCCGCTTCTCGTTGGCGCGCATCCCCGCACGCACGACCAGGAAGCCGAAAAGGCAGACCCACAGGAAAAGCAGGCCGTGTGAGAGGCCAAACAGCACGAATGGATGTTCAGGGTTGGCCGCTGTTGAAAAGAAATATTCCACACTCAGGACGATTGGTTCAAGGCCCGAGAATGTACAAAAAATGAAGCACGAGGCAACCAAAACGCCTCATATGGCTTCTCAGGACACTTCGTACTGCGAGAACCGACCGATATTTTCTTGTTCGAAGTAAAATCCCCGCTCACCGCGCACCTCGGTGTAGGGAATGACAAAAGCGCGAATATCGTCGGGCAACGTGCGCATGGCATCGCGGAAGTCTGACGCCAATGGTCGAGGTGAGAAGACGCTCCAGTCATGACCCATCTGTGCCGATTCCGGAAAAATCAGGGTACACCCAGCGTCCAATAACTGTGCAACCATGTGAAGTCCAGGTAAGCCATCTTCTCTACCTGAAAGGCCTTCGATGATCTCCTTGGTCGGATCCACATCCGTCATCATGACAGACTGACCTATGGTTGAAAGCGCCTGAACGATGTCCTCCATCCCCGTCAAAAGCGACAGTGAGACATCGACCTGCCCAGGTGCACGATTGGAAAACCAGATTGGACCCTGCAGGACACGGGCCAAAATCCGGGCAGCTGCCTGATCTTCCAGTGCAGATCCACCAACGATGTCAGCATCCAGATCGGAGGCAGCCAGATGTCCTCTGAAGTGTCGCTTTCGACCTTTCACTGCGTATCCGGAAGATTCCGAAACATCGGATGACGCCTCTAAATGGGTAGGCTCCTCAAAAAAGTACTTAATGATCGCATGGTCAATGCAGATGATGGAGTACTCGTACGCGGTACCAGCGGAAACGTTGATTGCCCCGATCAGACGATGAGATAAAGTAGCGTTGTGAACGCGGCGACCGTCAGCGCATACGGAAGTTGCGTGATGATATGATCCATGTGATCACTTCCTGCCCCAGCAGAAGAAAGCACGCTCGTATCGGAGACCGGTGAAGTATGATCTCCGAAGATGCCACCTCCAGTGACCGCGGCGATGGTCTGAAGCACGATCGGGTCCGTGGGCGCTGAACCAAAGGCCAGTGCGATAGGGAGCGCGAGCGGCATGACGAGCGCAAATGTACCCCAGGACGTTCCTGTCGCGAACGATACCGCTGAAGCCAATACAAACGTCACGGCCACGAGTAATTGTGGTGTCAGGTAGCTCTCCGCCACGGAAACAAGCCACTCGGCCGCACCCAGATTATCCGTCACGGTATTGAGTGCATACGCGAGCGCAATAATGATGAGGGCTGGCAGGACGTTCTTGATACCTGCCAAGGCAAACTCGACCAGTGACGTCAGGGATGGGATGCGCCGGGCAATCAGAAGCGCAACGGTCAGGTAGGCAGTTGCCAAGATGAATGCCTCTGCGATGAGGATCGATCCGGTCACAACGAAGCTCCCCATCGCCACGCCGAGAACCATGATGATCGGCAGGATCAGAAAAGCGAACAGCTCCCCCCAGGCGTCACGGGACTCTTCCGGCAGATCGGTGTCGGTGATCAATGGGGCTCCACCCACCCGGACCAAGGGCCCTCCTTCCCGGACTCGTCGCTCTGCGCGGCGCATGGGACCGAAGTCAGGTATGATTTTGAGTGCGATGCCAAGCGCCATCACTACCGTCAACAGCGAATAGAAGTTGAAAGGAATGGATCGGATCAAGAGAGCCGTTCCTTCTGTCGGACTCTGACCGACTTCGATGGCCACCAGGCCGGCCAGGTACGCACCGTAGGCCAGGAACGGCATCAGCACGCAGAGCGGGGACGTCATTGCGTCGAGCAAGTAGGCGAATTTTTCTCGCGACATACGTGCCTTGTCCGAGAGGGGACGCATGATGGTCCCTACGAGGAGTGGGCTGAAATAATCATCGATAATGCCCAGGCCAAGTCCCCAGGTGGTCAGGCCCACGCTCTTGGGCGATCGGGCAAATCCGGACAGACGGCTGGCAAATCCTGTGATGATGCCAGCGCGCTTGAAGAGCTCAGTCAGGATTCCGATCGACATCACAATCTGACAAATCCAGATGAAGTTGCCTGTGCCCAGTGCCGTCTGAAGCGTCTCGTTCAGACCGACCAGCGGATTACCGTCCAGCATGAAGGCACCCACAATCACACCTGCCAACAATGCCGGAATAGCAGAGCGAGTGGCAAACGCAAAGACCAGCGCTACTACCAGCGGCATCAAGGAGAGAAAGCCAGCATCCATGACGATATGATCCAGGAGAAGGTGTGGTCGCATTATACGATGCCAAGAGACCGATGACGACTCATAAAAACTCCGTAAAGACACGAGAGAGGGACGCGCAAGTGGAACCGCGGCGTGGACAACGGCATTGACGGGGCTTATTTTGCGCGTCGCTGTTCTCGGACGGCTCTATTGCCCTATAGCTCAATTGGCAGAGCGCCGGATTCTGGTTCCGGAGGTTCTAGGTTCGACTCCTAGTAGGGCAACACCGAAAGCCCTTCAATCACCCATTGGCGATTGAAGGGCTCTTTGCTTTTAACGGGGTGGCATAGGATGATTCAATGACGTCCTTCCAGTATCCGACCTGTGCGCAATAGAAATGCTGCCTGCGTTAGACAACGGCAGCGATGCCCCAACTTCACCTAACAAAGGCCCCATACGACCTTCATCAGTTGTTCTGGCACCTGCGTTCAGGCATTCCAAGACCTTCCCAGACATGTACCCTACTCGAGTCAGCCATTGGTTCTTGTTGACCCTGCTTTTTGTTTTCAGCTTGTTGCTGAACAGAAAGCCTGCGGAAGCACAGCCGGTTGTGGCCGGATTTACCACCTATACCATCCATGGCTTTTACGTACTGGTAAACGATGCGGACAACGATTCATACTCATCCAGCATGCAGGTGGCATTTCAGGAACTCGAGAGTCAACTGAGCCTGATCGCGGCATTGGACATTCGCGCGGATGTGCTCGAGGATATGCGCACTGTCAAAATTTTTCTCGTTTACAACGTACGTCCCGATGGGGCTGCGTGGTACCACCCGAGCCGGCAATGGCTGATTGACAATGGGCGCAATCCGGAAAAAGCGGAATCGGTTGAAATTGCCAACGCCGTGAATTTCACCAACTGGTCTCGGCAGAACCAGCCATGGATGGTTCTGCATGAATTGGTTCACGGATACCATCATCAGATGATGGGATTCGGTCATATCCCCACCGTCGAAGCCTTCATCAACGCACGGGATTCCGGAATCTACCAATCCGTACCATACAATCCTGGCGGGGGCCAACCTCCGTTCCAGCTCGAGGCCTATGCCATGGTGAACGAAATCGAGTACCTGGCAGAGATTTCAGAAGCGTTTTTCGGGGAGAATGACTACTACCCGTTCAACCGATCGGACCTCGAGTCGCATGATCCACAAGGCTACGCGCTACTGATGGACCTCTTCATAAATCCGGTTGGGACCTTTGTTGAGCAACCTCCCGGGGATGTCCTGCCCTCCCTCTATCCCAATCCGGTCCGAGACATTCTCCGTTTCGATTCTGTGGAAACGGGAACCGTGCAGATTTATGACACCACTGGGCGGGTCGTCATGACGCAAGATGTAGGTGGGGGTATCACCAACATTGATGTCAGTACGCTTTCTTCAGGACTGTACTTGGTGCGCATGATCGGCGGTCCCGACCATTCCATGCACCAGAGCATGCAGAAGATCGTGGTTACGCGATAGGGTGACGCTCGTACGTCCCCCGACATGGTCGATTCGCGGTATGAACGACGCCCGCTTGCACATGATGCACGCGTAAGGCGATTCCGCTTTCCTCCCTTCCACGGTGCTGTCTAAAACGCCAGTCGTGGCAGTGGACACAGCTGGTTTCGGAGGAAGCCAGCGTGGGCGTTGAGTGGACGAGAGGCTCGTGACATGAGCGGCAGGCCGCTTCCGTCACCTTCTGATTCATTTCCCGGGACCGTATGGGCTCGGGAAACCGGTTTGTGGTGAACGCGAGGGAATGATTGAAACCGTTGATTCCCTTTATGGCCAGCTTACCGAGGATATTGCCATGCGGCGCATGACAATCATTGCAAGTAGCCACCGCAGAATGAGACCCCTTGATCCACGCATCATATTGTGGATTCATGACATGGCAATTGACGCATGCCGAAGGGTCATTCGACAGATAGGAGGCCCCATCTGCGTACAGAAACGTAAAGAGACTTATCCCGATGACAAGTCCGGTCACGAGGCCGAGAAATGGTGTCTGCTTTTTCATCGGCGGCCAACCTACAACCGATCAATGATCGTTTAAAGTAGGAGGATCCACTATAGATGTCTTCCGTTGTATGCGGCACACTTTAGCGATCCCCTCACTCGGGGTACGTCGGCTTCCCATCCAGGAGGTCGTAAGGCGTGACCTAGCCGCGCGCCGACTTCACTGGGGGCATAAAGCCTCTCCCCGTCCCCAAATTGACTTACCGGAATCATGCGCACATTTCTTTTTGCAGCGTTTGCTGCCTTCCTGATGATGGCCATGCCATCGGACATCCAGGCCCAGGATCGTCCTGCCTCCCCTCGCGGAGAAGCCGCTACCCAGATCGGAGATGACTGGCTCGTGGTCGATTATGGTCGTCCCATTCTTCGCGGTCGTACCGGCATCTTCGGAGAAGGCGAGTCCTATGGAGAAGGTGTCCTCGCTAACGGAGAGGTCTGGCGTGCTGGTGCCAACAAGTCCACCCGTTTCATGACCGAACGCGATCTCATGTTCGGTAACCACCATCTCCCTGCTGGCGAATACTCACTTTTCGTGGACCTGGCCGCTGACGGATGGACTCTGATTGTGTCCAGCCACGAAGCGAAAAACAGCGGTCGTGAAGATGGTCCAGGTATCTGGGGCGCCTACAATTATGACGCTGACATGGATGTCTTCCGCACCGCGATGATGATGTCGGAGTCACCCATGAGCATCGACCAATTCTCCATCTTCTTCTCGGATGTGACCGATCAGGGCGGCACGCTGAATATGGCGTGGGAAAACACCATCGCCAGTGTGTCTTTCATGGCTCACTGACCTGACTTGATGCGCTTATTGCGCAGCACGGACGCTCTATACAAAACGACGACCGGCCCGATGTCAAGTCGGGTCGGTCGTTCGTTGTATTGGAGGCCCGGTTGAATGAAAGCGGCCTCGCACAGTCACCTCACATTTCCCTCGAATCGTAGGCCCAGTGCAGTAGGGCCTGGCGCTGACGCGGCCGGCATTTCCAGTCCCCATTGACGCAGTTCTTGCGTAACTGGGCTATGTGCCGCGTCATGGCTTTCCAGCGTTTGACCTGCCGCTCGTCATCTTCGCTTCTGCGTCCCATCCAATAGCGGCAATACCACTGGAACCAACCGCGGGGGTCTTGCTCGTGGATCCAGCCCTTCTCTACCCAATACGAGAGAGGCTTTGAGGCATCGACACCGAAGAAATTGAGGTCGTTATTCCGTTTGCCTGAACTCAGACGCGCGTCCACAAACCAGTCCTCTGGAAACTCCTCTCGGCAGTCTGTCATGTATTTACCGCCAAAGATGCCCATCTCAAGCATTTGGCAAGGAGTCAGTTCGGGCTTGAACTCCGGGTGGAAGTTTTCACCAGCCGGCTCGCTCAGTACGTAGGCGTAGCCTTTTTGCATACGGTCATTGACGACGACCGTCTTGGGGCGAAAAGTGTTCGATTCAGCCATCCTGGGTCCGCTTGGAAAGGGATCCTCCCACTACGAGCGCAGCAGAAATGATCATGAGGTTCTTGATGATGTACTGCCCTTCCACGGTCGGTCCGAAGGGGATCAAGCCCTCCTGAAAGGTCACGCCCGACAGGATGACGAGAGGCATGAAGGTGCCCACCATTTGAAGGAATAGAAGCGCAATGGCAATGCGCAGGGTGGATTGGAACAGGAAGCAGATTCCGATGGCCACCTCCCACCAGCCAATCACTGACAGCCAGGTTTCAGCTGAAAGAAGTGGCATCCAATCTACCGTGGCCAGCACCAATGGCGCAGCTGCGGAAAGGCCCATTGGCTTCAGGAGACCAAACCAGATGAAGATGACAGCGAAGGAAAGTCGCACTGCCGGAATGCCCCATTGCTGCATGGTCCCGGCAATGAACTGATCTATCTCTTGGAATCTCTTCATGTCGATGCTCGATGCTAGACCTAGCGCTCTTCTCTGATATAGTTAATCTGGAATCCGTTACCCTCTCCGTCAGAGACATCTACGTGCAGAGCATCCGGCGCAGGCATGGAGTATTGAAGACTACGAGGAAAATCGTGGTCCAAGTTCTCGAAAGTCGCTGTCGAGTCACTACAGTCGACCTATTTGAAAGGTACGGGAAACGCGTTTCCGCCGACCTTTGCTACGAAAAACACCTCGCCGCTCATCTCCAGCAGTCGAAGGGTCTCCTCACCCTCGATGTTACCGGAGTCTGTTCGATAAACGCGCCCCCAGCCCTCCATGGTCTTTTCGCTGACGAACGCCCAATGCTCCACGGTCCGTCGCGAATTTGATTCCGTCTCCCACGTCCCTGCCATCCAGGCTACCGAATCGAGATTGCCGCAAGAAGCTTCCTGAGCAGCAGATGGCAGTGAGGCCATTGCAAATAGGACGATCAACAAGACTCTAATGGTACCTCACCTCCTTTGGATCCGTAGAAAAATACCCATGTCGAAAAGCCGTCCGTACAATCGATAAAACGATGCCACCCTGGCCGGGACTACTCTAGACCCACCGACGCACGGTGGCGACGTACTGTTCGAACTGATCGCCGAACAGCTCCGCCATGACCCGTTCCTCCGGTTCGATCTGGAAACGATTCATGAACGGAATAAAAAGGCCGGTGGCGAAAAGTGGCAGTGCACCCCCCAAAAAAAGCGCCCAGCCAATAAGCACCATGAGCATGCCGAAATACATGGGATTGCGCGTGACGCGGTAAATACCCCAGGTGACGAGCGAAGAGGCATTCCCCGGGCGGTGTGGATTCACCGAGGTTCGAGCCCGCGCAAACGACCACAAGCCGGCCATGGCAACGAATACACCAGCCGCGGACCACAGTATTGCGCCCAACCGGGATTCAGACCATTGCAGGACAGCAAACTGATCTACATACCAGGCAAGAGCCGCTACGGTAGCGACCACCCCGACAGGAGGTACCTTCAATTCAAGTAATCTCATGGCGTGCCGGGACATCGCACGAACCTGAACACAATCCAACCACCCTGGCCGAGCTCAGATTCTATCTCGTAATGCTTTATGGTGCGTCCGACCATGGGATTTCTCGATTGGCTGGTAATCTACGACAGGAAAGCGTTTACCGATCAACCAACACATGATCGCTCACCCGAGCCACTATCTTTGTAGCCCACCTGCTTTCGTATCCATGCCTCGCCGCTTCCACGTGTATGTCATCGAACTCGACCCCGCCGTCCGGCAGGTTCGGCGATTCCGCGAGGCGAACCCGGCCATGAAGGCACTGACGCCTTGTTTTTACGTGGGCAGTACATGGCGTACACCAGATGAACGATTCGACCAACACAAGCAGGGATACAAGGCCAACCGGTACGCCAAGAAATACGGATTGAAGCTCAGGCCAGACCTGTTCGAGCAGTACAACCCGATCCCATCGCGCACGGACGCAGAGGAATTGGAGGCCTATCTGGCCAACCGACTCAGAAAAATGGGCTCTGGAGTCTGGCAGGGCTGAAACGAATCCGTATGCATCCGGTACTCACCTCCCGGAACCATTCATTATCCCGCATTCATGAAGTACATCAGATACATCGCTTCCGGCGTCGTTCTCGGACTTGGCGTCCTGGTTTGGGCCGCTTTCAACAACCACGACGATCCACCAGCGGTCGGCGACCAGGCACCTGAATTCACGCTCGTTTCCAACGAAGGCACCGAAGTGAGTCTGAATGAATACCGCGGCCAGTGGGTCGTATTGTATTTCTACCCCAAAGACTTCACGAGCGGTTGCACCATCCAGACCCGCAACTTCCAGCGCGACATGGAAGAATACGTAGCGCGTGGCGCCACGATTCTTGGTGTGAGTGTAGATGATGCGGAAACGCACGCGTCATTCTGCGAAAAAGAAAGCCTGACGTTCAAGCTCCTGGCCGATACCGAAGCGGCCGTTTCTGAGGCATATGGCTCGGTTCGTGGCCTGTCTGAAGTAAAGATGAGTGCTCGTAATACCTTTGTCATCGATCCCGAGGGCAAAGTGGCTGAAGTTTTTCTTGGCGTGAATCCGACTCCCCATTCGGAAGATGTCCTTGCTACGCTGGATCGCCTGCAGACATCCTGACCCATGCAGCCGGCCCCCGACATTCTGATTGTTGGAGCCGGCGTGTTCGGCGTCACCGCGGCGCTTGAACTGACATCACGCGGACACACGGTGGCCCTTGTTGATCAAGGGCCACCGCCGTTTTTGCTGGCCGCCTCGTCCGATATCAGCAAGGTGGTCCGCATGGAATACGGATCGGACGCCTTCTACATGCGCCTTGCAGAAGAGGCCATGGAAGGGTTCGACGCGTGGAACGAGTCGCTTTCACGCCCCTTCTATCATGAAACGGGCGTGTTGATGCTTTCCCGCGAAGCGATGCAGCCCGGCGGATTCGAGCATGACTCATGGAAGACCTTGCAGGAACGCGGCCATGAGCCAGAGCGCATCGACTCCAAGCTCCTTTCCGATCGATTCCCGGCATTCGACCCGTCCATGTACACCGACGGATTCTTTCATGCCCGCGGCGGCTGGGTGGAAAGTGGCTCGCTGATTCAGGAGCTTTTCCAGCGGGCTCTTGCCGCTGGAGTGCGTTTCACAGAGGGCATGGTGACCGATCTGCTGTTGGAAGATGGGCGTTGCCTTGGCGCCACACTGGCGGATGGCTCCAGTCTCGAAGCGGGTCATACCCTGCTTGCCTGCGGCGCCTGGACGACGAATCTCCTGCCGGAGCTCAAGCCGTTTTTCCGCTCCTCGGGCCACCCGGTATTCCATCTCCGGCCGGCCGAACCCAAGCGCTTCGCGCCCCCGGAATTCTGCACCTTCACGGCCGACATCGCACACACCGGGTGGTACGGTTTCGCCGTTCATCCCTCGGAAGGCGTCGTAAAGATCGGTCGACATGGTACGGGACTCGATGTGGACCCCGTGGCCGACCCGCGCGAGGTCTACGAATCGGATATTCAGGCGATGTGGGCATTCGTTCGTGAAGCCCTTCCTGCTCTGACGGAAGCGGAACTCGTTTACACCCGGCGCTGCCTTTACGCCGACACGATCGATGCCGACTACTGGCTGGATCATCATCCGGAATATGCGGGATTGTCGGTTGCGAGCGGAGGAAGCGGCCATGGATTCAAGATGGCGCCCATTCTGGGATCATTGATTGCAAACCGGTTGGAAGGCGTCGCTGATGACCGCCTGGAGCGCTTCAGATGGCGCACGGACCGGGCCGCGTACAAAAGCGAAGCCGCCCGTTTCGTCGGATAAGCGCGTGCCACTCGTCCCGTCGCCATCATATCAACCACCTTGGTGGGTTCGCGAACCGCACTGGCACACGATTTTTGCAGCCAAGATGCGTCGAGTCCCCTCTCCCGCCTGGAAACGTCAGCGCATCGAATTATCCGATGGCGATTTTGTCGATCTCGATGTCCTTGGATCGGCATCGCAAACTGGAGTGGTCCTGCTCCATGGCCTGCAAGGATCAACCTCCCGGACCTATATACGTGCGATGGCCGATACGCTGTGGGAGTCAGGTGTAAGCGTCTTTGCGCTCAACTTCCGCGGTTGCTCCGGTGAGCCCAATCGGTTGCTGCGCTCGTACCATTCAGGAGCAACAGAGGACTTTCGTGCCGTCCTGGATACCATAACGGATCGGTGTGAGGTAATTCATGCGGTAGGCTTCAGCCTGGGCGGCAACCTGCTTCTGAAGCATCTGGGGGAGGAAGGGCGTGCCTCGCGCATCAGCCGCGCCGTTGCCGTATCCGTTCCATGCGACCTCAAAGGAAGCGCTCATCAGCTGGCTAGCCCAGGAAATCGGCTCTACATGTGGAATTTCATGCGATCCCTGAGAGCAACAATGCAGCAGAAAGCGGACGCATTTCCCAACCAGGTAGACATTTCCGGCCTCAGGGAAATAAAAACTTTTCAGGCCTTCGATGATCGATTCACGGCGCCGCTGCACGGCTTTCGAGACGCTAACCATTACTGGGCATCATGCAGCAGCATGCACTTCCTGGAGAATATCCGCATACCGACGCTGCTTCTCAACGCCAAGGACGACCCCTTCCTCTCGGAAGGCTGTTATCCGTATGACATCTGTTCAGCATCCTCGTATGTCCACCTTGAGACGCCTGAGCTCGGAGGACATGTCGGCTTTCTGAATGGTGCTCGTTCGTATGCCGAGAAAAGAGCCGTCGAATTCCTCAGCAGTACTGCCGCTACTTGAACGTAGCGTCCAGAAGTGGCCAGACATCGGGGTCTTCGGCTCCCAGTACCCAAATGGAAACACCCCTCAGCCCGGGGTATTCGGCCACCAGATCCAGCTTGGCCTGCATCGATCGAGCGTTTTCCAGGAAGACCCAATGGAATACGCCATACTCCGGCCAGAATCCATAGGTCACACCATGTTCGGGCAGCCAGATCCGCTCGGCATTGTTGGCCGTCAGCAGGGAGTCGGCCCGGGTGAATTGGACTTCATTGCCTCGCACGCGCACCGCGCCATTCGAAAACCAGTCAGGATGCCAGTAGCCCGAATAGAACGGCAACCCAATTGAAATCTTCTCGATGGGGACGCCCTGCGCCAGCGCATAGTCAAGCATCTCTCTCATCCAGGGCAGACCCGTGATGGGCCCTGGCGCGGTCGGTCCGCCGTGCTGGGCATAGGTCATGAGCGAGATGAAGTCGCCCGCTTCGGCGATCGCTTTCATGTCGAAATTCCCTCGCCAATTGTCCTGCATATACCGGGAAAATCCGCCTTCGGCCGCCTGATCATTGGTTGGCACAACGGCCACGGACGCCGTCATCCCGTTGGCGTGCAATGCTTTCGCAGCCCGCTGGAAATAGGCCGTAAACCGATCCTTGTAGTGACGATCCACGTTTTCGTAATCAAACTGCCATCCCCAGAACCCGTGCTCCAGACCCTCTGCGACCATGAAATCAATGGTCTTCTGCTGGGCCTCCACGTTGTCGAGCAGCGCGTGGATGATGGGCTGATTGAAGCCGGGATTCATGATCAGCGGCATCAGACGCGTGCCCGTTTCGCGGGCTTCCTCGAGCAGCCGCTGCGGCACACCGCCACGGACATTGCCCAGGGAGTCGACCGCATAGACCTGGGGGCTGATCACATCGATCGAGGAAGCCCGCTCCAGGAATGTGCTTGCCCCCCGACGTTCTCCTGACCCTCCGTAGACGATTACTTCCTGCGCCATGCCATCCGCAACCCAAAGCAGGGTCCATACGAATACCAAACAGACATACCATCCCCGTGGTCGCCTCCTTGCAAAGTGACTGCCTGGTAGTTCATTCATCATCGGATCCTCCCAATCTGCCGGAAACATGAAACACGAAGCCTGGACCTGCCCGAAATGTAATCACCACGAGTTCGAGACGGACACCATCCGCACAACGGGTGATGGGCTCTCGCGCTTCTTAGACGTCCAGAACCGCATGTTCACCGCCGTCTCCTGCACGCGATGCACCTACACGGAATTCTACCGCGGTGGAACCAAGAACCTGGACAACATTCTAGATTTCTTCCTCAGTACGTGATGAGGGTCTGACGAATCTGCTCTTAGCCTTTCAGAAGTTCTCCGAAACGCTATTTTGAAATACAGGAAACCTTCGTTTCCTGCTTCAGCCCTTTCGCCATCCGCGCTTACTGCGAGGCCCCGCATGCCGACAATCATGGACCGCTCCCAACGCCGTTTCCTATTGGTGACGGTCATTCTGGTCTCTCTTCTGTTTCTCTGGATGGTGCGCAGTTTCCTGATCGCACTGTTCCTGGCGGCCATCTTTTCTACCATGGCGATGCCCATGCACCGGATCATCAGGCGGCGTGTCGGTATGCGCCATTCACTGGCTGCATCGTTTTCCCTGCTCATCCTGATCGTTGCCGTCGGGATTCCCCTGTTCGCATTCATGGGTCTGGTCGCTAATCAGGCCATTGAGATCAGCAGTGCCGCGCGACCGTGGATTGAAAATCAGATCATCGAGCTGGGCAATTGGGACGAGCTTCTGCTGGAATATTCATTCCTGGGCTACATCTTTCCCGGTGAAGGTGAGCTCCTGGCCAAGCTGAGCGAATTTACCGCTGCTGCCGGCCGATTCCTGGCAGACAGCGTGGTCGAGGTCACGCGCGGTACGGCAGCCTTCTCTCTGCAGGTCTTCGTCCTACTCTACGCGATGTTCTTCTTCCTGAAGGACGGCCCGAAAATCATGGACCGCATTTTCTACTACATCCCTCTCCCGGAGGCATTCGAGGAAGAGCTGGTCAACCGGATTGTTTCCGTGACGTCTGTCGTGCTCAAAGGATCTCTGGTTATTGGATTGATCCAGGGAGGACTCGCAGGGCTGGCCTTCCTGTTTGCCGGTATTCCAGGCTGGGCATTCTGGACTACGGTCATGGTTGTCCTTTCGCTCATTCCCGCCGTGGGATCCGCACTGGTCTGGATTCCAGCTGCCGTGTACTTGTTTTCCACGGGGCCCATGGGCGTTGCCATCGTCTTCACGATATGGTGCGCTGTGGTCGTAGGGACCGTTGACAATTTCCTGCGGCCCCGTTTGGTCGGTCAGGGTGCGCGCATGCCGGACATCATGGTGTTGATATCCACGCTCGGCGGCATCTTCCTCTTTGGCGCCGTAGGATTCATTATTGGGCCCATCGTTGCCGCCCTCTTCCTGGGGACCCTCAGTATCTATGGGGAGATGTTTTCGGACACCCTGGGCCAGAAACCACGCTCCATGTGGCAAGGAGACCTCGACGAAGCCTTCCGGGCGGAAAAACGACCGACTGAGGAGGACGGACCGAACGAGTCGGCCGACGATGAATCAGCTTCGCCTTCCTGATCGTCGACTCCTACATGATCGATCCTCCGACATTGCCTCGTGCCAGCGCATCATCGTCCAAGAGTACCACCGTGGGGTGGCTGCTGTGGCGCGGCGGACTTTGGTTTTGCGGGGTGTATATCGGATGGGAAGGTTCGGTGCGAATCTGGCGATTCCTGCTGGGCATGGAGTTGCCCGATCCCGTATTCGTGGGTATCGTAATGATGCTTGTTGGAAGCGTCCTCGTGGTCGCCTCACTTATTCTGGAGCGCATTCAAGATGCCCGGTTGGAGGCCGAGATGCTCGATGAATGAATGGATTCGCCGAACCGGTTTTGCCCTGGTTATCCTGGGTTTCCTGATCACAGCCTCTTGGTTCATTGATCCCCTCTGGGAAGTAGTGAGCCACTATCGTCTGCTACCCGTGCCGCTGCAACTCGGCATTGCCATAGCCGCCATTGGCCTCACTGTCTTGATGATCTCCCTGATCGCCGAGCGCTGGGCGGATCGAGAGGCCGATGCCGCTCTGCGTGAAGACGCTCCTCGCCCCCCTTCTTCCTGAATCCTTGCTGAAACCGATATGCTGATCGTTACCACTGACTCGATCCCCGACCATCGCATTACTGAAACCCTCGGCATTGCGCGCGGCAATACCATCCGGGCCAAACACATCGGTAAGGACATCCTGGCCGGCCTGCGCATGCTCATCGGGGGCGAAATCAAGGAATACACCGCCATGCTGACCGAAGCGCGGAATGCGGCGCTTCAGCGCATGGAGTGGGATGCCCAGAACATGGAAGCTGATGCTGTAGTGAACGTCCGCTTCGTGACAAGTCAGGTCATGGCAGGAGCCGCGGAGCTACTTGCGTACGGGACCGCTGTAAAACTTGAGAAGGTCCCTTCTCAGTCCCCTGTGGAATGACTGATTCATACCAGCGTCGAAAGGACGCAGACCACACCATCATCCCGCCCGGATCCATGCGTCGTACCCTTTTACTCGCGGCAGTGAGCTTCATGCTGTTGCCCGGACTTGTTTCTGCCCAAAATGGACCCCAAAACCTTGAATTCTACCCCACGAACATGACCCGAGGGGAGATCATTGCCGAGATGCGGCACTTTTCCTTCGCCCTGGGCGTGCGGTGCGAGCATTGCCACACGCCCAACGAGAATGGTCGAGGATTCGATTTCGCCTCGGACGCCAATCCGAACAAGGAAAAGGCGCGTGTGATGTTGTTTATGACGGATGCCATCAACTCGCAATTCCTTCCCGAACTGGCAGACCGCGAACATCCTGCGGTCGAAGTGACGTGCAAGACCTGTCACCGCGGAACGGTCAGGCCTCGCCTGCTCTGGCAGGAAATGGTCCTGACTACGCACGAGGAAGGGGTAGAAGCAGCCATTGAAAAGCTCGGCGAACTACGAGAGAACTACGACAATGCAGGCGCCTACGATTTCCGCGAAGCAGAGACCAATGTGGTTGCCGAGGAGCTTGCCAAAGAAGGCCGGCATGAGGATGCCATTGCCATCTGGATGATGAATGCCGAGCGGTTTCCACAATCCGACGCGATTCAGGCCGGAATGGCGGAGTCCTTTGAAGCCCTGGGAGATACGACGGGTGCCATACAGGCTTACGAAGCAGCGCTCGAATTGAACCCCAATCGTAACGATGTACGTCGAAGTTTGGCCATATTGAAGGGAGAGTAAGCCTTGGCAGTGCGCAAGAATCGAACGGTTTCTTTAATCTGGACCCTCCTGTGAATCAGCACGATGATCTGCCCATGTCCTCCCGACTCCTGACTTTGCTGGCGCTCTCGCTGGTTGCCCTCCCTGCCTTTTCCCAGGCATCGCTCGAGGCCCTGATCGATGACATCGAACCCTCCGTCATTGAATGGCGCCGGGACTTTCATGCGAATCCGGAGCTGTCAAACAGGGAATTCCGGACGGCAGCCGTCGTAGCAGACCATCTCCATAGTCTCGGACTCGAGGTGGAGACCGAAGTGGCCCACACCGGAGTCATTGGCATTCTTCGTGGTGCCCATCCGGGCCCGATGGTAGCCCTGCGCGCTGATATGGACGCGCTCCCGGTAAAAGAACGGGTCGATTTACCGTTCAAATCCGAAGTGGTCAGTCTCTATCGTGGCGAAGAAGTCCCCGTCATGCACGCATGTGGTCATGACACGCATATCGCGATGCTCATGGGGGCTGCCGAAGTCTTGAGCGCCATGCGCGAAGACCTGCACGGATCGATCAAATTCATCTTTCAGCCGGCTGAGGAAGGCCCGCCCCCGGGAGAAGAAGGTGGCGCGGAGCTCATGGTGAAAGAGGGCGTGATGGAAGATGTCGATGCTGTCTTCGGCCTGCATATCAACGCTGGAACGTACATAGGTCAGATCAACTATCGTCCCCAGGGCATCATGGCCGCGGTTGATGACTTCCGAATCGTCCTCAATGGCAAACAAGCCCACGGCTCCGCGCCTTGGTTGGGCATCGATCCGATCGTTGCAGCCGCGCAGGTAGTGAACAACCTTCAGACCATCGTCAGCCGGAATATGCAGCTGACCAAAGCCGCCGCCGTTGTCACGGTCGGCTCCATCCATGGCGGGGTTCGCTCGAACATCATCCCGGAAGAACTGGAGATGCTGGGGACCATCCGGACGTTCGATCCCGAAATGCGGGAAACCCTGCACAAGCGGTTCCGGGAGATTGTGGGTCACACAGCAGCTTCGAACGGAGCCACGGCCGAGATCCAGCTCCCCTACTCCGCCCACTATCCGGTGACGTACAACGACCCGGACCTGACGGCCTCCATGCTGCCCACACTTGAGCGCATCGCCGGGGCCGAGAACATCAATCTCATTGACGCTGTCACGGGCGCCGAGGACTTTTCCTATTTCGCCCGCGAGGTGCCTGGCCTGTATGTATTCGTCGGCGGCAAGCCGCTGGACGCCCCGGCTGATGAAAACGTCTCGCACCATACCCCGGACTTTTTCGTGGATGAATCCGGCATGAAGCTCGGCCTGCAGGCCTACGTCAACCTGGCCCTCGATTACATGGAGATGGCCTCAACACAGTAGATCGCCATGGCCCGTACTTGCCTCCTTTTTCTATTGCTGGTCAGTGCCTGCACAGCCCCTCCCGAGTTCGATCTCATCGAAACGACCGTTTCCGAGGTGCACGAGGCATACGAAAACGGCACGCTCGATGCTGAGTCGCTGACCCGGATGTACCTGGACCGCATTGCGGCCCATGACGATACGCTCAACGCCTTCATCCTACTGAATCCCCTGGCCCTTGATCGGGCGCGTGAGCTGGATGAGGAGTTTGCACGTACCGGGCATCTCCGCGCACTGCATGGCATCCCGGTCGTGGTCAAGGACAACTACGACACCTTCGACCTCCCCACGACGGCAGGTTCAGCCGCTCTGGAAGGCATGATTCCGCCGGATGATGCGTGGCAGGTGGCACGCCTTCGCGAGGCTGGCGCCATCGTGTTGGGCAAGACGAACATGGCCGAGTGGGCGTTTTCTCCATTCGTCACCATCAGCTCGATCGATGGCACAACACGCAATCCGTACGACCTTGATCGAGTACCTGCGGGGTCCAGCGGTGGAACAGCTGCCGCCGTGGCGGCCAATCTTGGTCTGATCGGTCTGGGTACGGACACAGGCAACTCCATCCGTGGACCGTCCGGCCACAATGCCCTGGTGGGAATCCGCTCCACCATGGGCCTGACGAGCCGAGATGGCATCGTCCCCCTGTATCTGCGCAATGACATTGGCGGACCAATGACACGCACCGTAGAGGACGCGGTCCGGGTATTGGACGTCATCGCCGGATATGATCCGGCCGACCCGATCACCCAACGCTCCGAGGGATACATGCCGGAGGGAGGCTACCTGCAGTTCCTTGATGCGAGTGGTCTGGAAGGAGCGCGCATCGGCGTCTTCACTCCCTACCTTCGCCCCGACTCTACGCATCCGGATATCCTTGCGCGCATGGAGCTGGTAATCGGGGATCTCGAAGCGGCGGGCGCCGAGGTTGTCAACCCGTTCACCATTCCTGGTCTGTCTTTCGACCCGGCCATCTGGTGCGAGGTTTTCAAACACGACGTGGAAGCCTACTTCGGCACCCGCGAGGCAGACTTCCCTTACGAGCGACTGCAAGACATTATCGATACCGGCCTGTACGCCGACTACATCGAAGGCTCACTCAACGCAACGGCTGCCTGGACCGAGCCGCCCTGCCCTGACCTCTACACCCACGAACCCAACATCGCCTTCCGGGAAGCAGTCCTTGCCGCCATGGCATCGAATGACATTGACGCCTTCGTCTATCCCACGTGGAGCTGGCCTGCCCGGGAGATCGGGGATATGGATTCTGAAGCGGGAGACAACAGTCAGTATCTCTCTCCGCAGTCCGGACTGCCCGCCATCCAGGTGCCCATCGGATACACAGAGGCGGGACTTCCTGTAGGAATGACCTTTATCGGTCGTCTCTTTGATGAGCCGACCCTGATCCGGCTCGCCTACGCTTACGAACAGTCTACCCGTCACAGGGTGCCTCCCTCAGGCTTTTGAGAATCCATTCGCCCATCAGCGCCACTCCTTCCACGTATCGACTACGCCCATGACCCGCTTTCCCGCCTTCCTGCTTCTGTTCGCTTTCGTCCTTTCGGCCTGCGAATCCGACCACTCGGCCAATGAACATGCTGCCATGCACGATGGTGACCGACCTTACGTCGAGCATCTCAATCCGGAAGGCCTGGAAGAACCTGGTCCTTTCTCGGATGCGGTCCGTGTGGGCAACATGCTGTTCCTCTCTGGAAAGATCGGCATCTTGCCCGGGACGCGTACGCTGGCCGAGGGTGGAATTGAAGGCGAATCCCGCCAGACCATGGAGAACATCAAGGCCACGCTTGAACGCTGGGATTCGTCCCTCGAGCGCGTTGTCAAATGCACCGTCATGATCGATGACATCGCCGAATGGGGTGCCTTCAATGAGGTATATGTCGAGTATTTCCCCAACGACAAGCCGGCACGCAGCGCCTTCGGAGCCGATGGACTGGCCCTGGGAGCAGCCGTTGAAGTCGAGTGCATCGCAACCGTAGACTGAGCCTCCCCGCCCTCGCACTGGGCATTTTTGCCGTCCTTTCTTCCGGTGTGACCCGGGCTCAGGAGGCCTCCCGATCCTTCGACATCCTGACGGCTGACAGCGTCACCGTTTTCGGGGACGTGTATGAACCGGCAAACGTGAAGCGCCCGCCGCTCATCCTGGCCTTCCACCAGGGTGGTGGAGATGCGCGGGGTGAGTATACACCGATCATTCCGCGGCTGTTGGCTGAAGGGTACGCGGTCATGACCATCGACCAGCGCCAGTGCGGAGGCGTCTTTGAAGGCGTCAACCGAACCGTGGAAGCATTGCCGGATGGCGTGGAGTATGGATTCTGCGATGCCTACCCGGATCTGGAGGCGGCCCTCTCGTACGCCCAGACGCAGGGGTTCGGACGCATCATTGCCTAGGGGTCGAGCTACTCCGCGGCGCTGGCTATTCGTCTGGCCGCCGACCACCCGGAGGAGGTGGATCGCGTCGTCGCTCTTTCCCCTGCAAGCGGTGACCCCATGGTGGGATGCCAACCCATCGAACCAGCCTCCAGACTGGAAGTACCCGCTCTCATGGTCCGGCCGGAACGGGAAGCAGCCATCGATTTCGTGGCTGCCGACCTGGCCGCTTACCGCGACATGGGGCAAGATGTGTACATCTCGCCGGGCGGGTCGCACGGATCGTCGATCTTGGTGGAAGCCCGCACGGGCGCATCCACTGAGGAGGCCTGGAACCGGGTCCTGTCGTTCCTGACAGCCGATCGATAGGACATCTAGGCGGAAAGAGCTACCTTTCGGCTCTGTCTGCCCTCCCCGGCTTCCGACCGCTGCCTTGAATACGCTCTTCCGCGCGCTGATCATTCTGTCAGCTGGCGTCTTCGCCCTCACGCTGCCGGTCTACGCCCAGTACGCGTCCTTTGACGATCACGAATTCCGCAGTGATCGTCCGGTGATGATCCAGCGCCTTTCCGGGCCCATCGAGCTGGATGGAGTGGTGGATGAACCTGCCTGGGATGCCATCACCCCGATGCCGTGGCATGTGTACGGGCCCAGCTATGGCGCACCGGCCACGCAGGAGACGGAGTTTCGCGTTGCGTATGACGACTCCTACATCTATTTCTCATGTCGATGCTGGGACTCGGATGCCGACGCCATCCAGACCACCACCTTCAAGCGCGACGCATGGGAAGCCAACTACGATCAGGTCGCCATTGGACTGGACACCTTCAACGACAAGGAAAACACGTTGCTGTTCGTCCTGACGGCTGCCGGCGTCCGCGTTGATGTGGCCATTTTCAATGATGCCCAGGGAGACGCTCCCTTCAATATGTCGTGGAACTCGTTCTGGGATGGCGAGACCACCATCACAGACGAAGGGTGGTTTGCTGAAGTGCGCATTCCGCTGACCAGCGTCCGATTCAACACCGAACAGGACCTGAGTACCATGGGTCTGATGGTGTATCGCTACATCGGTCGCAACGGAGAGCAGCATTCCTACCCGGAGCGCCCACAAAACTGGGGACTCTGGAGCGCCGTCAAACCCTCCCAGAGCCAGGAGATCGTCTTCTCAGGCATCGAATCAACCCGTCCCGTCTATTTCACGCCCTACGTCCTTGTCGGACATGGCCAGACCGCCGAACTCAACGATCCTGAGACGGCCTATGACATCAACAAAGACCCCCAACTCGACGTCGGCCTTGATCTGAAGATCGGGCTGACCCGGAATCTGACCCTTGATCTCACGGCCAATACCGATTTCGCCCAGGTAGAGGCCGATGATCAGCAAGTCAATCTGACGCGGTTCTCGCTGTTCTTCCCTGAACAACGGCTCTTTTTCCAGGAGCGGAAATCGGCATTCGAGCTGAACTTCGGCCAGTCCAACCGCCTCTTCTATACCCGCCGTATCGGGATCAATGACGGCAACATGGTCACCCTTCTCGGAGGTGCCCGGCTCGTTGGGCGCATCGGTCGATGGGATCTTGGGGCGCTGACCATGCAATCGGCCAGCGACGGGGACCTTCCAAGCGAGAATTTTGGCGTCCTGCGCCTGCGTCGCCAGGTCATCAACAACCAGTCCTACGCCGGGGCCATCATGACCTCGCGCATTGATCAGGACGGCGGCGAGAACATCGGGCTGGGAGCAGACGGCATCTTCCGGCTCCGGGGAGATGACTTCCTGACCCTGGCGGCCGTGCATACCTTCGACGAGGAAACGGACGCCGGCATGGATGCCACGAGGCTGCGTGCCCACCTGCGTCGCGAGCGGATCGATGGACTGACGTACGACCTGGAATTCAACCGGGCCGGGAGAGACTACCGGCCTGACCTCGGATTCGAACTCCGTGAGGACTATTCGCAGTACGGCGTGGGACTCGGCTTCGGGCGGGTTGGAGCCGAAGGGCGACGCTTCAAGCGTCTGGAGAGCGGCGTCACCTCCGACATCTACGTAACTAACGAGTCGGGAAGACTGCAGACGAGGGAGACGACCGCCCAGATCTCGGCACTCGGTTGGACAGACGCCACGTCCAGGATCCAGGCGACCTGGTTTGTCGAGAATCTGGACGAAGCCTTTGACCTTTCTGACGATATCGAAATCAAGACGGGACGATACTCTTATCTGGAGACCGCCTACACCTTTAAGTCATGGACCACCAAGCCATGGATCATCAACTCGACCATCACGGCCGGCAAGTTCTTCGACGGAAGTCGCATTTCGTGGGGTGCCTCTCCGAGTTGGAACGTCTCGAGAGTGCTCGAGCTATCCGGTTTCTATCAGTACGACCGGATCACGTTTGACGAACGGGACCTCACGTTCAACGCCCATACGGCCCGCGTCAAAGTCGGCCTGACCTTCAACCGGGCCCTGTCCCTGTCCAGCTTCGTGCAATACAGTTCGGATGCCGACCTCGCGCTGGGCAACTTCCGACTCCGCTACAATCCCCGCGAAGGCAATGATCTCTATGTGGTCTTCAACGAAGGACTCAACCTGGATCGCTTCGATCGGACACCGGTCCCGCCATTCGTGAATGCCCGCACGCTGGTCATGAAATACAGCTACACCTTTGTTCGGTGACCGCGCAACCGCGGGTCTATCAGTTGAGATTCCGCTCCCTCTGCGGTAAATAGGGTGGTCCCTGGGTCCCAGTCATTCGGCCGGCCCATTTCGGACGTCCCCCATCCTGTCCAATCCGCCCTGACCCACCATGAGCCGTTCCTCCACGAGCGCCCGTCTCTCGGTCATGATGTTCCTTCAGTTCTTTATCTGGGGAGCCTGGTACGTGACCGTCGGCATCTTCATGGGAGAGAACGGGATGGGGGCAGATACCCACTGGGCCTATACAGTCGGCCCGCTGGCGGCTGTCATTTCTCCGTTCTTCCTCGGCATGATTGCCGATCGCTATTTCGACGTGGAGAAGGTCCTGGGAGTGATGCATCTCCTGGGCGGCGTAGCCATCCTGGCAGCACCGTTTATGAGCGGTTCGCCCACGGTGTTCATCCTGCTCCTGGCCCTGCACATGCTCTGCTACATGCCGACCATCGGGCTGACCAACACGCTGGCTTTCCACAACATCACGGACCAGGAAAAGCAGTTTCCCCTCATCCGCGTGTTCGGAACGCTCGGGTGGATTGCAGCCGGAGTTCTGGTCAGTCTGGGGCTGAATGCAGAGACATCGGCCATTCCGTTTTACGTGGCAGGTGGCGCTTCCATCCTGATGGGCTTCTTCAGCTTCACGCTCCCCCACACGCCGCCGCCCGCCGCCGGATCCGGCTCGGTCACGGCACGGGAAATCCTGGGGCTCGACGCCCTGGCCAAGCTGCGCAGCCGTTCATTCAACGTCTTCATCCTGTCCTCTTTCCTCATTTGCATCCCGCTGGCTACGTATTACAACTTCGCGCCCATCTTCGCCAATGATGTAGAGCTGACCAACGTGGCATTCAAGATGTCCTTCGGGCAGATGTCCGAAGTCCTGTTCATGGTCTTGATGCCGTTTTTCTTCCGGCGACTCGGGGTGAAATGGATGCTGGTCGTGGGCATGGGCGCCTGGGTACTTCGCTATGCGCTGTTTGCTCTCGCAGCCCCGGCAGGCACGGTGTGGATGATCATGTTCGGCATCATCCTTCACGGCATCTGCTATGACTTCTTTTTTGTGACCGGTCAGATCTATGTCGACAAGAAGTCGACCGCCGACATCCGGGGTCAGGCGCAGGGCCTGCTGGTCCTCATCACCCTGGGTCTCGGCATGCTGATCGGTGCCCAGGTTTCGGGATGGCTGAACAACTGGTTCAAGGATGGTGCCGAGGTACTTTCCGCTGCTGACTGGCAAGACTTCTGGTGGATCCCGGCGGCCTTTGCCGGTGCCATCATGCTGTTTTTCACCTTCACTTTCAAAGACGAAGTGAACCGCGACGAGGTCTCTGTATGATGGATTCAAAACGATTTGATCGCCGCTCATTCATGAAAACAAGTGCCCTGGGAGCCGCTGGCCTGAGCCTCTTCCCGATGGCCTGTGCTCGGCCAGACGCTGGTGCAGCTGCATCGGACGCTGCCCTGTTCCATGTTTCCCTAGCCCAATGGTCACTGCACAAAGCACATTGGGATGAGGAGATGACCAATCTCGACTTCCCGGTAGTGACGAAAGAAAACTGGGGTATCACGGCTGTCGAGTACGTGAACTCGTTCATGAAGGAGGAAAGCCGCGATCCGGCCTACGTGGCGCAACTGAAGGACATCACGCAGAGTGAGGGTATCACCAATGTTCTGATCATGTGCGACGGTGAAGGGCGCCTCGGCGATCCGGATGAAGCCGCTCGTATTCAGGCTGTGGAGAACCACTACCGCTGGGTTGAAATTGCACGCGAGCTCGGCTGCCATTCGATTCGCGTAAATGCGGCATCGGAAGGCGACTGGGAAACGCAACGCGACCTGGCTGCCGATGGGCTCCGTCGCTTGACCGAATTCGGTGCCCAAGCGGACATCAATGTCATCGTGGAAAACCACGGAGGCGTGTCCTCGAACGGCGCCTGGCTTGCCGAAGTGATGCGGACGGTTGATCATCCCATGTGTGGCACGTTGCCTGATTTCGGCAACTTCAATATGGGAGAAGAATGGGGCGGCTGGTACGATATCTACCAGGGGGTTGAGGAGCTGATGCCCTTCGCCAAGGCCGTCTCTGCCAAGAGCCATAACTTCGACGAAGCCGGCAATGAACGCGAGAAGGACTACATGCGCCTGATGCGCCTGGTCCTGGACGCGGGTTATCGCGGCTACGTGGGTATCGAGTACGAAGGCAATGAGCTTTCCGAACGCGATGGCATCACCGCTACGATGAATCTGTTGAATCGCTGCCGCGAAGAGCTGGCAAGCGAATATTCCTGATACTGACTGCATGCGTCCCCTGACTCCATGACGAGGACGCCCACCTATTCCTGATCTGACATGAACCGTTTCCTGATCCTGATTGCCGGACTGGCGCTCACCATGACCGCGTGCCAGCCTGCAGAAACTGACGAAGCCATGAGCGACGATGCCGCCGCCACCGAAGCTGAATGGGTATCACTTTTCGATGGTGAGACGTTTGACCACTGGCGCGGCTACAAACAAGAGGCCATGCCCGAAGGCTGGATTGTTGATGACGGCGCCATGTACGCTTCCGTCCCTGAAGCAGGCATGGACATCGTCACCCGAGAATCCTTCACCAACTTCGACTTTTCCTTCGAGTGGAAAGTGGAGGAAGGCGGCAACTCCGGAGTAATGTGGCATGTCGATGAGTCAGCCGGCGACTACCCCTGGCTGACCGGACCGGAATACCAGTTGCTGGACGATGCGGCTTACAACGACGGAGCCATCGGCAAAAACAGCGCTGCTTCGAATTACGACGTCCAGGCTCCCAGCGAAGCCGTTTCGCGGCCGGCCATGGAGTGGAACGAAGCACGCATCGTGGTCAGCGGCCCAAACGTGCAGCACTGGCTCAATGGTGTGATGGTCGTCGAGTACGAAAAGGGGAGCGAGGCCCATATGGCCGCTGTAGCGGAATCCAAGTGGACGGGGTACCCGACGTACGGCACCACCGAAACGGGCCAGATCGCCATCCAGGGTGATCACGGCGCGGTTTGGTTCCGCAACCTCCAGATCAAGCGGCTGGACTGAGTCCGCGTATCGGATGGTGCTCTCGTATCCTTTTAGGGCGACGGATTAATCGAAAGCTTCGAGCACGTAGTTCTCACCTGTCGTGTGCATCCAGTGCATCCAGTGTCATGATGCACCATGTCGCCGACAATGCTTACGGCATTGAGTTGGCGCCGCCTTCCACGCGGCGATAGCGGGTCATTTCGCCACGACCATCGAATGCTACTACGTCGAAGGCTTGGTAGTCAGCAGGATCACCCTGCTCCATCCCCGGGCTTCCGATCGGCATGCCCGGAACAGACAGCCCTTTGATTTCAGGACGCTCCTCAAGCATGCGGAGTACATCCTCTGCCGGGACGTGCCCTTCCACGATATACCCGTCGATCATGCCGGTGTGACAGGACTGCAGATTTCGCGCCATACCATTCTGTCTCTTTACCTGTTGCATATCGCTGGTCTTGCGCACCTCGACCTCGATTCCTGCTGCACGCACGTGCTCAATCCACTGACCACAGCATCCGCAATTGGGGTCCTGGTAGACAACCATGCGGGTCGTTTCTCCACCCGACTGAGGCGACATGACAATGAACAGGCCAGCTACGGCAATCAACAGTGTGCTGGCCAGAACGATGACAGATTTATTCACGGTGGGTCCTCATACTTCGTCTCGTGGTAGGGGTCAAATCTAGCGCCTACCCGTTTGTTTCGCACGCGCCGTTACAGAGCCCCGACGCAAATACTTCGTACCGTACATTGAGGCTTCTATTCCATTCTTTCGTGCTCGCCATGCGCCGCCTTTTATTCGCCTTCTTGATCGTGCCCTTCTTCAATGCCTGCACCCCGATAGAAGAGGTGCCCCAGATGCTGACCGATCCATCATGGGAATGGCAGTACCAGGACTCAACCGCATTCTTCATCGGTATTCACGCGGTGAGTGAGTCAACGGTCTGGGCAGCGGGCGCCAATGGCAGGGTCGTACGAACCGCTGATGCCGGTGCAACGTGGTCCACGATGTTTGTACCGGGTGCGGACTCCATTCAGTTTCGCGACGTACATGCCTTTGATGACATGAATGCGTTCGTTCTGTCCATTGGGAATGGTACCGACTCACGCATCTACAAGACGAGCGACGGTGGTGAAAGCTGGGAGCTCTCCTTTCAGAACGAAGACGAAAACGCTTTCTTCGACTGCTTCTCCTTCTGGACTCCCGAATCTGGCTTCGCCTTTTCGGATTCATTCGAAGGTGAATTCACCCTGATCAAGACCGAAGATGGGGGCGTCACCTGGCCACGTATCGACCCGACCCTCGTTCCTGATGCGCGCGATGGGGAAGGAGCATTTGCCGCCAGCGGTACATGTGTGCAAACCTGGGAAGGAGGAATCGGCTGGTTTGCCACAGGCGCTTCTGCAATCGACACGCGCGTCATCCGCACGGCAGATTATGGAGCATCGTGGTCCGAGTCCATTACGCCCATTGCCAGTCTAACCGGATCCGAGGGCATTTCAACGATGAGCATCCTGGATGCGAATAACGTAGCTGTAATGGGTGGTGATTTCACCCAGCGTGACTCCATTTACGCAAATGTGGCGCTTTCCTCAGACGGCGGCGAGACCTGGACACGTGCTTCCTCAGCGCCCATTGGAGGCAGTGTCTACGGATCGACCTATGTACCCGGTGCAGCCACACCGACACTGATTGGGGTTGCTCCCACCGGAACGGCGTACACAGCTGACAACGCCACTTCGTGGACACGGATCGACGACACGAATTTCTGGACGATCTCTGCTGTATCGACGCAGGGCATCTGGGCGGCCGGTCCTGGAGGGGTCGCTCGGTTGATAAACGGAACGAACGAGTAAGCATACGGCCCGAACACATGGCCTCTATTGCCGCCATTCTGGACCAGACGCCCTACGCTGACCTGCTTCGAGAAGTGGGTCGAGTTGCTGAACAGGCAGGTATCGAAACCTACGCCGTTGGCGGCACCGTGCGTGATGCGCTGCTCGGACGTTCGACCACCGATATCGATTTCGTGTGTATTGGCGAAGGCTCTGGATTAGCCTTGGCTTCCGCAGTCAAACAGCACCTGGGTGGATCGGAGGTTCACCGATACGAAAACTTCGGGACGGCAGCTGTCCGACTCCACGCGACCTCGACGCGGGACGAGCTGGTCCTGGAGTTCGTTGGTGCTCGAAAAGAGAGTTACGACCGGCACTCACGCAAGCCTGCGATAGAATCCGGGTCCATGGAGGATGATCAACGTCGGCGGGACTTCACTATCAATGCCCTTGCTGTGGACGTTCGTCCGGGTGCATTCGGCTCGTTAGTCGATTCGTTTGGAGGAGTCGCTGACCTGAATGCCGGTATCCTGCGGACGCCCCTTGATCCGGAGAAGACCTTTGATGACGATCCGCTTCGCATCATTCGTGCTGCCCGTTTTGCGGCGCAGCTTGGATTCGAGATTGATCCGGTGACCTTAGCTGGTATGCGATTGCGTGCGGAACGTGTCACCATGCTCTCAGGCGAACGGGTGAGCGATGAACTCAATAAAATCCTCTGCTGCGACAAACCATCAGTTGGATTCAGATGGCTTTACGAGGCCGGGGTGCTACATCATATCCTACCCGACCTGGTGGCCCTGCAAGGGGTTGAGACCATCGACGGTGTCCGTCACAAAGACAACTTTTTTCATACGCTGAAGGTGGTCGACAACCTGGTCGAGAGTTTTGAAGGCAAGCACTGCCCGGATACGCTTTGGCTGAGGTGGGCAGCCTTGCTGCACGACATCGGGAAAACATCATCGAAGCGATACACCGAAGGGATCGGGTGGAGCTTTCACGGTCACGAAGAACGCGGGGCCCGAATGGTGAAGAAAATCTTCAAGCAGCTGCGTCTGCCGGTGGACGAACGCATGAATTTTGTCCAGCAAATGATCCGACTGCACCATCGCCCTGTTGCGCTCGTTGATGACCACGTGACCGATTCGGCCGTCCGGCGCCTCTTGTTTGACGCAGGCGAGGACATCGAGGATTTGATGTTGCTTGTCCGCGCAGACATTACGTCGAAGAACCCTCGGCGCGTGCGACGCTACTTGAACGCCTTTGATCTCGTAGAAGAGAAATTCAAGGAGGTCGAAGAGAAAGACCATCTGCGCAACTTCCAACCGCCAGTAGACGGCGGAGAGATCATGCAGGTGTTGGGCATTCCTCCCTCGCCTGCCATCGGGGTAATCAAGAACGCAATCCGCGAGGCCATCCTCGATGGCAAGATCCCCAACGAGCATGACGCGGCGTACGCCTACATGATCGAGGTCAAGGACGAGTTACTTGCCGAACTGGACGAAGATGATTTCAGGGATCGGCGCTGAGCGCGCATACCAGTGCATCCCGAGCAGAAAAGCGTCGTAGACCCCACCCAGCGTTACCGATCAAGGAAACGCTTTCGATAACTTCAGCTAATCCAACTCCATTGCATGACCATGGCAGACCTGCTTCGCGTCATCCTCTCCGTCATCATTCCACCGCTGGGCGTCTTCTTCAAAGTCGGATTCGGCTCGCACTTCTGGATCAATATCCTGCTGACCCTGCTCGGCTATATCCCGGGATTGGTCCACGCCATCTGGGTGCTCGCGAGCCACAAGGACTGATCGATCCGGGGTTTAAGACGTACGACTTGTCCGGTCACGAGCCGAACGGGTTCGCTTGCATCGTTCGGAACAGTACACCACGGCATCCCAAACGTCGGCCCACTTCTTGCGCCAGGCGAAGGGGCGCTCGCAGACAGGGCACACCTTGGTAGGCAGGTCCCGCTTTTTGCGCATCTTGGGCATGGGGACCGACAGAGCTTTGTATTCTCTGCTTATCCCGCTACTTCTTCCTTGACCGGGCGGATGTCCCACATCAGCATCTGCTCGATGTCGGCATAATCTTCTTCACCATCCACATCCGTGAAGGAATAATCTCCCATCTTTTCGCGCTGCATGGGCGAGAGCAGTTTCCAGCTCTGTCCTTCCTGGTCTTTGAATTCAGCCGGGTACGGATTTGTCACGCGGTAGGAAGGGTGGTACGACTTGTACGTCTTCTCTCCTTCGTACAGGGCGGCTCGGCGGGCGCCTGCCATCGTAGCACTTTTACCTGTCACCTTGAACGGGGTGATCGTGATGCTCGCAACAAAGAAGCCGTCTTCCTGCTCCAGATATTCCGGGCGCATGACTTTGAAATCACCCGGATGAGGATATGCGCTACGTTCGTTGAAGTCCATGATGGTGCGGGACATGTGCTGGTGGATGGTACCCCTGCTCCGGTAAATCCGTTTGTGGAAAATCCGACAGGGGAAAGGACGCCGTTGTACCTGTAAACCGGTATCGGGTTCGTGATCAGGTCCGAGAAGATCGTGCAAATCGGGGATTTTTAAAGCTGCAAGCTTAATGCCGTTATTGGGCTTGCTTAAATGCCGTTATTGACCCCTCGCTGAACGCCGCTGTGGAAAAGTATGTGGACGGCATTTGATTGTCCACAGGGCATACGAGCCAATAACGGTCATCACCTTTTCCATTATTTGAATTTGGGAATATTCATGATGCCGAAAGGGCCGTTCACACCCCGTTCTGTGGGATCTTGAAGAGACGATGTAAATGTGGACAAAAAACAGTTGCATAACGGCCATTCCACTCATTTATTGGTATCAGCACCAGCCGCCACTTTGCACTTTTCGGTTCATGGCACTCCCTAGCCTGCCATGAACCGTTATTTTTCTGGTCCCACCGGATGGCAAATTGGCGCGCTTACGCCCTGAAAGCGGTCCCACCGTCGTCTGTATAAAGGCTTTAAATCGGCCCAGCACGACTCCTCCGCCCCCTCCGGTCTGTGCTGCGATACCTGCCCGGTATCAACCCTACATAAAGACACACCCCATGCGTGTGCACCGCCGCGTCGGCTCGCCCGGCCAGCCCTGCATGCGAAAATTGAAGAGTTGCCATGCCTGAAACCAACCGGGATTCCTTGTTCGGAGATGAGACTACGACGGACGTGACGCTCGGTCTCACCATCGACCGCGTATTTTCTACTGAAGGGAAAGACCCTTTTGATTCTGTTGAGTGGGAAACGCGCGATGCGTCCATCAAAAACCACACCGGCAAAGCCATTTTTGAGCAGACCAATGTCGAATTCCCGGTCGGCTGGAGTCAGCTGGCCACCAACGTGGTCACCAGTAAATATTTCTACGGTGAGCTGAGCATGAACGGCACCCATCCCAGTGAAGGGGGTCGTGAAAACAGTCTGCGCCAGCTGATTCATCGCGTAACGAGAACGATTGCTGACTGGGGAACGAAGCAAGGCTACTTTGCCTCGAAAAAGGATGGTGAAACGTTTTATCAGGAGCTGACCTGGTTGTGTGTCAACCAGTACGGTGCGTTCAACAGCCCGGTCTGGTTCAACGTGGGCCTGAACCAGCAGTATGGCATCAAGGACTCCGGCGGCAAGACCATCTTCGGATGGGACCGTAAGAAGAAGAAAGTTGTCCCGGTTGATCCGTACATCCGTCCGCAGGCTTCGGCGTGCTTCATCATCTCCGTCGAGGATTCTATCGACGATATCTGGCAGCTCATGGGCGAATCCGCTCGCCTGTTCAAGTTCGGATCAGGAGTGGGTGCTGACTGGTCCAAGCTGCGCTCCAGCCGTGAGAAACTCTCCGGCGGCGGCGTTCCTTCCGGTCCCGTTTCCTTCATGAAGGTTCAGGACGCGACGGGTGGAACGATCAAGTCTGGTGGCAAGACGCGCCGCGCAGCCATCATGCAGACGCTCAAGAGCTGGCATCCCGACATCATGGAGTTCGTCGAGGCCAAGCAGGAAGAAGAGAAAAAAGCCTGGGCTCTTATTGAGGAAGGCTACGACGGAAGCTTCAACGGGCCGGCCTACGGCTCAGTGGCATTCCAGAACGTCAACCAGTCCGTTCGTGTGGATGACGCTCTCATGGCTGCAGCCGACGACAACGCGGCCTACGCGCTGCGTGCGGTAAAGGGTGGTGAGACGATCGAGGAAGTGGATGCCGCAGGGATCCTGGAAAAAATTGCTGAAGGAACGCACGTCTGTGGCGATCCGGGTGTCCAGTACGAAGACACCATCCAGCGCTGGCATACGTGTAAGAACTCGGATGCCATCAACTCGAGCAATCCATGCTCTGAGTACATGTTCTTGGACGATTCGGCCTGCAACCTGGCTTCGCTGAACCTGCGCAAGTACCAGAATGCAGACGGCGGCTTTGATGTAGCGCGCTTCCGCGCCGCGGCCCGTATTTACATCACGGCCATGGAGATCCTGGTGGATAATGCCGGATATCCTTCTGCCCCAGTAGCCGAAAACTCCCATCTCTACCGTCCGCTCGGTCTCGGCTTTGCCAACCTCGGTGCGCTCCTGATGTCGATGGGCCTGCCTTACGACAGCGACGAAGGACGCGCCGTGGCTGGTGCCGTCATGGCCATTGAGCACTGCGAAGCCTACGCTCGTTCTGCCGAGATTGCAGGCAACCCGAAGATCGGTGCGTTTGAAGGCTACGAGGCCAACCGCGAGCCATTCCTCGAGGTCATGCGCATGCACCGGGACGCCGTGGACACGATCCACACGTCGTGCCCCGACTACTTGTTCGAAGCGGCACGCGAGTCGGCCGACCGCATGGTAGCACTCGGCGAAGTACACGGGTACCGCAATGCGCAGTCCACCGTGCTGGCCCCTACCGGTACCATCGGCTTCATGATGGACTGCGACACTACCGGTGTTGAGCCTGACATCGCTCTTGTCAAGTACAAGCTTCTGGCGGGCAAAGGCGATGGCATGTTGAAGATTGTCAACCGTACCGTACCCGAAGCACTCGAGCGCCTGGGCTACAAGAAGAAGGAAATCAAAGCCATCATTGACCACATTGATGAGCAGGATACCATCGAAGGGGCACCGGGCCTCAAGGATGAGCACCTGCCTGTGTTCGACTGCGCCTTCAAGCCGTTCAACGGTGAGCGCTCGATCCACCACATGGGTCACATCAAGATGATGGCCGCTACGCAGCCCTTCATCTCGGGCGCCATCTCCAAAACGGTCAACATGCCGGAGAGCACGACGGTCGAAGAGATTTCGGACGCGTACATGCAGGGTTGGAAGCTTGGCCTGAAAGCGGTGGCCATTTACCGCGAAAACTCCAAGCGCAGTCAGCCACTGGCCACGTCCAAAGGCGGCAACACGAAGGGCGCAACAACCGAAGTGGCTTCCGGAGACGGCCAAGCCACTACGGTCGAACCGGAAGTCAAAGTGGTCGAGCGCGTCGTACACAAGTCGGTTCGTCACCGTCTTCCGGATGAGCGCCCGTCGCTGACCCACAAGTTCTCGATTGCCGGACACGAAGGATACCTGCACATCGGCATGTACCCCGACACAAAGATGCCGGGTGAGATCTTCATCACGATGGCAAAGGAAGGATCGACCATTTCCGGTCTGATGGATGCCTTCGCCACCTCGATCTCGATCGCGTTGCAGTACAACGTGCCCCTCGAGGATCTGTGCAACAAGTTCAGCCACATGCGCTTCGAGCCGAACGGGTTCACGAACAACCGGCAGATCCCGATTGCCAAGTCCATCATGGACTACATCTTCCGCTACCTCTCCATGCGCTTCCTCTCACAGCCCGATGTAGAGCCGAAAGCCGAGGAGCCAGCAGCGGAAGAACCAGCCTCGGACCTGGAGCAGATCGACATGTTCACGGCAGAGCCGACCGATTCGACGGTCGATCCGCTTGTGGGCGATACGGTAGAGGACTTCTTGGGACGTTCAGGTGCCGTCGAGACTGCTACCGCTACGGCGACGGCGGTAGCAACGGCCACCGAGACCGAGGCCACCTTTGCCAACCAGGAGGATGCACCTCCGTGTTCAAATTGCGGCAGCATCACGGTGCGCAGCGGGGCGTGTTACTCATGCCCGAACTGCGGTAACACCAGCGGATGTGGATGACCGCACTGACATCCTGCCCCGCGCACGGGAGCGCAGGTCGGGATAATTCACCTCAGGATGTGGGCATCAGTATCACATCCGGTTAACGGGGAGCGCCCGGCGGTTGGTGGGACCGCCGGGCGCCTTTTTTTGTAGAGACCGTTCCTCATCACAGGATGACGTCGGGAACGTCATGAAAAGCGGCCCCAACAAAAAAGCCGCCGCTCGCGGGGGTGGATCACGATTCACTCCGAAGAACCAGATCCGACCCGTCGCAAACGCCGGCACCTATAGAAACGCAAAGGTGAGGGTCTTTCACGACATCCGTCCGAATTCGTAACCTGACGCTCGGGTGGACAACGAAACAGCCCACGTAAACATCCTTGATTCCATGGCCCGCTTTCAAAACAAGACTGTTCTCATCACTGGCGCCAGCTCCGGCATTGGCGAAGCGGCGGCGTATGCGTTCGCTCGTGAAGGCGCCAAGGTATTTCTCGTTGCTCGGCGCAAGGATCGAGGCGCGGCAGTAGCTGCACGGATCCGGGAAAATGGAGGGACAGCCGTCTTTCACCAGGCTGACATGGCCGATCGGTCCCAGATCGCGCAAATGGTGGCTGACTGTGTGGCAGAATTCGGTGGTCTCGATATAGCATTCAACAATGCTGGAATCGACGGTGTCTTCGACGTCAATATTCCGGATCACCCTGAGGATATCTGGGATGACTTGCTGGCGATCAACCTGACTGGCGTATGGTTCTGCATGCGCCATCAGATTCCTGCCATGCTGGCGCAGGGAGGAGGTGCCATTGTCAACATGGCCTCGATGGCCGGCGTAAAGGGCTTCCCCGGCAGCTCAGGATATGCCGCCAGCAAGTTCGGCGTGGTCGGTATCACGAAAGCCGCTGCGCTGGAGTATGCAGATCAGGGCATCCGTGTCAATGCCGTGTGCCCGGCCGTTATTCGTTCGGAAATGGCTGACCGGGTATTTGGAACCGACGAGGCCGTAAAAGAAGCCGAGGCCGCGTCTTGGCATCCGATCGGCCGAATCGGTGAGCCGGAGGAGGTTGCCGATGTCGTTCTTTGGCTGGCCTCCGACGAGGCTTCGTTCGTCACAGCCGAAACCATCCAGATTGACGGTGGCCTCGGAGCTTGAGAGCCAGATGAACCGCCGCTGAGGACCTGATTCTCCCGGAAAAACCTCGGGGCGCATTCGATAGACGTCAAACTATTCATTGGCGTCTCGCACGAACAATCGAGGCCAGATCAGTTTTGCCATAACAAAATGTCCTGTAGACTCGTTATGGTAGTCACGAACCGACAGAAACTTAATTTTCGCCCCCGGTTGTAGACCCCATGGGAACGTTTGTCAAAGAGTACGGGCTGATCGCGATCCTCACCGCGGTCGCACTGAGCGGGTATTTCCTCATCGGAGATCGAAGAGGAGACATCATGGATTATACGCTGGACATGATCGGAACCCGCCTCGTGGAGCTGGCTCAGGGAGAAAACGAGAAAGAGGAAATAGCCCGCCAATTTGCGGCATTTTCTGATCGGGTTGAGCGGAACGAAATAGCCCCAGAGGCCATCGAGTCTGTGGCCGCCAATGTGCTGAATCTTCGCGCCCGAGGGGCTGCGATCACACCGGACGAAGCAGCACTAATGCTCTATCCCGAGCCTCCAACATCCTTACCCTCACCAGCTGATTCTTTGATCACGCAGCCGAGCACCTATGGTTATCCCTTCGCTACTTCCCCAACCAAGCGCGTTGACGTGAGTGAGCTGGGAGATCGCATCACGCACATGTTCGAGATTGCAGATGCCGTTGGTAGGCATTCGGACGCTGGGGAATCCCATGTTCGCTTCGCTCGTGATGAACACGGCGTTCATGTTGTCCTCGACCCGAAGGTAGAGGTGTTTTTTGAAACCTCTTCGGCTGAAGACCTCTACGCCGAAGTCAGCGAGAAGGAATGGGTGCGCTGGGAAGCGAACCTGGCAGAGCAGCAGGAGCGACAAACCAGGCGCCTCGAGCGTCAGGCAGAACGTCTGGCCGCCCTAGAATCGATTCAGACGGGGCCCTTGGATGAATCTGAAGCGCGAAAACTGGATGCACTGAAGCGAGTGCAAAACCTGGCCTTGATGGGTGCCACCACTGACCTGGACACGCTCGTCTTTCATCAGGAGGTGGAGTCGCTTATTGAAGGGCTCACGTTTGAGATTCAGACGATGATGGAAGGGGACATCGGGGACGTCATCGGCAGCTCCGGATCCATCAGGGTGATGGTGCACTCGGATACGACCTCGCATCGTTAAAACGATAGGTCTGGTCGCCGAGGAAAGCCCTCTTCAGGAACGCACGTGGGGATTGGACCGTTCATGGGCCGCTCATCCATTTTCGACCCACCTCATTCTCCCCTTATCCGATGAAAGTTGCCAAGCGATTCCGCTGGGAAGGCGCCCATCGACTGCCCTGGCACGAAGGCCGCTGTCGCGATCTGCACGGTCACTCCTACGAGATGTTCGTGGAGGTCGAGGGAGAGCCGGATGAACAGGGAATGCTCATCGACTTCAAGCACATCAAACGCGCACTGGCGCCACTTGTAGATGAGTGGGATCACGCCACGGTGGTTGCCGAGAACGACGCGAAGCTACTTGGCATCATGCAGGAAAGTGGGTGGCGACACGTCGTGATACCCTACGATACGACGGCTGAAAACATCTGCGTCTTTTTCGCCGATCATCTGGTCAATGAACACCGTGATCTGCTGGAGGCGCGCAAGATCCACACCGTTCGTGTCCGGATTGCGGAAACCGAAACGTGCTACGCTGAAGTCGAGCGGAATCTGAACGGGTAAGTACGGGAAGCAGCGTGGAGCGTGTCCCGAGGTGGCGGATCAAGGGAAAATGCCCATTTCAGCATAGGTGACCGCCACTTTGTCGATCGCATTGATGAAGGCTGCGGTTCGCATGTCGGTCCCTTTGGAAAGTGCAATCTCCCGCGTTTGCTGATAAGCGGTCGACATGGTTTCCTCGAGGCCAGAATTGACAAGATCAACTTCGTCTGCACCGGCCGTGAGGCGCATCATTTCAGCAGGCGAAATCTCCACGTTCATGGCATTGGCCAGTGCCTTGACGATGCGCTCGTTCGATGACTGTTCGAATCGTTTGCTCATGCGGCCGAACCGAACATGGGACAAGTTTTTGAGCCACTCGAAATAGGACACCGTCACTCCCCCTGCATTCAAGAAGACGTCTGGCAGGAGAAGCACGCCCTTCTCAAGCAAGATGGCATCGGCATCAGCCGTGACCGGGCCGTTGGCTGCTTCGGCTACGATTTTGGCCTGAATGCGAGGTGCATTCTCTTTGGTTATCACACCTTCCAGAGCGGCCGGGATGAGAATGTCGCACGGTAGCTCAAGCGCCCTTGCAGTCTCCGGGATATCTGTTGCACCCGGAAAACCGAGGATCGACCCCGACTCCTTACGATGTGCCATCACGGCCTCAAGATCGAGACCATCGGGATTATGGATAGCCCCTTCGTATTCGGCAAGTCCAACGAGCAGCGCTCCACCCTCCTGCATGTATTTGGCGGCATGGTATCCCACGTTTCCCAGACCCTGAACGACTACGGTTTTCCCTTCGATACCGGTTTCGAGGCCTCGGTTGGCCATGTCCGTTTCAAACGAAACACTTTCCCGGATACCGAAAAACACGCCACGGCCCGTGGCTTCGGTCCGACCACGGACACCACCCTGGGCAATAGGCTTTCCTGTCACGCACGCTTGGGCCGTCAAGGGATCATCCGTCAGGGTGCGGTATGTGTCGACGATCCAGGCCATCTCCCGCGCTCCAGATCCATAATCCGGGGCCGGTACGTCCTTGCCCGGGCCGATGAAATTCTTGGCGAACAGCTCGTAGGTATAGCGCCGTGTAATCCGCTCGAGTTCAGATTCAGAATAGTTGTTCCGGTCAATCTGAATCCCTCCTTTACCACCCCCGAACGGAACGTTGACAATGGCACACTTGTACGTCATCAACGTTGCCAGTGCAGCCACTTCGTCTTCGTTTACGGCCATGCTGAAGCGGATACCCCCTTTGGTAGGCAGCTTATGGTGGCTGTGCTCGGCACGCCATGCCTTTATGACGTCGATGGAGCCATCGTCCCGAACCAATGGGAATTCCATTTTGTAGACGGAATTACAAATGGAAATCTGCCTCAGGAGTCCTTTCGGATGATCAGTCAATGCAGCTGCTTTGGCGAACATGCGATCAACCTGTTGCAGGAAGCTGGGATGGGATGCCATATTGGGTCTTCTTGGAATTGGTGTGGTAGCAAAGGGGTAGAGAGAATCAACGTCCTTACCTTAAGAGATGCAACGCGATTTGTCCGGAAATATCCCCGCTCCGTCGATGCCCCGAACCTGCTTCCTGATCGGTCATCCTATCGGCCATTCGCTATCCCCGGTTATCCACTCGGCGGCCTATGAATCCCTCGGGATGGACTGGCATTATGCGGTGATGGATGTCCTAGAAGAAAACATTGATGCCGTGCTCGCCGGCATCGATGGCGATAAGGTTGTCGGCATCAATGTTACAATTCCGCACAAACAGGCCGTTTTTCGTCGAGTGGACTCGCTGACGGATACAGCGCGAGCCGTTGGTGCAGTCAATACCGTCTATCGGCGGGATGGCAAACTGGTTGGTGACAACACGGATGTAGCGGGCTTCATGTCACCTCTGCACCTACTCGCAGACCGTGACTGGTCTTCCGTGTCAGCACTCATCCTGGGAGCGGGTGGGGCAGCGCGCGCCGTTGCCCATGCCCTTACCCAGGTCATGGGATGCTCACAAGTGGCGGTATCGGCGCGCCGGGAAGCAACGGCGCGCGCCATTGCAAACGTCAACGTCATCGACTGGGACGAGCGTCAAGGCGCTGCAGAAAGAGCACACCTGATCGTGAATACCACACCGGTGGGCATGAATCCGCAGGCCAATGCCTCCCCCCTTCCGGACACAACAGCATTCTCTCCTCGTCACATCGTCTATGATCTGATATACGCACCGGAAGAGACGCAATTGATGGCTCTCGCCTCATCGCAAGGTGCCCACACGATTGGAGGCTTACCCATGTTGATTGGACAGGCTGCGGCTGCATTTCGGATCTGGACGGGTCACGACATGCCACTCGAACCGGTCAGAAAAGCTCTCCGGGATCACCAAGCCCTGCGAGGGAATTCGTAAATTCGCCGTCCAAACCTTGGAGATCGACCATGCTGCCTCCTGCAGTTGACAGCCTGCTGACGGACGAAGCGCTCTCGGAAGCACCCCTCGCCCGTTCGAAGACCATCCCTTCCGCGTGGTACGTGGATCCGGCTTTCCACGCATTTGATCGCGATGCCGTGCTGGCCCGCACATGGCAATACGTCGGTCCAGCTTCACGCGTACGGAACCATGGTGATTTCATGAGTGACGTTATCGCTGGCAATCCCATCGTGATCGTCCGCACGAAGGACGGCGAATTGAAGGGTTGGTTCAATGTGTGCAAACACCGAGGGGGTCCGCTGGCCATGGAGGAGTGTGGGCATTCCAAAGTGCTGCAGTGCAAATACCACGGGTGGACCTATCTCCTTGACGGCGCGCTGCGTGGTGTACCCCGTTTTGACCGTACCGAGCTATTCGACAAGAAGGACTTCAGTCTCGACCCTGTGGCAGTCCACGAATGGCAGGGGATGATCTTCTGCTGTATTGAACCCGGGCAGGCGCCCCCGTTCGAAGAGGTCTTAGCAGGGATCGTCGAACGCATCGCACCGCTGGAGCTTGGGGGCCTCGGGTTCCACCAGCGGGACCGATACGATGTGAAAGCCAATTGGAAGGTGTATGTGGACAACTACCTCGAGGGCTATCACATTCCTCTGGTCCACCCGGATCTGTGCGATGTACTCGATTTCCGTTCTTATCAGACGGATACCATGGAGCACTATTCCCTTCAGCACAGTCCCTTGAAGGACGACGACAATATCTATGGTTCGGCCAGCGAGCAAGCCTTCTATTATTTCATCTACCCGAACATCATGTTGAACATCCTGCCGGGACGTCTTCAGGTGAATCGGGTGGACCCTCAGGCCTGGAATGCGTGCCAAACCGTGTTCGACTACTACTACACCAGCGAAACCCTTGCTGCCGACCCAGGACGTATCCAGGCAGATCGTACGTTCAGCGACCAGGTTCAGGCTGAGGATATCGACATCTGTGAACGGGTCCAGGCAGGCCTGGAATCGCGGGCCTACGATCAAGGTCGCTTTTCTTACGATCTCGAAGGAGGCGTTCATCATTTTCAGCAACTTCTTAAACGATCTTACCGGAACGCACGGGAAACTGGTTCGTGAACCCTCGCATGAACATTGCGCTCGCTCAATTCAACCCGATCGTCGGTGACCTGACCGGCAATGCCCATCGCACCGTCGAGTGGGTCAAGAGGGCTTGCGAACAAGGAGCCGATCTGGTCGTCTTTCCAGAGCTCAGCGTCGTTGGGTACTCCCCCCATGATCTGTTGGACAACGCCCATTTCATTGATGCCGTGGAGGCAGCTATTCGCTTCATCCATTCCCACGTCCCGCCTGACATGGGAGTCTTGGTCGGAGCCCCGGTGCGCAACCCAAATCCGGTTGGCAAAAAGCTGCTCAACGCGGCTGTTCTGCTTGAGAAAGGCCGACCCGCACGTCTGACTCCGAAAATGCTCTTGCCGACTTACGACGTCTACGATGAGTATCGCTACTTCGAGCCGGCCGAAAGCCAGGAAGTGATGGAATTCAGCGGTATGCGCCTCGGTGTTCACATTTGTGAGGACATGTGGAATCTGGAAGAGTATGCGACCTACCACATGTATGATCGGAATCCGATCGCTGAATTGGTTGATCAGGGTGTGGATGTACTGATCAATCTCTCTGCTTCGCCTTGGGCCCACGACCGACATGCCGTTCGCAACGGAATCATCAAGACCTTGTGTCAGCAACACAACGTTCCGTTCGTGATGGTCAACCAGGTGGGTGCCAACACGGAATTGATTTTTGATGGGGATTCCAGCGTTCACGGACAAGACGGACAGTTGCTGGCCAGCGCGCCTTCGTTCGAAGAGTCCCTCCTACTCTGGAATACGGAACACTCCACGGCTTGTGATCCCGCGCCTCGTCACCGCATTCAGGACTTACACGATGCCCTCGTTCTCGGAATAAGGGAATACGTGGATAAGACCGGCGCCTTTGATGAGGTTTTGATCGGTCTTTCCGGGGGTATTGACTCTGCGGTGACGGCTGCCCTGGCTGTGGAAGCGCTTGGCCCTGAACGTGTGACGGGCGTTACCATGCCGTCACTACACTCCTCGGAAGGCAGCGTAAGCGACTCCGAGTCGCTTGCCCGTAATCTGGGTATCGCCTTTCACGAGCTGCCGATAAAAAATGCGGTGGATGCATTCGAGTCGACCCTCTCACCCCTGTTCGATGGTACACCGTTCGGCATAGCGGAGGAAAACATTCAGGCACGCTCACGCGGCGTCCTGCTCATGGCCATTGCCAATAAGTTTTCCCGGATGGTGCTTACCACGGGCAACAAGAGCGAACTGGCGATGGGCTACGCTACGCTCTATGGCGACATGTCCGGAGGACTGGCCGTCCTCGCTGATGTGTTCAAGATGGATGTTTATGCCTTGGCGCGTTACATCAACAAGCGGGCCGGCGAGGTCCGCATTCCCGTTTCCAGTATCGAGAAACCTCCGTCGGCTGAGCTTCGGCCAGATCAAAAAGACGAAGACTCGCTCCCACCCTACCCCCTGCTCGATGATATCCTACAACGCTATATCGAAGAGCGACAGGATGAAGAACTTATCGCGCAAGCGACCGGTCAATCGATTTCATTTGTTCGCGGTATTCTGGACGCGGTAGACCGCAACGAATACAAACGCAAGCAGGCACCGCCGGGACTGAGGGTGAGTGTCAAAGGCTTCGGAAGCGGGCGGCGTATGCCCATCGTGGCCCGGGTCGATCGACAAGGAATTGAAAGGATGATGCACGAACTGCAAGAGGAGTCCCCCGCATGATCGATTATGTCTCTGGCAGTTTGGCCACGAAGAAACCAACCCAGGCCGTGATTGACGTCGGGGGGATTGGCTATCGTATCCTCATTCCGACCTCTACGTATGAGGGCCTTCCCGAGCCGGGGGAAGATGCTGTCCTTTTGACACACCACCATGTTCGCGAAGACGCCGTTACCCTTTTCGGCTTCATTTCTGCTGAGGAGCGGCGCGTATTTGAATTGATGCTGGGTGTGTCCGGAATTGGGCCCAAGCTGGCGCTTGCCGCGCTCTCTGCGTTGCGCCCGTCAGAGATCAAACAGCGCATTGTGGACCGCGATGTCGCCATGCTGACCCGAATTCCCGGCGTCGGCAAAAAAACGGCTGAACGTCTGGTTATCGAGTTGCGGGATCGTTTCGAAAAGGACGGTTTCGAAGGTGGCGCTTCCTCTGGAGAGACGTCTGCTTCTGATGCCAACTTCCGCGCCGATGCCATGGCAGCACTTGAGGCGCTTGGTCTCTCCCGTTCGGCTGCAGAAAAAGCCGTTCTTGGCGTTCTGCGTAAAGACCCGGCGATCCGAAACGCCGAGGAAATCATCCGCCTGGCATTGCGTTCCTAGGCATCTGCCCGCTCAATGTGAAGCGTCTGGGTCGGGAAGGCAAATTGGATGCTTTGATCCGTGAATGAACGGTGGACGGCCAGGTTGATGGCCTCCTGAGTATCCATGAAGGTGGCGTAATCCGGGACAAGCATGTAGTACACGATTTCGAAGTCAATCGAGAAGTCCCCAAACCCTTTCAGGTGCGCTCGATCGAAGCGAACGTTTTCTTGCGCTTCGACGGCAGACTTCAAAATGTCCGGAATGGACCGCAGCACATCGTGCTCGGTGTCGTACGTCACGCCAATCTGAAACAAGGCACGACGCTCGTTCATGCGCTTGAAGTTACGAACACGGCTCCCCAGCAGGTCGCTGTTTGAAAAGACGATTTGTTCGCCACTCAGGCTGCGAATGCGGGTCGTCTTTATGCCAATGTGCTCTACGCTACCCGAATGCTCACCCACAACCAGGAAGTCGCCAAAAACAAAGGGCCGATCAGCGATAATGGATACATACGCCAGCAGATCAGCCAGCACATTCTGCACGGCCAAAGCGATGGCAATACCTCCAATACCAAGGCCAGCAACGAGCGCTGTGACATCGACCCCGAAATTGTCGAGCAAGGCCAGGAAAATGATGGTCCAAAGTACGAGGCGACCGACCATGCCCATGGCGCGCGCTGCCGTTATCTGGCTTTCGTCACCATCGCGCGCCTCCACATACCAGCCCGTTGCGACCCCTATCAAGTCGTTGCCCCAGAGGCCTATCTGGACCAGGAAACCGACAAATACCACGCGAAGCAGCCAGGGAATTGCTGGGGCATCGGACGCGATGAATTCCACGGCCAAGTAGAATGCAACCACCAACAAAAACCAGGTTCGCATCCCGTGCAGCAGTTTTGCAATTACGTCATCGACGCGGTTGGTTGTTCGCTCGGCGAGCGCTGCGAAACGCCCGAAGGAAACACGGCGCACGAGCATCAGAACCAGGGTTACAACGACGGTGATACCCAGTAATTCAACCCAATCAATCAGGGCCAGCCCCAGGACCATGCGGTCCATGAATGCGAGAGCGGTATCGGTACTTTCTGGCATGGTAGTGTTGGGAGTCGAACGAGATGAAAGGGCCACAAGAAGACGCCAAAAATACAACGCAGCAAGGCGTGAATACCCGCTGCGGGATTCTACGACGATTTTTTACCAAGTGGTACCCGGTAGAGAACCGTTTCTGAGGTCTCTCGTCAAGGCAGCGCACATTATGCCAAGCGGCGGGGCAGCAATCCGCGCGCAGCCAGCAGCTCCGCATTCAGGATCGCGCCACCAGCGGCGCCCCGAATCGTGTTGTGACTGAGCACCACAAACCGGGCATCGAACACCGGACAGGATCTAACGCGACCGACTGAAACGGTCATTCCGTCGCCACGATGAACATCGCGGCGCGGTTGAGGAGCTGAATCCGAATGGTCGACCTCGAGGCATGACGCAGGGGAAGAGGGGAGCACAGAAATTTCGTCCGGAGAGCTGAATCCACGTATGGCCTTTTCGATCGCGACAAGTGACGGAGAACCAACCAGTTTGACCGAAACACACTCCATGTGCCCATCGATCACCGGAACGCGGTTGCACTGCGCCGATATCGGAATGGACAGGGACGTCACCGAGGAATGGGGGCCCTCACCCGTACGTGTTGCCAAGATGCGTAGTGGCTCCGTTTCCAATTTGTCCTCTTCCCCACCGATATAGGGTACCACATTGGCAACTGCATCAAGGGAAGCCACCCCGGGGTAGCCCGCACCGGAGAGTGCCTGCATGGTCGTCACGTGAACGGCTTCGATTCCAAAAGCGTCTTGCATCGGTTTGAGGGCCATGGTCAATCCGACTGTGGCGCAGTTAGGATTCGTGACGATGAATCCGGAATCCGAATACGTCTGGCGATGGATGAGGTCTACATGATCAGGATTCACTTCCGGAATCAGCAACGGCACATCGTCATCCATGCGGTGATTCTTGGCATTGGAAATGACCGGATAACCAGCCGAGGCAAAGGCTTTCTCCACCGTTCCCGCCACCGAACTGTCCAGGCCGGAAAAAACCAGATCACAATCCAATCCCGGCTCGCAGAGCTGCACTTCCAGGTCTGCCACCCCTTCAGGCATGGGTGTAGGCTCAATCCAATGTGCAGCATCCCGATACCGCTTACCTGCAGATCGCTCTGAGGCGGCTACAGCCGTGACCGTGAACCAGGGGTGATCCTCAAGAAGTCGGACGAATTTCTGTCCCACGGCGCCCGTTGCGCCCAAAATGCCTACGTTCAGTTTCATCTAGGTCGAATTCAATTCAGTGTGCAATCGCGGCGCGAGCTGAAAACCGGTTTACATTGCGGCTCTGGAGCGATCCATCAGCTCACGGGCATCTTTCTCCACCCGCTTGGGAAGGTGCGCAGGCAGAATCAGCGTACCGTCTCCCTGTGGCTGGCGTGTCGAGCGTACATGAACTGGAATGCACGCGTGAAGCACTGGCTCAAAGGCATGCGCATGCATACCCAGCTGATTCGCTTCATTCCACGTCGTAGCGTCCTCGAGGAGCAGGTACAAAAAACGCCCGGCCTGTTCGTTCGTACGAGGATCGGCGGTGTAGAGTCCATCCACATCGGTCCATCGATCAAACTTTGACGCACCCACGGCTTCGGCGATCAAGGAGGCGGAATAGTCGCTCCCTCCACGTCCCAATGTCACGACGCGTCCGTCATCATCGGCACCCAGAAATCCTGTAATCACTGGCAACGTATCCGCCGACAGTTGATGAAACCATCGTTCCGTCTGAGCGCGGGTCTTGTTTCGGTCCACCACCCAAGATCCAGATGCACTTTTCACGACGTGAATCAGCTTGCGGGCATCCACCCACTGAGCGCTCACCTCATGCTGCTGCAGCAACAGAGCTACAAGAGGAGCTGACATCGCCTCGCCGCTGGCCCAAATGGCATGTGATCGAAGAGTACCTGGCTTGCGACGCATTACATCACGCAGGTTTTCAATTCGGTCTGACAGGAGATTCAAATAAGCGGCGTGCCGATCGTGGTCCAGTACTTCTCCCGACAGAGCCAAATGACGTCTGGCAATTTTGCGCATCAGTACTTGCTGCCGCTTGGGTTCCGCTTCTTCCTCAAGTGCATGGAGCCAATCGGTAACTCCGGAAAGGGCCGAGACAACCACAATTGGCCGTGCCATCTGTGACTCGGCCGCCACGATACCTACAAGGCGCCCGAGCGCTTCTGCCGAACCGACGGACGTTCCCCCGAACTTGAGCACCTTCACAAGGTGGTGCGCACCCGTTTCCAGTCTGGGGTCAGTGGACATAACTGGCAGCGTTGATGTCGATTGAACATCCGGTCGCGTGGTCGGAAAGGCCGCTGGCAAGCAGGACAATGGTCGGCGCGACGTCCGATGGCTCGGTCAGTCGATCGAGCGCAATGCCGCCCAAAACGAAATCTTCTCCATAGGCGTCGATAGCGTCCTGAGCCATGGCTGTACGGACGAATCCGGGAGCAATGGTGAAAGCCTTGATGTGGTCCTTGCCGTAGGCTCTTGCCACGGAGCGTGCCAATGAAACCATGGCTCCTTTGGAAGCGGCGTAGGCCAGGTAATCTTCCGAATCGCCGCGGAAGGCAGCACGCGAAGCGATATAGATGATGCGTCCACCGCCATTCGAGATGAAGTGCGGAATGGCGGCGCGCGTCAGGATTCCTGACGCGCGTGTGTTGACGTCCATGGTCTTGTCCCACTCAGAAACCCAGTCATCCAGATCCCTTTCGATGGGAGAATGAAGGGCGATGCCGGCATTATTCACCAGGCAATCCACACGTCCGTACGCACCGACCACATCGCGGAACAGGCGGTCAGCCTCGGAGGCGTCGGACAGATCTGCCCGGAATGCCTCGCTCTTGCCACCGATCTCCTTGCACAGCGCAACGGCTTCATCCGAAGACGAAGAGTAGTGTACAGCAACCGTAGCACCGGATGCTCCAAGCTGTTTGGCGATTTCGCGGCCAATACCTCGGCTGGCCCCGGTTACTAGAATGATCTGTCCTGTCAGGTCAATATGCATATCTACGACGCGTGTTGTCTTGAGCCGGCTGGCGCATCGAGTCTATCCGACCATTCCTGGATGATGGCACCCAGACGATCTGCATCCAGGAGGAAGCCGTCGTGCCCGTGCGGGGATGGAAGGGTCGCTACTTCAGCACTCTTAAGCTGCGCTGCGAGTGCCTCGATCTCGGCCATGGGAAAAAGGATATCAGAGGGTATACCCACAAGAAGCACAGGTTGCTCAAGGTTGGATCTTTTTTTTCCATCCTCAGCTTCCGGCGCTGCTGCTCCCCGTCCGAAGGTGGTCGCGTCGAGCCGCAGGTCATGCGAGTTTGCCATGTGGGTGAGACAGACGTAACTGTTTGCGTCGAATCGTCCAACCAGCTTGCGTCCTTGGTAGTGCAAGTAGGACTGCACCGAATAGGTTGCTCGCGCGCCTCCCACGGGCGGCACGTCCGGGGCGCCAGAGGTCTCACTCGTGACATGCGCCGGAGTGCGGCCAAAACGTTGCTCGAATGAGGCCGGATTGCGATAGGATAGCATGGCCATCATGCGCGCAGCAGCCAACCCGGCTGCAGGCGGACGATCAGGGGCATAGAATCCATCATTCCACTCCGGATCCGCGTAAATAGCTTGGCGCTGGGACTCACTCCAGGCAATGCACCACGCCGAATGGGCTGCTGAGGTGGCCACGGCCACTACCCGACGAACCGACGGATCCCACAAGGCCCACTGAAGCGCCAGCATGCCACCGAGCGATCCCCCGATCACCATGTCGATGCGCTCTACACCGAGGTGCGCGCACAGCTCCTGCTGTGCGCGCACATTGTCGCGCACGGTCACATCCGGAAAAGCCGCCTGCCAAGGCCGTCCCGTCTCAGGATTGATAGAGGTGGGTCCCGTACTGCCGTAGCACGATCCCAGAAGGTTTGCACAGATCACGAAATGACGATCGGGATCGATCGCTTTTCCCGACCCGAACAAGCCGGACCACCACGTCGTGATGTCGGCATCACCCGTCAGGGAATGAAAGACCACCACCGCGTTGTCGCGGCACTCATTAAGCGCGCCCCACGTCCGATACGCTAGACGCGTTTCGGGGAGGACGGCTCCGGACTCGAGTGTAAAGTCACCGAGCTCGAAACAAGCGGCTTCAGCCATGGACTGCCACCCCCTTTGATGATCCCTTCGAAGCGAGACGCCCATTGGTTAGGGGTGTTGCGCCCTCCGGCCGAACAGCCGCATCAAAGGCCTGCTCCAGGTCGGTAATCAGATCGTCCACGAACTCAATACCTACGGACAGACGAATCACTTCTTCGGTAATTCCTGCTGCTTCTCGTGCCTGGGATCGCATGGACGCGTGACTCATCGTGGCTGGCTGTTCGATAAGCGACTCGACGCCACCCAGCGATTCAGCCAACGTGAACACACGTGTAGCAGCCAACAGGCGGGCGACCGGAAATCCTTTGCGAACCCGGAACGAGAGCATACCCCCGAATCCAGCCTGTTGCCGAGCGGCCGTGTCGTATCCTTCGTGGCTGGACAGACCGGGGTAGTAAACCTCTTCCACAGCGTGGTGCGATGCCAGGTAGCGCGCGACGGCATCGGCATTTTCCTGGTGCTGACGCAAACGGATAGGAAGCGTCTTCAACCCACGCAGGATCAACCAGCTGTCGAACGGCACGGCCGTCGCACCCTGCGCATTCGCAGCAAATTGGACCGCTTCGCGCCCTTCTTCCGTCGCGGCGATGATCGCACCCCCGACGACGTCCGAGTGACCGTTCAGATACTTGGTCGTCGAGTGCACGACGTAGTCGGCTCCAAAATCGATCGGACGTTGCAGCAAAGGCGTCAGGAAGGTGTTATCGACAATGAAATCGATGCCTGCATCCTTGGCGATGGAGCCCACCCGGTACAGGTCCGTGATGCGCAGCAGCGGGTTCGACGGGGTTTCCACCCAGAGCGCTCGCGTGGACGGCTTTATGTGCAATGCCAGCTGCAGCGGATCGGTCAGATCCACATAGGACACCTCAATCTTTCCCTGGCGCTGCCACCAGGAAAGGAGGCGCTCCGTCCCGCCGTAGCAATCATGCGAGCAGATGATGTGGCTTCCGACCGGATAGAGCGAAAGCACCGACGCGACTGCAGCCATACCACTGCCAACGCATACCGCGCCGGCCCCTCCTTCAAGGTCTGCCAGCGTTTGCTCCAGGGCCGTTCGGGTGGGATTCCCGCTTCGGCTGTAATCGTACTCTGGTTTCGTTCCGTCCGCGTTGAAGCGGAAAATGGCCGACTGGTAAATAGGAAGGGAAACGCTGTTGAAGGTCGAATCGGTCGACTGGCCAGCCAGCGTGAGTCGGGTCTGCGGATGCATGCGTGTAGGCTGCGAGGCAGCTGTTGGATGGTTGATTATCGTCCTTCCATCCGTGGCCACTGAAGGGCCCGCCTGCCGCAGATACCGTTCCCCGATGAGCTGTGCTGGAGAACGGTCTTGTCACCTTGAAGGGTGATGAGCTGCATACTAGCTTCGTTCTCCATCTCCCCCTGATACAAAAAAGCCCTCGCAGGCTCTGTGGCTCTGGGAGGGTCTCAACAAAGCTGGGCTTTGTTTTGCCTTCCCATCTGCCTCGTATCGAGCAGGATTTAGCACCTTTGGTCCCTATCGGGCTCCCGGTTGCTACGACGTCAACGGGCCTGTCCCTCGGTCGTTCTTGATGGAAGTGGGGCGAGTATACGACAGTGGGCGCAATGGGCGCAAGCCGATTCGCAATGTGGTCGTTCAACTTAACATCTGTTTAACCGACCCATGACAGCGGTGTGCGTTCGGCTCATCGGGATACGGTTCAGCCCTGGCAGGCGACGGATGAAGCGAAAAACGGGTGATGAATGCCCGGCTCGGAACGCGATTTGCCCCGATCAAGGCAGTGTCTCGCCCCAGAGACGCTATTCATCCGAAGACGATTCACCAGACACATGGTGACACCATGAAGAACCATTTCACTCCTTTCGCCTCCGATGCCAACGCCAAAACCGTTTCGGCTTCGCTGTCTCATCCATCGACCGGGTAGACCAGGTTGATCCCCCATCATCACTGCGATAGACGAAGCCCAGGGCTCCGGCGAGCAAAACATTCTGTTCGAGTTCCAGAAGGCTCGTCGTGTACGTATTCGGCAAGCCAGCAGGGATCCACTCAGCATTGAGGGCTCCACGACTGAATAGCCCGTGGCCAAACGTCGCAACACGCACCAGCCCAGACGAATCGATGAGGATGTCCCGAACATCGAAGGTGGTCAGTCCTTGGCTGTATGCCGTCCATGTATATCCGTTGTCGAGGCTGCGGTGCACACCGTTCGACGTGGCAGCGAGGATCGAGCCATCGGCCAATCGCTCCAGGTCCCAAACCGTCGTGCCGCCATACGGTCCGCCGACGGCAGTCTACCAGTCCGTCTGAGCGCGAACTTCCACGCTCGTACTCAGGATGACGAACCCGATAATCAGCCCCAGAAATCCTCGTTTCCGGGCGCGATGGGCAAAAAAGGTGTTATGTGGAAAGAGCGTACGCATCCGTCCTCATTATCGACCGCTGCCCTCTCGAATAAAGGCCTTTCAGGCGAATTCGAGATCAGGATTCGTTCGAATCCCGGATCTGCCGGATGAGCTCTTTCTGTTCTTGCGTCAACGTTTCCGGAAGAAAGATGTCCAGATGTACGATGAGGTCTCCCGTATCGCTATCAGAGGGTACACCGTGACCTTTGATGCGAAGTCGATCACCCGGCTTAGATCCCTCCGGAATGGTGAGTTTGAGCCGCTTACCGTGGGGCGAATCGATATGCGTCGAGGCCCCCAACAAGGCATCAAATACCGATACCCGCAAATGAGTGTGGATGGCGGATCCTTTGCGGAGGAACTGATCATCTTCCTCTACGCGGAGTGTTACCAAGAGATTACCATGTCCCCCATTAGGGATGGGTCTACCTTTACCCCGAATACGGACCTTATGGCCGTCCTTAACGCCTTTAGGGAATGGGATGGAGATCTTTTCACCATCGAGCGTGAAACTGATCTTACCTCCTTTGAGCATCCGGTCAAAGGCAATTCGAACCGTCCGGTTTCGGTCGTAGGCTTTTGGGTCAGCTTGACGCCGTGATCGGCCCTGTCCTGCAGGATTTCCACCCATTCCGGGCGCAGAGCCGCCAAAAAAGCGCTCGAATATGTCCGAAAACCCTGCCCCGGCATCAAACTCGGGTTGCACGCGCTCAAAGGTGCCGTCGGGTTTCTGGCGGTAGCGGAAGCCAGAGCGTGATTCGAAGGGCGATGCGCCCCCCATGCCACCAAAGCGTTTCATCCGGTCATATTGCTTACGCTTGGCTGGATCGGAGAGCGTCTCGTAGGCGTGCTGGACTTCCTTAAACCGTTCCTCGGCCGAGGCATCGTCCGGATTACGGTCTGGATGGAGTTCACGAGCGAGCTTACGATACGCCTTCTTGATGGCTGTCGCATCTGCTTTCTCGTCTACACCCAGCGTTTTATAGAAGTCCTGAGGCAAGCCCGTGTGAGGTCATTTTTGCAGGATTACAATGGAAATCTACTATCGGGCAGCTTCGCTAACCCCTATCTTGGGTTTCCCAAGGCAGCTCCAAAGGAAGTTGCGCGAAGCGGCAGTCCCAAACCACTGATTTCCGAGCAGAATCTTCGATTCTGGTCTGACACGTCACCAATTTCGTGCCAACCGGCCCGTTCATGCAGAAATGGCAGGAATCCGCCAGATCTCTAAAGTTCTGATCGCCAACCGGGGAGAAATCGCCGTCCGCATCATGCGCACCTGCCAGGAGCTGGGTATCCGGACCGTGGCCGTGTATTCAGATGCGGATGCGACTTCACTGCATGTCCGCATGGCGGATGAAGCCTTTCACATTGGCCCTGCTCCCTCGGCGGAATCCTATTTGCTGGCCGACACCATCTTGCAGGTCGCCAAAGACTGCGGAGCTGACGCCGTTCATCCGGGTTACGGTTTTATGTCCGAAAATCACGTTTTCGCCCAGTCCTGCTCGGATGCCGAAATCGTGTTCATCGGACCCACGCCAGCTGCCATCCAGGCCATGGGGGACAAAACCGCTGCGCGTGCCCTCATGGAGAAAGCGGGCGTACCCGTGGCTCCCGGGACCATCGACGCCATATCGGATGCCGAAGAGGCAGCGGCCAAAGCCGCCGAGATCGGCTTCCCGGTTCTGATCAAAGCTGCAGCCGGGGGTGGCGGAAAAGGCATGCGCATCGTCCGCAGCGCAAAGGATTTTGAGTCGGCCTTGAAGACCGCCTCCAGCGAAGCGCAATCTGCTTTTGGTGATGGGCGCGTGTTCATCGAGAAATACATCGAGGAGCCCCGCCACATCGAATTCCAGATCATGGCGGATATGCACGGAAGTGTTGTTCACCTGTTCGAGCGGGAGTGCTCCATACAGCGTCGCCACCAGAAAGTGGTTGAAGAGGCGCCTTCCTGCGTCCTCTCGCCCGAGATTCGTGAAGCCATGGGAGATGCAGCCGTACGTGCTGCCAGATCCTGCGACTATGTTGGCGCGGGCACGGTTGAATTCCTGCTCGACAAAGACATGCAGTTCTACTTCATGGAGATGAACACACGCCTTCAGGTCGAACACCCCGTGACCGAATGTATCACTGGACTGGATCTGGTTGAGCAGCAGATCCGGGTCGCTGAGGGCCATCCACTGGCTTACGACCAAGAAGATGTCAGCATACATGGTCATGCCATCGAGTGCCGAATCTACGCGGAAGATCCCTCCTCGGGATTCATGCCGGGGCCTGGCACTTTGGTTGCACACGATCCGCCGTCGGGTCCGGGCGTACGGGTAGACAGCGGCGTCGAAGAAGGCTCGGTGATTTCTCTGTACTACGATCCCATGATTTCGAAGCTGACGGTGTGGGCAGCTTCACGCGAGCAAGCCATTGCCCGCATGGTCCGCGCACTGGACGAGTATGGCGTCTCTGGCGTGCCCACTACGATCGGGTTCTGTCGCTTCGTAATGACTCACGCGGCCTTTACCAGTGGACGATTCTCCACCCATTTTGTGGAAGACCATTTCAGTGCCGATCAACTCACGATGTCGGACGAAACCCTCAAGGAAGATCTGGCCGTAGCAGCCGCGCTCTACGCCGATATGCACAAACATGCGGCATCCGGTCCGGCGTCTACAGGTGTCTCAACGAATGGATTCAATGCGTGGCGTCGCAACCGGCAGCGCAACGAAGGGTGACCTAGACCCAGGCCTTGCGCAGCGTGAGCCCTTGGCCAACCAACCAATCTGAGACGGCCATGACCGCTTCGCGGACACCTTTTGTCGTCATGGGATTACCGAATGGTTGCAGGCTTACCAACACCCCGCCATCCTCATGTGGCCAGGCCTGGATCATCAGTTCCTGACGCAGATCCGGCTCTTCGCTGACCGCCTTGAAAAGCAGCCCGTCACTCGAGAGGTCCCGATAGGCTTCGAGAATGATGGCATGGCCACCGTCGAATGGGCGAACCTGCTTTTCAAATGAGCTGACGTCGGACAGATTTCCGTCCAGGATGGCATGTTGCATGGGAATCTGCGTATTCCGCGGCTCGGGAGCGTCCGCGACCTTGTTGACGGTAAATCGGGCGTGGTAAATGGGCTTGTCCTGCTCAAGCCACTTCATCGCATACTTGGTTTTGAGCGTGGCAGGGGGTGGCGTTCCCTCCTCGACGTCGAAGCATCCCGAGGCCTTGCCTTGCTCGACCGAGAAGGCAAAGTATTCAGGGTGATCGGTGGTCAAAAGAAGATCCCCGCCCGGCTCGAGCCGACTGGACAGGATCTGGAAAAAGGGTGCCTGCAGCAGACGGTTCTTCAGGTGCTTCTTTCGTGGCCAGGGATCGGGAAAGTTGACATACACCCGGTGCAGCTTTTGCTCGGGCATAACGTCGCGTACCACGAAACGACCACTTCCCTTATAGAGGCTGACATGAGCGGCGCCACAACGCTTCATGCGCCGGTAGGCGCGCCAGACTGATCCCAGGGAAACCTCTGCACCAATGAGATTCCACTCCGGGTGCGCCTGGGCCAAATGCTCGAGATAGCGCCCATCGCCGAATCCCACTTCGAGAACCAGTGGGGCGCTGCGACCGAACATCTGGTCGAAGTCCGTTGGGGTGTCAAAGTTGCTATTGTAGGTCAGCATGGAGGTCTCGGGGCCTTTTCAGGGCCGCCATGTTACGTCGCAACGCGTTCCGAGCCAAGTGAGGATCCTGTGGACACGGTAGTCTCGGATGACCCGTCTTTGGCCTCGTAGTCGAAGCGCGACGTGTCGTACGTCTCTGGAAGGGAATCCGCTGAATCCTGTACCGGCACTGCCGGTGTCATCGCACAGCCCTGCCACAGCAGACTTGCCATGAGTACCCCCAGCGATGCAGCAAGAGATCGGGGGAGGATTGTGTCAGCTGGCCAAACCATGCGTGAGCACCTCCACAATGTGTTTTTTGCGACGTTTCAGGAATGCGGCTTGGTCGGCCATTGCAGCAGGATCGAGCGTTTTCATGGTAGGTTGACTAATGAAGGACATGACCGTCATGCCGAGCACCGTAATCATCAGCTGTATAGGCTCAGTGGGTTTGATTTCACCGGCATCAACCGCCTGTTCAATGCGCCTCATCAGCCTGTGCGGGCCTGGGGCTCCAGATTGCTTTCGTTGTTTCAAAATGCGTTCTGCTACCGGAGCGCCGTTGAGATTTTCTTGAATCCACAGACGAGCGACTGCTGGATTGGCCGCGTGCATATCCAGGTAGACACCGACCATCTGGCCCAGAACATCTGTGAATGGTCCTGGACGGGACATGGCATCTTCCAAGGCCGAGAAGAAATGATGGGCAACATGACCCAACACGGACTCATAGAGCAGATCCTTGCTGCGGAAGTAGTAGTGCAGCATGGCCTTGTTGATCCCTGCCGTATCCGCGATCTCCTGCATGCGTGCACCGTGCTTGCCCTTGCGGGAGAACACATCCAGCGCCGCTTCGAAAATGCTGTTTTCGGTTTCGTTTCCTAGATCAATGCCGGTCATGGCCTGGGAATCAGGAGAATGTTTTTACACCACGGTTCATCGGATTCCGAAGGCGATCCATCTTCGCGTGGTACTCAGAATCAACGTAGTACAAATATCAACCATACGTTTTAACCATATGGTTAATTCATCGGTACAAAAGAACCGAAAAGCGTTTCAAGCAGATCATGATTATTCCGCTTCCTCTTCGGGAACGCGCTGACCAAGCTCGCGATCAACCAGGAACAGACCCTGTCCGCTTTCCCCAGCCAAGCGCAAGCTGTCGATGATTGCCTCCGCGTTTTCTTCTTCTTCTACCTGCTCGTCGATGAACCAGTGCATCAACGTCTGGAGCGCGTAATCCTTCTCTTCGAAGGCAACCTCGTAAAGCTCATGGATCAGCTTCGTCACATGTTGCTCGTGCGCCAGGACCTGTTCGAAGGCGTCCAATGCCGAGTCAAATGTCACTTTCGGAGCGTCCAGGGTTTGTAAAACCGGAGCCTGCCCCCGGCGGATCAAGTGATCGTAAAGCTTCATCGCGTGAGCCGTCTCCTCCTGCCACTGGATCCGCATCCAATTGGCAGCACCGCTCATCTTCATGTCCTCGAAACGGGCAGACATGGCGAGATAAATGTAGGCCGACTGGAATTCGGCCTGGATCTGCTTATTGACAGCGTCAAGAGTACGGGACGTCATTGCGATGGAGTCTTGATGAGGTGTGAGGTAGTGATACCGTTCGTGTTCGAGAGGCGTTCCTTGATTGGGCGATCATCTACCAAAGCATGGTCACTCCCGATTCATACCTTGAACAAAGGCCGCGAGGATGGGTATACCGGGTCCTTTCCACAAGACCGTTCGATACTCCGACTCTCGTTACCAATTCCCCAATCTGAGGACGAATCACGGAACCGAATGGCAACGCATTCCCGCATTCTCTGGGCAGACGATGAGATTGATCTCCTGAAGCCCCACATCCTTTTCCTGGAATCCCGCGGGTACCAGGTCACCAGCGTCACAAACGGGACAGATGCCATTGAGCATGTGCGCGCCGGAGGATGCGATCTTGTGCTCCTCGATGAGCAAATGCCCGGGATGGGCGGACTGGATACGCTGTCGGCGATCAAGGAAATCAGTTCTGAAATGCCCGTCGTGATGATTACGAAGAGTGAAGAAGAGCGCATCATGGAGGAAGCGCTCGGCGGTAAGATCAGCGATTACCTGACCAAGCCCGTCAATCCCAGCCAGGTACTACTCACGTGCAAGCGCATTCTGGATGGACGCCGGATCGAATCGGAAAAGGCATCCGAGAACTACCTCCAGTCGTTTGGTCAGATCACGGCAGCGCTCATGAATCCCATGAGTCACGAAGAGTGGGTAGAAATCTACCAGCGGCTCATCCGATACGATGTAGAGCTCGACTCGGACGAAGGAGTCCGGCAAGTATTTGAGGATCAGGCATCTGAAGCCAATCGTTCCTTTTCCAAATATGTGGAGAGAGCCTACCCGGATTGGATTGCCAACGTGGACAGCGCGCCTGATGAAGATCGCCCTGCGTTGTCGCACGAAGTAATTCCACAATGGGTGCTTCCCGAGCTGAAAGGCGACAAACCTGTCATCTTCTTTGTCATCGACTGCATGCGCTGGGACCAGTGGCTGGAATTCGAGCGCCTGCTCGCACCGCTTTATACCCTTGAGCGTGACTACCATTATTCCATCCTCCCCACGGCTACACCGTACTCGCGTAATGCGATTTTTTCGGGCCTGCTTCCCAAGGACCTGGCCGAAACCTACCCGCGCATCTGGGCACAAGGCGAAGATGACGAGCACAGTAGAAACCGGAATGAAGAGCAGTTCCTGAACGACCTTCTGACCAGGCGCCATATCAAGGCCCGGGTGCGCTACGATAAGCTCATCGGCACCAAAGATGGACGCGAATTCCAGGCCTCGGTGCATGATCTCCTGCAGAGCGACCTGAGTGCCGTGGTCGTCAACTTTGTAGACATCCTGGCACACAGTCGTTCGGATTCGGCCGTCCTGAAAGAAATAGCTCCTGACGAACGCGCCTACCGCGCTCTGACCCGGACCTGGTTTGAACATTCTTGGCTCTTCCAGGCGTTTCAGCAATTGGCCGAGACCGATTGCACGATTGTCGTCACCACCGACCACGGGGCAATTCGAAGCCTGCACGACACGAAAGTCATAGGCGACCGGGAAACCTCCACGGCGCTACGCTACAAATACGGCAAGAGCCTCAAGTGTGATGACCGCCATGCGGTATTCGTAAGAAACCCCGCTACCTTCGGACTGCCGGCGGACCACCGGAATACCAACTTCATCATTGCAAAGGAAGACTATTATTTCGTTTACCCGACCAACTACAACCGGTATCAGAACAAATACCGGGATACCATGCAGCACGGCGGTATCTCCATGGAAGAAATGATTCTTCCCGTGATGACGCTAAGACCGCGTGCAGGGGGATGAGGTCATGACCGAATTGGTTAGTCATTGCGTGGAGGAAACCATCGAAGCAGGCAACATCCTGGGATCCCGATTAAGGACAGGTGCCGTTGTTGGCCTGGTGGGAGATCTGGGAGCGGGCAAAACGCATTTCGCGAAGGGTATCGCCCAGTCGCAGGGTGTGGATCCTGATCAGGTATCCAGCCCAACGTTCACGATCGCCCAGGAGTACCGCGGAAGTGGCCTGCCCATCTTTCATCTCGATTGCTACCGCCTGGAAAACGCCGAAGAGCTGGAACGCAGCGGGGCGCACACTTATTTGGGAGCAGATGGCATCTGCCTGATCGAGTGGCCACAACACGTCGAATCCCTGCTGCCTGCGGATACCATCCTCGTATCCATTCGCCATCAACCCGAAGGAAGCCGGCTCATCCAGATTCTGACGGCCGAAGACGATGACTGATTCGTTCTCAGCGGCCGTGAAGCGGCTTCTGGCCATGCCAGCGTTTGCTACCAGTGGAGACGTGGCGCTCAAACCCGGACTCGATCGCATTCGTGCCCTACTCGCCGGAATGGGACATCCGGAGCGGGATCGTGAAATCATTCTTGTAGCAGGGACCAATGGAAAAGGATCTACGGCCTCCATGTTGGCCGCCCTTTCGACGGCGGCCGGTGTGCGAACAGGACTCCACACCTCGCCACACCTTTTGTGGGTCGGTGAACGCATGCGGGTCGACGGGATTGAGCCTTCCGAGGAATGGCTGGCCGAGACATTTGAAAACTGGGAGTCCCTGTTCGATCGGGTAAAACCCAGCTTCTTCGAGGCAACCCTCGCCTTGTCTTTCGCCTGGTTTGCCGATCAGGGCGCGGAGCGGTGGGTTGTGGAGATCGGTTTGGGTGGTCGCCTCGACGCGGCCAATGTGCTCGACGCTTCTGTGGGCATCCTGACGTCTGTAGGCAGGGACCATATGCACCTTTTGGGCCCCACCCTTTCCGATGTCGCACGGGAAAAAGCGGCCATTGCAAGGCCAGGGCGGCCTTTTGTCCTTGGTCCGTTGGAGGGCGAGGCGCGCGCAGCCGCTCTGGAAACGCTGCGGGAAATTGGCACCGACGTTATAGAACCCGTTCAGACCCAAGAGACGGGCGCACCTTTCACCCTGCGCACATCGAAGCGGTCTGTTTCGGGCGTCCAGCTCTCGATCGACGCGCCCCACCAGCGGATCAATGCCCTGTTGGCCTTGCAGGCTCTGGACCTGCTACATGCCCCTCTTGTGCCTGAAACAACCGTCAAGGACGGCTTTTATCGCCTTGGCGAGCTCAGCGGGTTGCGAGGGCGCCAGGATTGGGTCAATGAAACGACCATGGTAGATGTCTGCCATAACGAAGATGCTCTCCAAGCGGCGCTTTCAACCTTTATTGCGACAGTGAGCAGATCGGATCGCGATGAAGGAGCTGTACGTGTCGTGTTGGGGTTTCTGGCTGACAAAGAACTCGGACAATTCGGCACCTGGTTGGCCCGCACCGTAGAAGAAATCCTTCCTGGACGGGTGAACGTGGAAGCCGTTGGAACGGCGGGAGCTCGAGGGCAACGTGCCGCGGCAACGGAAAGGGCCTTGATCGAGAGTGGATGGAATGGTCCAATCCAAAAGCATGACTCGGTGGAGGAAGCACTCTCTCGTGCGCTATCGCAGGCATCCTTCACCTTCATCGGGGGATCCTATCTAGTAGCCGCTAGTGCCTTGGAATGGCTTATTCCAGGAGGTGCGGGTTCACGCAAACTTCCGGTGAGAGACTGAACCTTGCTTGTTTTTCGCTGTAAATGAGCTATCTTGAGGCAATTACGTGACTTGCGTCGACAATTTTGGCTGTCCGCAGGTTGCATTTGGATCTGCCCAATTCCTTTCCGGGCCCTGATCCTGTCTTTCCGGCGGACCCTCCGCCACCCTTGACCTATTTCAATTTCTTTCCCTAATCGAACGGCTCTCGATTGATCGAGGTAATTCTGCCTGACCTGTACGCGTGAGGCATTTCTCCCGGACCTCCTGTCCATCATTCCCTGACGACGCGTTCTCTGCGTCAACCCAGTCGCGGGCCGCCATTCCAATCCATGAAAATTGCTGAACTTCAGGACAAGAAGCTTCCTGAACTGAAACAGATTGCCAAGCAGATGAACCTGGGTGGGTTTTCTGCCATGCGCAAACAGGACCTTATCTATCTCATTCTTGAAGCCAAGGCCGAAGCGGCCGCCGGATCCAATCGGCGGCGGCGTGAGGATCAGGCAGAGAAAAAAGACGCTGCCAAGGAATCCCCCAAGGGCTCCGCGAAGGGCAAGAGCGAAGAAGGCGACGGAGAGCAGCGTCGACGCAACCAGAAATCGGATGACGAATCTGGTGGCCGGGGTCGCCGGGGTCGCCGCGACAAAGACGAAGCAGCCAACGAACGGGACGAAAAGTCCGGTAGAGGTCGCCAGAGTCGTGATGAACGCTCGGATCGTGATGATGCCGAAGGCGGCAATGATAACCGGCGTTCGCGTCGGGGTCGCGATGGTGGTGATGACGGAAACGATCGCGGAAATGATCGCGGTGGCGACAGAAACCGCGACCGCAATCGAGGTCGGGGCCGCAAAGATGACAACCGCGGACGCGGTCGGGGCAACGACGGCGACCGTCGCGGCAAGCACGACGACAACAACGAACGTGGCGACAGGAATCGCGATCGGAATCGGGACCGTAATGGTGATGGGGGTCGGGACGGAAATCGGGACCGCAATCGCGATGGAAACCGTGACGGTAATCAGGATCGGCACAATGAGCGCGACGGAGGTCGTCGCAGCCGCCGGGATCGTAACCGGGAAGCACGTGAAGAGCGTCGCAAACAGGTTTACGCCGATCAGCCCGAGTACATGCAAGAGTACAATCCAAAAGAGGTTGAGCTCGATGGCATGATCCGCAAGATCGGTGTCCTACAGATCCTCCCCGATGGATACGGCTTCCTACGAAGCGCAGAATTCAATTATCTGCCCAGCCCGGACGACATTTACGTTTCACCGTCGCAAATCAAACGCTTCGCCCTGAAAATGGGGGATACGGTTGATGGGGAAATCCGTCCGCCGAAAGAAGGAGAGCGCTACTTCGCGCTCATCCAGGTCAACTCGATCAACGGTCGCGCCCCCGGCGAAATCGACGAGCGGCCAAGCTTCGACTACCTGACGCCGTACTACCCCGAAGAGCAGCTCGTACTGCAAACACTCGGAGGCGAGTACTCCACACGCGTCATGGACCTCTTCTCGCCTATCGGAAAGGGACAGCGCGCGCTGATCGTAGCTCAGCCGAAAACGGGTAAGACGATCCTTCTGCAGAAGATTGCCAACGCGGTCACGACCAATCATCCCGAGTGTCACCTGCTGATCCTGCTGGTGGACGAGCGCCCGGAAGAGGTCACCGACATGCGCCGGCACGTGCAAGGTGAAGTCATCGCCTCGACGTTCGATCAGGACCCCGAGAAGCACGTTGAGGTAGCCGATATCGTGCTGCAGAAAGCCAAGCGCCTCGTGGAAGCCGGTCAGGATGTGGTCATCCTGCTCGACTCCATCACGCGTCTGGCCCGCGCACATAACGCCGTGACCACGTCGACCGGAAAAACCCTTTCCGGTGGTATGGAGGCCGGCGCACTGCGCGGCCCGAAACGCTTCTTCGGCGCGGCCCGCAATATCGAGGAAGGGGGCTCGCTGACCATCATCGGTACAGCCCTCATCGATACGGGAAGCCGCATGGACGAAGTCATCTTCGAGGAGTTCAAAGGAACGGGTAACTCGGAGATCGTACTTGATCGCGAGCTGGCCGACCGCCGCATCTTCCCGGCCATCCACATCGTGAAGTCGGGCACGCGTCGCGAAGAGCTTCTAATCCCTGAAGCCAAACTCAAGCGGATCTGGATCCTGCGGAAGTTGCTCGCGGATATGAGTCCGATCGACGCCATGAACTTCCTGCTCGACAAGATGCGCGGCACGAAGAAGAACGACGAGTTCCTGGTCACGATGAACTCGTAATCTTCGGATTGTACGGTCCCTACCCGGGACGCAGAAATAACGACGCG
>CALIKL010000056.1 GCA_938018055.1 uncultured bacterium
CCAACCTGGGCTCAAGGATCATGGAGATCTCCTCCCAGCAGTAAGGGCAGGTAAACACGTGTTCTTGTGGTGCGGTCATGGCCCGACAGGTTGGGATGCCATGCCTTCAAAACCGCACCCGACGTACGTGTCCTCGCCAACGGATAGTTCAGTTTTCCAGCCGTACAAGGTATCCACCATGGTATCCGCACAGGCTTCATCGGTGAATCGAAGCATAATGCCTTGGCCCGTGAAAACGGGTCCCTCAGCAACCTCCACGGGAATCGCCCACATTTCTGACCCCGGGAGACGGATGGACAAACCATCCTCCATCAATTCAGCCATCCAGAAGGGCTCATTTCCAGCCGCGCGCCAGAGCACCCCCTCCCAATCAAATTGGCAGTCAAATCCTTCGAAAGGAAGGTAATTCACGTGTTCAATGGCCCAACCGGCTTCATTGGACCCTTTCGCATAAATCGACGCAAATCCAAGCGCATTGTCCAGATTGCGGACAGGGTCCAGGATGCTCCACGTGGTGGATTGATCGCACGACGTCAAGGTCCAGCCTGACTCTGCTGGTGTAATTGAACCCGTCAGCAGCCGGATTTCCGTGGGCGGGGCCACCGGTTCAGACGGTGCTTGGTCGGGACGTGATGATTTTCCGCATCCAACGAAAAGCAGGGCGAGCAACAAAAAACTACACGCGCTCCAGACGAATGGGATACGTCTGATTGGCATTCCACTGGCAGACATAGAGGTTCTTGTCTTGGTCCACGCACACATCGTGGCAGTGATTGAAGATGGACTCTTGTTGCAGCATCAGCTGAAGCTGCCCATCGTGGTATTCAGGCGCCGTTCCTCCGGGATTGGATACGACCCTGCCGGATCCATCCAGAATAGTGACAAACCCGGAGTCCGGTGTCTGATTGAGATAGCGCAGACGTGACCAACACACTCCAGAGTAGAGCATATCGTCGTCGATGACGGCACGGCAAACGAATGCTCCCGGCAAAAACAGGGTCTCGATGTATTCGCCCGCCATCGAAAAGCGCTTGAACGCATTATGTCCCCGAGACGTACAGACCAAAGAGGGTTCGCCGTTACCGCGGGTATCGACGCATACCCCATGCGCCGTGGAGAATTCGGCGTCTCCGTCTCCTCGTCCCCCGAACTTTCGGATAAAGGTGCCATCTGACGCATACTGCAGAATCCACTGCGACCCGTATCCATCGGCCACATATACATCCCCGTTGGGTCCCACCGCGGTTTCGGTCGGATAGAAATTGTCACCTTCAGAGTAGATCCCCAGATCCTTTGGTGATGCCAAGCGCATGACCTCACGGCCATCCAGCGTTGTCTTTACCACCTGGGCATTCCCGTCAAACCCGTTGTCGCAGATCCAGAGGTATTCTGCGTCACCTTCGTCGGACAATGTGAGTCCGTGACCATACGGAAACGAAGTGCCCCAGGCGTCGAGCAGCTTTCCGCTGCGATCGTAGACAAGGATGTTGTTCTTCGTCTGATCCGTGATCATGATCAACCGACCGGATCGATCCTGGACCATTTCGTGGCAGTTCTTTATCGGATGCGCCATCGGATCCAGATTTCCCCACTCGCGATCCACGCGGTAGCGAAAGTCGCCGTGTCCGATGATTTCATCCGACAGGGTACGTTTTACGATGAAGCTCGGAGCATGGGGCAGGATGGCAAGGCCAGCCGCGGAACGGGCGGAAGTCGATACAAATTGACGGCGATTCATGGTATCCTCTGGTGGAGCTCAGGAAAGAATAGGAAAACCTGAGCTACAACGCCTTCTTGACTATCCCTGCGCGCGGCCCGATTCTTTGCCATGCGCTACCCCTTCGTCTACTTTCTGATTCTGATTGTTTTTGCCGGCTGTGGCAGGCAAGACGTGGATTTCAATGCCGAGATCCGGCCCATCCTGAATGAGCGATGTGTTGCCTGTCACGGAGGGGTCAAAACCAGCGCAGATCTGAATCTGCAATTCCGGGATCTTGCACTTCTCGGCGGAGAATCAGGCGAGCCTGCCATCGTGCCGGGCAATGCCAGCGCCAGTGCAATGGTCCGCAAGATTTCGCACGAGGTCCCTCAGGAGCGCATGCCCAAGGATGATGCTCCACTGAGTGAAGAAGAAATCGATCTCATACGGCGGTGGATAGACCAAGGCGCGGATTGGGAGCAGCACTGGGCATACGTGCCGCCGACGCGTCCCGTCATCCCGGAAGTCGAAGCACCTACACCTATCGATGCTTTCGTCCGTGAGCGATTGGAATCGACCGGATTGAATCCTTCACCCGAAGCGTCCTGTGACGTTCTCGCAAGACGGGTCAGCCTGGATCTGATCGGATTACCAGCCTCGCCAGAGCGCGTCGACGCTTTGTGTTCAGAAGGCGATTTCGAGTCGTTGGTAGATGACCTGCTGGCTGACTCGGCTTTCGGAGAACGATGGACAGCCCTCTGGCTAGACCTGGCTCGCTACGCCGACTCCAAGGGATATGAAGCGGACCGAGCCCGCTCCATCTGGCGCTACCGGGACTGGCTGATTGCGGCCTTCAATGCGGATATGCCTTTTGACACCTTTACGATTGAGCAACTGGCCGGTGACCTGCTGCCGGATCCGACTACTGAGCAGCTTATCGCTACAGCTTTCAATCGGAATACCATGACGAACGAGGAGGGCGGAACGGACGATGAGGAGCATCGACTTGCCCAGGTTATCGATCGGGTGGGTACAACATGGGAAGTTTTTCAGGGGACTACCATGCGATGCGTTCAGTGCCACGGACATCCGTATGATCCGTTCGTGCAGGAAGACTTTTACACCTCTCTGGCCATCTTCAACAATACGGCCGACTGGGATCAGCCCAGCGAAGAACCGGTCCTCCTCGAATTTGAGTTGGCTCACGAAGCAGAAGGCAAGCGATTGCAAGAGGAGCTCTCCAGCGCCAAGGCAGCGCTCATAGACTTCGTATCCACGCCGGAAATGCAGGCCGTCCAAGCCGAGTGGGAGACGCAGTTGGACGATCCGGAGGTAAACGGACGCCTGCTGAATACGTCCAAGAATGAAATTCTGCGAATTGCAGCTATTCCTGCCTCGGATCGCAGTCCACATCAGGAAGCGTTCATCCGCGATCGTTTTGCCGACGCGCATCCTTCTACGGAAGAGCTGCGCACCAAACGAGGCGAGCTTCGCAAGGCGCTTTTTGCGCTGGATCCGATCCAGACCCCCATCATGCAGGAACTGGCGGACGGCGAAGCACGGGCAACCCGCGTTTTTGATCGAGGCAGTTTTCTTTCTCAGCTTGATCCAGTGGAAGGCGGCATCCCCAGCCTGTTTGGCGAGGCGGACGGACCCATGGATCGGTTGGCTTTTGCCCAATGGCTGGTTTCCGAGGCCAATCCGCTAACCGCTCGCGTGACCGTGAATCGTTTTTGGGAGCAGCTCTTCGGTACTGGTATTGTCGAGTCCACCGATGACTTCGGTACCATCGGGTTGGCGCCCTCCCATCCTGAATTGCTGGACTGGCTGGCCGTTTCCTTCCAGGAGGACAACGCGTGGAGTATGAAGGGTATCCTGAAGGAAATGGTCATGTCGGCCACGTATCGCCAGGCTTCGACGCCAACAGCACAAACACTTGAAATCGATCCCAGGAATCGCCTCCTCTCCCGTGGACCCAGATTCCGCCTGAGTGCGGAGCAGATTCGTGATCAAGCGCTCGCGGTGTCAGGTTTGCTGTCGAACAAGCAAGGTGGGCCTTCAGTCATGCCCCCGCAGCCAGAGGGTATATGGAAAAACCCCTACAATGGCCAGCAATGGGTGACGGCAGAAGGGCCTGACCGCTACCGCCGGGCCATCTATACCTACGTCAGGCGCACGGGGCCTTACCCCTCGATGTTGACCTTTGATGCACCCTCGAGGGAATTCTGCGTCTCGCGCCGCATCAGGACCAACACCCCGCTGCAGGCGCTGGTCACATTGAATGACGCGGCGTATTGGGAGGCTGCGCAAGCACTGGCTGCCCGCATGGAGCTTGCTGCCGACTATCCGGCCGATCAAGTGGCATTCGGCTACGAAATGGCCCTGGGACGTTCTCCATCGGAGGCCACCCTGGCCACATTGACTTCCCTCGCAGACGATACAACGCTACCCGTTGTGGCCAACGCCATCTTGAATCTCGACGCCTTCCTGACAAAAGAATGAGTCCTCTCCACCCCTGTACCGAGATCCCGGCATCCTCATGAGTATCCAGGACGAAGCCCGCCTGCGCTGGGCACATCTTCAGACCAGGAGGCACTTCCTGAAATCGTTCTCGGCCGGAGTCGGTTCGATAGCGCTGTCTTCGATTTTGGGGCCGGGCCCTGTGATGGGCGCCTCGTCCGGGACGGATGCGCTGGACGCATTCGCAACGGGCGCTCCGCTGGGAAACGATCCGCTTCTGCCCAAAACACCGCACTTTCCGGCGAAAGCGAAGCACGTGATCTTCCTGCACATGGCCGGCGCCCCCAGTCAGCACGAGCTGTTCGACTACAAGCCGTTGCTCCAGCGCCTTGATGGTCAACAGACTCCTCCTTCCCTGCTGGAGGGCAAGCGTTTCGCGTTCATCCGCGGCATTCCGAAGCTGCTGGGCCCGCAGGCCACGTTCAAGCAGTATGGTGAATCGGGGGCTTGGGTCTCCAACCACCTGCCCAACTTCTCGCGGATCGTCGATGACGTGACCTTCCTGAAGGCCATGCATACGGATGAATTCAACCATGCCCCGGCGCAGCTCTTCATGTACACAGGAAGTCCACGATTGGGCCGCCCATCCCTTGGCTCATGGGCGCTCTACGGCTTGGGCTCGGAAAATCAGAACCTGCCGGGCTTCGTCGTACTCATCTCGGGTGCCGCAGCCCCCAGTGCCGGTGCGTCGGTCTACGGCAGCGGCTTCCTTCCCACGGTGTACCAGGGTGTCCAGTGCCGATCAGACGGCGACCCGGTTCTTTTCTTGTCCGATCCCGATGGCGTCTCACGCGATATGCGCCAACGCAGCATCGAGGCCATCAACGAGATCAATCGTCAGCAGTACGAAGAGACGCCGGATCCGGAAATCCTGACCCGGATTTCGCAATACGAACTGGCATTCCGCATGCAGATGTCCGTCCCAGAGGCCATGGACATCCATACCGAGCCAGAGGCGATCCAGACCGAATACGGCGTCGAGCCGGGGAAGGTCTCTTTTGCCAACAACTGCCTTCTGGCTCGCCGCTTGGTGGAACGCGGCGTGCGTTTCGTGCAGCTATTCCACTGGGGCTGGGATTCCCACGGTGCCGGAGAAAGCGAAGCGCTGACCCACGGATTCGTTGAGCGCTGCAAGGAAACCGATCAGGCCATGACCGCCTTGCTGTCAGATCTGAAACGGCGTGGCCTTCTGGACGAAACGCTGGTCATCTGGGGCGGTGAATTCGGCCGGACACCGATGCTCGAGAACCGGACGGGACAGGACAATCCGTTTGTTGGCCGTGACCACCAATCCGACGTCTACACCATGTGGATGGCCGGTGCCGGGGTCAAACGCGGATTCACATATGGTGAGACCGACGAAATCGGCTACCAGCCTGTAAGTGGCCGTGTGCATGTCCATGACCTGCAGGCCACCATCCTGCATCAGCTCGGGTTCGATCACGAGCGCCTCACCTTCCCCTTCCAGGGACGCGATTTCCGCCTTACCGATGTGAGCGGCCGCGTCGTAAACGAGATTTTGGCCTGATGACCACTCGCTCCGCTCTTTGGAATGCAGCCGCCACCTCGGCTGCCATGTTGTTGATTCTGCTGTTCGTTGATCCGGCCGGTCGCGCGCCGGAGTGGGCCCGCTTTATGGCTCGTCAGCATCCAGCGATTGTCCACCTCCCCATCGGCTTCCTGTTGTTTGGCGGTCTCCTTGCGGCGTTCCGGCGCTGGCAAAAAGAGGACCAACCCGGACGTGTCGAGCAGGCGGCATTGGTCCTCGGCGGATGGGGTGGCGTCGCGGCCGCCGCCGCGGGATCGTGGCTGATCCAGATGGGCGGCTACCCCACCGACGCGCTATTCTGGCACCGAGTGCTGGGATTCGTCATCCCGCTGGCGGCGGCCGGCACGGTGCTGGCAAACGTGTCTGCACCAACCCGCGGCCTCCGAGGTGCGTCATGGACCCTCCTTGTTGGAAGCCTGATCGTAGGCGGACACCTGGGCGGCGAAATGACCCATGGGAAGGCGTTCGCGGCCGAGTATACACCGGGTATGCTGAAGCCCCTCGTTGGCGATTGGCCGACCCTGGAAACCCGATTTGACCTGTCACAACCGGAAACGTCTTCGGTCTATGAAGTCATCGTTGTGCCCATCCTGCGCACCAACTGTACCTCCTGTCACGGTGAGGGACGCACGAAAGGCGGACTCGATCTGGCCACCGCCGACGCCATCGCAGCCCACGAGACCGACACGGAAGACGATCCTCTCATTACTTGGGGAGACGCCCAATCCAGTTTGCTGATTCAACGCATCGTGCTCCCCATTGAGCATCCGCGGGCAATGCCTCCCTATCCCGATGCCAAACCGCTCTCCCACGCAGATGTAGAGCTGCTTCGGTGGTGGGTTGATTCCGGGGCTGGTTTCGAGAAACCATTTTCGGCGGTTGCCCGACCAGAGGCCATTGAGCATCTGCTGGGATTGTACGGGTTGGGAGACATCCTGACCGGCGTATTTGCTCTGGATTTGCCTCAGCCGGACAGCAGCGCCATCGCTGAAATCAAAGACTGGGGAGTTACGATTTCCTACGTAGCAGCGGACATGCAGCTGCTCGAATGGAGTGGGCAGGACAGTTCGCCGTTACATGAGATGGCGGTCACCGACCGCATAAAGGAGCATGTGGTGAGCGTGGATCTGAGTGGAGGAAATGCGAGCGATGCCGACGTCACGCGACTGGGAGATTTCCCTCATCTGGCATCGGTCGATCTGTCGCGTACTGCGGTTACGGGCAGCACACTGGCCCATCTGGCGGGACTCGAGTACCTGACGAGGCTGAACCTCTACGGCACCCGCGTGGATGACGCCGCACTTGAGCATCTGGCCAACTTAAGCGCCCTCGAGTCCGTGTATCTCTGGCAGACGAATGTAACGGACGAGGGCGTCGCGCGGCTGCGCGACGCCCTCCCCAACGCCGAAATCAATTTCGGCGAGTAAGACAAGCCGGACCGGTGCGCGGTCCGATTCGTGGCGTGCGGCTCAACTGTCCATCTTGATGACGGGAAGCTTCAGCGCCTCCATCATCGTCTCGAACTCGCTCATTTGGTAGGACGTGATGTCTGCGAGTTTGGTCAGCCATTCGTCTATCTGACGGACGAGTTCGTCTCGCACTTCATACGCCTGATCCGTTGGCGGGAAATTGCCCCGCGTCACACCGCCCACAGCCGCCAGTTTGTTGTTGAGGCGGATGGGGTAGTTCAAGGGATCCTGGCCCGAGCGGTTCTTGGTTTGATAAAGCGCCTCTTCGACCTCTTTCATGCCCTCGAGCATGCGCTCGGCGTAGGCCTTGATCGAATCGGCTTCCGGATGATCCCCTGGCACGCGATCGAGCACATCATTGACCTGATCCCTCAGCGAACGGATCTGCTTGATGGCATCATGGGTCTCGCTGAGCTTGTCACGTACCGAGATGAGGAAATCAAACTTCTCTTGAAGCCCTTCGATGGGCGTCTCAGAGCGCGGATCCGGATTGATGCGGAAGGTGACGTCCGTCGAGTCATCGCCCACGATCAGGCGCGCAACGTAGGCACCTGGCACCGCCTGAGGACCACGCACAGAGCCGGCCCACATGATCAGTCCGGGGAATGACTCAGCATCCGGGTAGCGCATGTTCCAGTTGAACTGGTTCACGCCTTTATCCGAGGGTACATCGTCGCCATCGTACGTCTGGATGATGGTCGATCCATCATCTTCCAGGATGCGCATCGTCAGGTCCTCATCACGATCGCCGGCCAGCCAATAGCGCAATCGCACAGATGACTCGGCACCCAGCGTTATCGGGTACGGCTCGCTGAATACATACGATCGGGTGGCATCCGAAGCCTGGATTCCGTGCAGGTGCATCAGGTCTTCCATGATCCAGAAGCTTCGGCCCTGTGTACCGACTACCAGATCATGGTCTTTCCACTCGAGATCCGTGATCGGCACAATCGGCAAGTTCTGCTGGAAGGACTGCCAGGAATCGCCATCGTCAAACGAGATGTACATGCCGGTCTCCGTTCCGGCATAGAGCAGGCCCTCGCGCTCCGGATCAGCTTCGATGGCACGTGTGAAGTGCATCGGATCGATACCATCTGTGATCAGCTCCCATGACTCGCCATAGTCATCTGTCTTGTACAGGTAAGGCGTGAAGTCATCCATCTTGTACCGGGTACCCGCAACGTAAAGACCCGCCGGGTTATGCGGGTCGACGACCATGTCGTTGACCATCATCCACTCGGGAAAGATGCGCTCGTTCGGCGTGATGTTCGTCCAGGAGTCGCCGCCATCACGCGTGATGTGAATCAACCCATCGTCTGAGCCAACCCAGATCACCCCTTCCTGCTCGCCTTCAGCAAGCGTGAAGATGGTTGCGTAGTACTCGACGGCCGTGTTGTCCTTCGTGATCGGACCGCCGGAAGGACCCAGCGTCGTTGGATCATTACGTGTCAGGTCTGGAGAAATGATTTCCCAGGACTGCCCCATGTTCGTCGACACGTGGACGTGCTGACTCGTAGCAAAGACCCTGTCCGGATCGTGCTCACTGACCACGATGGGGAAATTCCACTGGAACCGGTATTTGAAGCCCTCGGCGCCGTGACCCATCGGATTATCCGGCCAGACATTGATGGATCGGGACTGACCAGTCCGGTGGTTGACAACCGAAAACGAACCACCATACGAGCCACCGTATACGATGTCCGGATCTTCGGGATGAGCCGCCAACCAGGCACTCTCACCCCCTGCCGTGGATTCCCACTCGCGTTCATTCAAGCCATTTGACGTATGCAGGATGCGCACCGTCGAGTTGTCCTGCTGCCCGCCGTAGATGCGGTAGGGGAAATTGTTGTCCGTATGGACCCGATAAAACTGGGCCGTAGGCTGGTTGTAATACGTCGACCAGGATGATCCACGGTTATAGGTCACCTGAGCTCCACCGTCATCGCCCACGATTATCCGATCTGCATTGGCCGGATCGATCCAGAAGTCGTGGTGGTCCCCATGCGGGGTACGCACCCGCTCATATTCGCTGCCGCCATCCTTGGAGTGCCAGAGACCCACATTCAGGACCCACACTTCATCCTCGTCCTGCGTGCCGGCATAAATGCGGGTGTAGTACCAGGCGCGCTGGCGCAGATTGCGATCGTCGTTGATGCGCCGCCAGGACTCGCCGCCGTTCTCGCTGCGAAAAACGCCCCCATTATCGTGCTCAACAATAGCCCATACGCGATCCGGATTGACCGGTGACACGGTCACCCCGATGATACCCAACGTTCCCCCGGGCAGGCCATTGTCCTGATTCGTGAGCTCGTGCCAGGTGTCGCCGCCATCCGTGGACTTCCAAAGGCCGGAATCTTCACCTCCAGAGGACATCGAGTAAGGGCTGCGGTTGAATTCCCACATGGACGCGTAGAGCACCCGTGGGTTGGTTGGATCCATGTGCAGGTCCACAGCGCCCGCCTTGTCCGAGACATAATGGATATTCTCCCACGTCTCGCCGCCATCTGAGGAACGATAGACGCCACGCTCTTCATTGGGCCCGAAGAGATGGCCCATCACGGCAGCATACACCAGATCAGGATTCTTCGGATGAATCCGGATGCGGGCGATATGCCGTGAATCATCCAGTCCGATGTGCGACCAGGTCTTTCCGGCGTCGAGCGACTTCCACATGCCGTAGCCATGAGACACGTTGCCGCGGATCGTTTTCTCTCCGCCTCCGACGTAGATGACATTGTTGTCCCATTCGGACACGGCCACAGCGCCAATGGAGCCTCCGAAATAGCCGTCAGAAATATTCTCCCAAGAGCCGCCCCCGTCTTTGGTGCGCCAGACCCCCCCACCGGTCGCACCGAAGTAGAAAAGGTTGTCCTTCCCGGGCACGCCTGCAACGGCGGCCGAGCGGCCACCTCGGTACGGGCCCACCAGTCGATACTCAAGACCGTCATAGAGCGCGGGATCTATGGATTGGGCGGCAGATTCAGTAACGATCAGGTCCGGCAGGAGCAAGACCAGAAAGGCCAAGGAAAGTGCGGTAAGGGAGATTCGCATGAGGTCAGACACAGAATGGATTGGCATCATCGACGGCACGCGCAATCTAACGGGCTCCCTTCAAAGGCGCTACCGAAAGGGCTGCCAGGCGGCGAAGATTGACAACCAATCATTCGTACCGATATTATCGATGACTCCCAATACTACCTCCCCCTGCAAATCATGTTTGAAGTCCGGCTCGACCGCGCCCGTCTCGTCCGTTTTCTGAGTGTCACGGCTACTGTGTTGCTGGGTATGCATGCCATCCTCTATGTCATCCACTTTCAGGTCGTGGAGATTCCCTGGTACGCCTTGCAGCTGTTTGATGTAAATGAAGAGCACAATCTGCCCACCTGGTTTTCCGGGTTCAACCTGGGAATCAGCACACTTTTCCTGTGGTTGATCAGTAGGGAAAAAAAGCGATTGGCGGACACCCAGTCCACCCGATGGTTCGTCCTTTTCGTCGGTTTTTTCTACCTGTTCGTTGATGAAATTGCTGGCCTTCATGAGACCGTAAATTCCATCATGGAACCATCCTGGGCTTGGGGAGGGCTAGTAATCGTATTGATCGTGGGCGTCTATTTCATTCCCTTCTTGCGTTCGCTGCCAGCCCGCACGTTGAGACAATTCGTCACTGCAGGAGCCGTCTTCGTCGGAGGAGCCATCATCATGGAGCTTGTGGGCGAACCGATCGACGGGGATTCGCTCGCCTACGCGATGAGCACATGGGTGGAGGAAGGGATGGAGATGTTTGGCGTGATCCTGTTCACGCGGGCCCAGCTGGACTATCTCATGGGAGGCAAAAAAGAGGCCATCGTGTCCATGAGCCCTTCTCGAGATGCCATTTGACGGTTTAGTCTCCAGCAGTCATCTTGTACGTCCAGCAGTTCTCTTGTACGATCCCTGTTTTCCCCACACGTTGTAGTGGGGAAGCCCGCGTGTCACGTGCAAAAGCCTCGTTTACTTTGATGCTCCCTTTGTCACTTCATCGGTTGTTGTCATGAGACCGTTTCTACGCTTGTCCTTTTTGTTAACCCTGCTTGCCGTACTGGTTGCAACTCCTGGTACAGCTCGTCAGATAGCTGGCCAGATTGTGGATGCAGATGGTCAACCGGTTGTGGGTGCGACCGTATTTGTCGACATGACCACCTTGCAAACCACGTCAGACGCGGATGGTCGATTCAACATGCCGACACCTGCACACTATGCGTTTGAAGTGGTAGCCATCTCGGAAGGGTATATGGCTACGGGAGTGCAAGCCAACCGGGAAGACTGTCGCGACATGAGTATTACCATGGCTGCTCCCGTTGAGACCATGGGTGAACCCCTGGATGAGGACATGCTATCCTTCTTCGAACTGGCTGCATTTTCGTATACCCGGTTTGCCCGGGATATTGAGATGGAATCGCCAGACGTTTTGCGCCACTCGTTTGATGAGTCGATGAATGCGATCAGCGTCGAGTCGACCGGGCCGTTCGTGTTCATCAATCCGGCATTGGGCTACAAAGTGACCATCCACGACTTCCGAATGGGCGGAAATGCCGTTGCCTATGGTTGGGATGGCTATACGCTGTTCGAGCCCCAGACAGCTGAAAAAAAGAAGGACGAAAAGAACTGGACGAAGAACCGGACCACCACGTACGAGGGATCCCGACGGCACTTCCTCGCCTCCCTGATGGCAGGTGACATGAAAAAGCAGGAGTGGGCCGCCTGGTTCGTTGGAGGTCCTGGCGCAGCAGAGGACCATTCTCCGGTGAAGGAGGCCGAGTTGAAAGGGATATATGGTGAACCCCTGCCTATTCTATTCGACGATGATCGCCCGGGAGTCGGACGTATTGATTGGGCCGGATGGGTACGAATAAAATATTTCGGCGATGGAGGTGATGGCCGATGGCCTGAGTTCATCGATCGGCATTGGCCCGTCTCAGACCTGTCTGAAGTATTCGCCTCGGAAATGCACGTGACGTTTGTCGAACTGCCTACCTATCAGGCGTTCGTGGATGACACCGGTGTCATCTTGCCATCAGACGAGCCTGCTACCCGCGAGTTGGGCTACTGGACCTTCCACCGTCTGGCCGATATGCTGCCATTGGACTGGATGCCGGAGTAAGCAACTCCAGGCAATCCCTGGCCCATTGGCGTTGATCAATCCAGTTCAGTGGACGCCGATCAACTCAACGTCAAAGACGAGGGTAGCGTGCGGAGGAATAACATTTCCTGCGCCGCGGGCTCCATATCCCATTTCCGGGGGAATGGTCAGACGCCGCATACCGCCGATTTTCATGCCAGCGAAACCCTCATCCCATCCCTGAATGACGTTTCCTGCGCCCAGACGGAAAGAAAACGTCTCCCCTCTGTCTACTGAGCTGTCAAACTTGCGGCCTTTGTAATCTTCGTTATCCGGGTGAAAAAGCCAGCCGGTGTAGTGGACCTCGATGGTCTTACCAGGGGTGGCTTCGGTGCCTTCACCTGTAACGAGGTCGTTGATGACGAGTCCGTTGGATACGCTCATGATATTCGGTCAGTTGAGTGTGAGCTGAAGTGCGGCTTCGATTACCGGATATCAACCAGTTCAATTTCAAAAATCAGATCCTGCTTGGCGGGTATGCCAGGGCGACCAGCTTCTCCGTACGCGAGGGCATAGGGAATGCGCAGTTCGCGGGTGCCTCCAATCTTCATCCCCGGGACCCCTTGATCCCAACCGGGAATCACACGGCCCACACCAATCTGGAATGGAATCGGCTCGCCTCCTTCCTTGGAGCTTTGAACCATTTCGCCCTTTTCGTCTTCGGCTGAGACATCTCGGAACCACAAGGTGTAGTGCGCTACGGCCGTCTGGCCAGCAGCGATCATGTTGCCATCGCCTTCAACCAAATCCGTGATAACCATGTCTGCCAGGTATTCGGAAGCAGCCGATTCGGAAGCCTCGGATTCGGCTGTCGCTTCAGAATTCTCGGATGCACACCCAGCTACCAGCAGGGCAAGGGCAAAAAGGCTTATAGAAAGCAATCGGGACATCGTGGTAAGAGTCTGTTATTCCATGTGAGACGCGCCTAACGTCCCTATCGCGATCTGGTTCGCACCTCGACCGGCGACCTTGGAATTCCGCATCTGTTAAGGCTTATGTGACGGATGGAAATAATGCCCGGCCGACCAGCCGGACTACGCCCACGTTTATTGCATATCAATGGGTTCCAAATCGTCGACACGGAACGCGTCTGAGCTTCGAACGGACGTGACATACCCGGCCCACGCACCGCTCAGAAACGCATTCACGTCCTCCATCATTCCCTCAAGGGCACGCCGACCGGCTGACATCGACCAGTCCTCGGGCGTATTCGGAGCCCTGCCACTGGAGAAGAGATATCGCCCGGCACCTGAGACCTTCCCTCCGATCGTATCAAAGGGGCGGTAGATGCCTTGCTTGCCCTGAGGGCCGAAGTATCGATCCTGGAAGGCGTTCAGGGAATCTGTCATGGCTTTACCCGTCGCCTTCAATTCCTTGGCGACATCATCATGCCGATCGCCCAGACTGCTGCTTACCCGTGAGACGACTTCCTTGGCCTCTCGCACACGAGTCATCATCTCGGCTGCTGTTTCCACCATGGACTCATACTCTCGATACATGGCATGACGGGCGCGAAGAGAAACCATGTCCACTTCATAGCGTGGGTCCGATTCGACCGTGATGCTGGTGCTGGTCGTATCTGCTCCGAAGACGACCTGCACGGTATACATCCCAGGCATGACCCGAGGACCACCTGGCTCCGGTGCGTTTCGGCGGGGCGTACTTCGACTAGGGCCTCGGACACCCTTGCGATTCATGGACCAGATTACACGATTCATTCCGGCCTCTGCGGGTCCATCGAAGGTGCGAATGACTTCATCACCGTCCAGGATGCGGATTTGCACCTCACCGGGCGCATCTGTGTCCTCCGCGTCTGCTTCCATGTCCGAGGCATTCATGTACTCCTCTTCCGCTTGTGCCTCACCCTCTTCTGATTGGGTGTCCGAATCGGGTCCGGAACCAGCCGACTGGAATGCCTCCGGATTGACGGAATATGTGATTCGGGCACCGGAAGGACGATTCTGTCCCGCGAATATGGCATCCGCTTTGAAGCGGGTGCCAGCGGCCTGAATGTTTGAAGCCTGATAGGCGACCGGGGTCGGATAGACATGGACCGCTTCATCCAACAATTCAGCGCCCTTGGAAGCAAGTTCTCGCAAGGGGCGAATGTCATCCAGGACGTAGGCGCTGCGGCCGAATGTCCCGATCACGAGATCGACTTCCCGCTCCTGGATGGCTAGATCGATGGTTGATGCGGTTGGATACCCCGCCGTCCATTTGGTCCAGGTGTCGCCCTCATCAATCGATACGTAAAGTCCGAATTCTGTCCCGATGAACATCAGCCGAGGCTCCACGGGATCCTGAATGAAGGAAAGGGCAAAACCGAAGACATCATTGCTGTTGACCAGTCGTTCCCAACTCCGTCCCCAGTCCTGCGTCCGATAGACGTAGGGCTCCCAGTTGTCGCGACGATGATCGTCGAATACAACGACGGCTTCGGCGGCATTGAAGCTTGATGCGTGGACCTGAGCGACCCAGTTCCCCTCGGGCAGATCACGCATGCGCGACCCCACCTCCGTCCAGGTGCCGCCGTCGTCGCGAGTCAGCTGCACGTGGCCGTCATCCGTACCCACCCACAGGATTCCCCGTTCAAGGGGACTGGCGCTGATCGCGGTGATGGTGGTGTGATTCTCGGCCTGCGTTACGTCGTAAGTCAGACCGCCCGACTCTTCCTGATTCTGCTTCTCGACATCATTTGTCGTCAGATCCGGGGAGATGACTTCCCAGCTCTGCCCCTTGTTGGTGGAACGATGGACGAACTGACTGCCGTAAAAGATGGTGTTGGCGTCGTGCGGGTCCTGCTCAAACGCAGCATTCCAGTTGAATCGCAGGAAGACATCAGGATCGGGATGCAGCGGTTTGATGAATGAACTGTTGCCAGTCTCTTTGTCGAAGCGACTGAGATTGCCTCCCTGACTCATGGCATATCCGAAGCGGGAATCCTCAGGATCGGGAATCACATCGAAGCCGTCCCCGAAAGCCACTTCCTGCCATAAATGATTGCGAATGCCGCCCGATTTCCACGCGTATGCAGGACCGACCCACGAGCCGTTATCCTGCATGCCACCCATTACGTTGTACGGCATTTCGTTGTCGACGCTGATATGGTAGAACTGGGCTACCGGGAGGTTTTCGACAAAACGCCACGTCTTTCCCTTGTCCCGCGTGATGGCCATCCCGCCATCATTTCCTTCGATGATGAAGTCCGGATCCCGGGGCGATACCCAGAACGCGTGGTGATCCGGATGCACACCGTTGCTGGAGTAACCCGGCTGCCACTGGCGGAAAGAACGACCACCGTCCTCAGAAATGTAGATATAGGTCTCAATCTTGTAGAGACGATTCTCGTTTTCCGGGTCGGTATAAATGTCGGCGTAGTAGAATGGTCGTCCGTTCACGCCGCTATCGTCATTGACCATGCGCCAGTTGGCTCCACCATCGTCGCTGCGATAAAGCGCGTTTTTCGAGGCCTCAACGAGGGCATATACCACTTCGGGTTCATTATGCGCGAAGGCCAGTCCCATGCGTCCCAGTTCTCCCTCTGGCATCCCCCTCTCTGAGGTGATTTCATTCCAGGTCTTTCCTCCGTCCCAGGTTTCAAAAAGACCTGACCCTTCGCCACCGGACTTGAAGAACCAAGGCCACCGGCGGAATTCCCACATGGCGGCCAGAATGTGATTGGGATTCCGGGGATCCACCACCATATCTCCGATACCCGTGCGGTCATTCACGAACAGTACTTTTTCGAACGTCTCACCACCATCCGTCGTACGAAATACACCGCGCTGATCGGTCTCCCCCCAGGCCGGCCCCTGAATACCAATGAGTGCTACGTCTGGGTTGTCGGGATGCAGGATGATGCGATGGATATTGCGCGAGTCCTCGAGCCCGAGGTGCTTCCAGGTAAGGCCCCCATCGATCGTCTTGTACAGGCCATTGCCTGCCGACTGACTGTTGCGCGGATTGCCCTCACCTGCTCCAACCCAAACGATGTCGGGCGTTTTCTGGAAGATGGCAACGGCTCCGATGGAGTGCGCCGGCTCCTCGTCGAAGATGGGGGTCCAATCCACACCGCCTGAAGTAGACTTCCACAGCCCACCGGATGCCGTACCTGCATAAATGACATCCGGATCAGCGTGGATGGCATCTATGGCCGTGACACGGCCACTCATACCTGCCGGACCGATACTGCGTGGCTCCATGGCACTGAACAACGCCATATCGAGCTGTTGCGCCTGGACGCCAGGGGCGAGAAGAAGAAGCAATGAGCCGGCTGCACACACGTACGACCAGCAGGATCGGGCAAGAGACATGATCACCTGTGGGATTCGCGGAAGGAATCCCAACATACGATCGAGGGCAGAGGTACGTCCAGCACTTCCGCGCTACCCGGAAGTCAAGGACTATCCAGCTGCGTTCGGATTCCACTCACCTCGCGCGACCGCTGGGATATACGTATCCAGATTGTCTGGTTTCCAGAGGATCCGCTCGCCACGCTCGGCACTCATATATGCCGTCATGAGCAATTCAGTGACTTCCAGTCCATCATAGAAGTTTTCTGCCGGCTGACGCCCCTGAAGGAAGCACTCAATCATGTAGCGGTTCTCGTCCTCATAGCCATATTCGGCCGCCTCGTTACCTACAAAAGGCATGTCACCGGATTCGGCATTCTGCTTTTCAACCAAGTCTTCCCCGGTAACGCCAGTCACGTTGCGGGAGAGGAAGACCGTGCCTCCCGCTTCGAGCGAATTGAGTCTCAAGGAGTACTCCGGACCCAACAGCTCGGATGAAAGACGAAGCCCCGGTCCCACATAACTCCAGCTTGTGGTTACTTCTGCAATCAACGGGTGCCCTTGTTCATCCACATACTCAATGGTTGCACGCGCAAAATCCTCCGAAGGCTTTTTCGAATAGTCGATCGACGACCCAAAGCGATCGCGCAAAATGGCGGCATACTCCGGACGGCTCCATTTCAATGATGCAATCTGACAGGAGACTGCAATAGGCGTCAAGGAATCGCGCGATGCACCAGGACGCGTCAGCAGAAAACGGGCTACTTCCACACTATGGCACATCATGTCATTCAAGACGCCGCCGCCCTGATGTTCACCCGACCAGAACCAGGGCGCGTGCGGTCCGGAATGCTCTTCCGCAGCGCGAGCCAGATAAGGACGACCACTGAGCGCCGCTCCTCGCTTCCACGCGATTTCCCGGCCTCTCACCAAACTGGGAGAGAAGAGCTGATCTTCCAGATATCCGTGCAAAAGGTCGGTCTCCTCAAGCAACTCAATCACGCGACGAGCCTCCGCGACATTGCGCGCAATGGGCTTTTCACATGCGATCCCAACCAGTTCACCAACACCTCGCTTGAGCGCATCAACGATTTCCTCCATGTTCTCAACCCGCTTATGGTTGGGGCCGCAAATCCAGAGGCAATCGATGGCAGGATCGGCGATCATCTCGGTGATGGATCCATAGGCCTTGGCGTTGCCTACGCGCAATCCCCGTGCATATGCCGCAGCTTCTTCTGCATTGGCCGAGTTCGGGCTCCATACACCAAGAATGTCCGAGTCACGAACAGCTTTCCAGGACAAAATGTGGAATTTGGTGATGAAGCCGCTTCCGACGAAGCCGACGCCGAGTCGAGTTTTGGATGGCATATCGGTGGAAAGAATGGAACGTGGGACAGGGATGGACGCCGAACATAAGCGGGGGCGCGGCGCAAGATAGGTATACAGGCCAAAAACCCCGAGGGGCCGGCGCATACTCTGCTTCGGCCCCATCAGCACCATGCAGACCCTTCCCGGCTTTCAGATACCGGGTCCGTTTATATCCCGGGGGCCCAGGGGCCGCTTCCGGAAAAAGACGGGTCTACACTTTGTGATTCCTGTTTCTAGGTACGAATTCAGAACAGCGAAGTGTATAGGCACCGCCATGAAGCGGCGGTAGGACGGATCCTTACCCGAAATACGGCCTGCTACCATGAATGGAAGCCGGCAGGAATCAACCGCCCCATCCAAATCGGGGATTGACTACGTTATTGTAAATCGATCCGAAGCGGTAGGAGAATCCAAAACCGATTTCGTAGTCGAAAGACGTCGGAAGCGCGGCGTTGCCCAGAAGGATTTCTTCATCATCAGACTGGCGCTGAGGCAACCATATCTGATCATGAACTGAGGAGACTTCCGCGTTGAAATTCACTGAGAGACCACGGGCGATGCGCACATCCATTTCGGTACGCAACGAAATATTGTACAGATCAAAAAGAGACTGCTCGAAATCCGTGACGTAGGATTCAACAGAAAGGCGTGCGCCAGCTGAGCCCCACGGCTGGCGGAAATTGCCGTAAACCATGAGTTGATTCTGCATCATGGTCTGCTGCGTTTCCTCGTAAACCGTCAGCTCTTCATAACGGTTATGCCGGAAATTGATCTCGTAGCGCGCACGGAAATCACGGGTAGACGATTCTGCGTATGGGAAGAATGCATACTCGACTGTTGGGGAAACGGATAGGGACAGATCAGTATTTCGCTGAGACGATGTATTTGACCATGACGTGATGCCCGCCGACCAATGCTCGCTGACACTCTTTACCACCTGCCCAAACACACTTCCGTCACGACGTGTAGAGCGTACGGTGCCCGAAGAGAGATCGAACGTATTCTCGCGATAGTTGAAGCGCCCACTGAAGCCAATTTTCCACTCTTCCGTGACGCGGTCCGCCGACAATCGCGTATTAACGCTGTATTGTTTCTCGTTCGTCTCCCCTTCCACGTCCCCGTCCATACTGACTCGGAAGACCCAATAATCCCACGGGTCCTCCTGGGGATCGTCCTGAAGATCGGGAGCTTCATTCATCTCTTCGAAGGGTACCGAAACCTGGATACGCGAACCCAGCTCAGTGGTCAGCAGGAATCGAACGAGCCCACTTGAAATGGCGCTGGTCAGACCATCTCGGCGCTCGGCGTCCGTCTGAGTAGCCTGCGTCACGAAGTGGTGGACATCCTTCATCTCGCTGAGTTCTTCGAGTCCGATGAACTGCAACTCGTAATCCCGTCCTCCCGACCCCGTCGACCGGCTGGTGATCAGAACATGAACGTCTGCGCCAACCCGGTCACGAACGTAGTCAACATGTGGAATCGTTCGTCGGATGTAATCGAAATCGCAGGAGCGCTCACAGTCTAAAAAGACAGAAAGTGTCTCGTAGCCATTCTCCCCTTTCTGAGCGGAAACGGAGGGTACTGACAGGAAGAATAGACCTGTCAAAAGAATACTGGCGCTGATGAATCGGGACATGCGGTCAATCCGGGGGCTATAAAATGAAAGGAGCCAGGTCTTACAGGACCCGGCTCCTTTCGAGGACAAACCGCCTTGAGACAAATCCTGGATGAATCAGAGTCCGTCTCGCAATGGTTATCGGCCAAAGGCGCAGATCCTTAAAAATATTTTTGCGATGATGTACCGCTCGCCGTTCATGGAAAGACAGAGACGGGGTCACTCGCTGCCAATGGACGCATCAAATAGCCTTAGTATTCCGCCTGGAAGGGCTTTCATCGGATTTACATACTTCGCTCGTCCCCAGGACCCGGCGAGGTAAAAATCCGCAACAAACCTGTCCAACCTACGTGCGTACCACGCATTCATCTCCGCCCAACGTGCTTCAGATCCGAATGACCGAGCAACTCCAACGTCGCCTAGAGGAAACGCTTCATGAGCAGTTTTCAGGCACCGATCATGTTGCCGTGTCGAAGCTGCGAGACGCCGAGCTGCCGAACGGGATACAGCATTTTTTGGTCCGTTCTCTTCAACGTCGCATCCAACTGGAGGCTCGCGAAGCCTTGGAGTCCCTGAATGGCTGGATTGATACGGACCATGAACCGTTCAATGAAATCGTGGGAGATACGGCAGATGCGCTGCTTGTAGCTGCCAGGTATCCAGAGAAAGAATGGAATCGTGCCTGCTCGCAAGCTATTTCCGCCCTTCTGGCATATTTGCAGGAGCCCGCACGTGCCCTTGCAGACTTTGCCTATCCTGCGGGCATGACTTCCGTACCGGCGAATGATCTTCGTCGGCGAACGGGGTACTTCGAGGATTACCCCTACATGTCCCGTGCCGTAGATGCCTGGCTTGAGCAGCGGGCTACCAATGAGATTGACCGACCGGCGTTTGAGTCGGCCATGCACCATCTGGATGTGCGTATGACCGAGGACCATGGGGTCGAAGAGTGGGTCGCTCTGCTTCAGCCGATGATTGACCTTTCTTCCTACGCTGGCATCGAGCCGGCCGGGTTACCGGTCCCCATGGTTGGTCGATTCTTTGAGGCCAAGAGACGCCCTGTTCTGGCCGCGCTCGTTCGTCAAGCCGCAGCTGTCCATGGTTCCGAAATGATCACGGTACCCTCGTTGAAGGAAATCATCGAAAAGGGGCTCGAAAACGAACGCTTCCACGAGAGTCAAGGAGAGACATCACGTTCCACCTCCGCTGCCCCATCTTCTAGCACAAAGGTGCCAGCTGCGTCAGCACCATCTCAGAATCAGGATGTGAACCCAGATCAACCCCTTCCCCTTTGGAAACGATTCCAGAAGCAGACTGAGCACAACTCAGCCGGAAATCCAACCGCCGAGAAAACGCCTGAAAGCCAACCACTCTGGAAGTCCTTTGAGTCATCGAACGAACAGCAGCTGGCGCAATCAAGACCTCAGCCTCAAGAGGAGCCACCCGCAGGTCATCCGGAGCCATCCGGTCGGCCGGCTCCTGAATTCCCTATCCAGGAAGCTCCCCGATTGGAGTCACAACATATCGTGCTGGGTACGGCTGTGCGGTCTCGCGAGCGCTTCATTCACGCGCTGTTTGACAAAAATGAATCCATGTACCGCGAGGTAATGGATGTTCTGGCTGAGGCCCCTGACTGGTCCAGCGCCTCATCTATCATCGCTGAGCGTGTTTTCAAGCCACACCGTATCGATATCTATTCAGATGTTGCGGTCGATTTCACCAACGCCGTGGAAGCCCGATATTCAGGCATGCCGTCATGACAATCGGCCTGCACTCATCCCATCGAAATCCCGCCTGCCCTTATGCGCACGAATGACGACTTGCTGAAGGATCTGGAAAACCGCCGCGAAGAGGCACACAAGGGAGGTGGTGAAGCACGCATCGCCAAACAGCATGAAAAGGGCAAACTGACGGCACGGGAGCGTATTGAGATCCTTCTCGATGATGGGTCCTTCGAGGAGCTTGGCATGTTCGTGCGCCACCAGACAAAGGATTTCGGCCTCGAGTCGAATCGACCCTATGGTGATGGCGTCGTGACGGGATACGGGACCATCGACGGGCGTTTGATCTACGTCTTCTCTCAGGATTTCACGGTATTTGGCGGCTCTCTGGGACAGGCACATGCTGACAAAATTGTCAAGATCATGAAACTGGCCCTTGAGAACGGGGCGCCAGTCATAGGGCTCAACGACTCGGGTGGAGCGCGAATCCAGGAAGGTGTGGTCTCGCTTGGTGGGTACGCAGATATCTTCCTGCAGAATACCATGGCCTCTGGCGTCGTGCCCCAGATCTCGGCCGTGTTGGGGCCGTGTGCTGGGGGTGCTGTCTATTCGCCGGCCATCACGGATTTCATTTTCATGGTCCGGTCTTCGAGTTACATGTTTGTTACGGGCCCGAATGTCGTGAAGACGGTCACGCAGGAAGATGTATCGTTTGAGGACTTGGGAGGCGCTGATACCCATGCCAGCAAGAGCGGCGTTGCTCATCTGGCTTTCAACAGCGAAGCCGAATGTCTGATGGGGATCCGCGAATTGGTCTCTTATCTGCCCTTGAATTGCGAAGAGGCACCTCCAGTCTACCCCACTCAGGACCCGACTGACCGGGCTGATAGTGCCCTGAATGATCTCGTTCCTTCCAATCCGAACAAGCCGTACGAAATGCGGGAGGTGATTGGCCGCATTGTGGACGATGGGCACTTTTTCGAAGTCCACACGGATTATGCTCCCAATATCATCGTCGGATTTGCGCGCATGAACGGCTCAAGTGTGGGTATTGTGGCAAACAACCCATCCGTTTTGGCCGGGGTTCTGGATAATGACTCCTCCGTCAAAGGTGCACGATTTGTCCGCTTCTGTGACGCCTTCAACATTCCCCTGCTGGTCATGGAAGACGTTCCTGGCTTCATGCCGGGAACGGATCAGGAATGGCGCGGCATCATCCGGAATGGTGCCAAGCTGCTGTACGCTTTTTGCGAAGCAACGGTACCCAAGATCACTGTCATCACCCGCAAGGCATACGGCGGTGCCTACGACGTGATGAACTCCAAGCATATCCGAGGCGATCTGAACTTCGCCTGGCCAACGGCCGAAATCGCTGTGATGGGGCCCAAAGGTGCGGTCGAAATCATCTACCGCAAGCAGATTGCCAGCGCCGAAGACCCGCAGGCCGAAGAGGAGCGCTTCATCGAAGACTACAAGGATCGATTCGCCAATCCCTACGTCGCCGCAGAGTATGGATACGTGGATGATGTCATCGAACCTGCTGAAACCCGTTACCGCTTGATCCGTGGTCTTGATATGTTGAAGAACAAGGTGGCCACGAATCCGCCGCGGAAGCACGGAAATATTCCCCTCTAGGAAAGGAAGCCCACAGTTGCTCCACAGGGATCGCAGCGCATGAATGTGCGTTATTGCGCACGACCAGGAATAGCTTGATTCTTTGCTATTCCTTGCTGACAGCATCGAGAACCGTTATTTTCAAGACTCATCGGTCACGCCCCTCCCGTTCTCAGCATCGTTTTCTACCCTTTCCCGAGGCTTGCGCACTGTGCGGAATCTGATTCTCTCGTTCCTTCTGCTGACCTTGATGGTGACTTCGGCGACCGGCCAAGACACCGTGCCCCATCTCGAACGCATGGAGGCCCTGCCTACCCAGTCGATTGAACCGCCTACCATCCGCTCCCTCATCATTGCATCGGCCCAAGCTGATACGGTGACCAACGTATCGTTCCTGGAGCGTCTGTCCGTGCTCTACAGTTACCAGTCAGACCTGATGGCCGCACTGGCAAGAGAGGATGATGATGCCGCTACGAGTGTCCTGGACCTCGCGATGGCTGAGCTTGGAGAGCTGGTTCGGCGCGACTATATCGCGGAAGACCCACGATTCAATTCCGTGTATCGCGTTCTGGTAGAGGAATACGAGCGGGTCTATGGACCTTCCGATACGCTTTTCGCGGCCTTCGGAGACATTTATGAAGTGCGCAAAGCCCTGTTCTCAGAACTGGATTCGGTCGAAGATCCCCTCCTGGAAGATGTAGCCCCCGCCGGATTACAGCCCGTCGGAACAGAATTCCCCATGACGATGAACCGATTGGTGGAATCATCCATGCAATTCCTGCTTCGCGAGCGCAAGGAAACCATGCAGACGTGGCTCAAGCGCGCCGACACCTACTTCCCCATGATCGAGCAGATCTTCGAGGAAGAGGGTGTCCCGGAAGAATTGAAATACCTGGCCATGATTGAATCGGGGCTGAACCCCCGGGCTCGTAGCTGGGCGTCCGCCGTCGGCATGTGGCAATTCATTGCAGCAACAGGACGGGCCTACGACCTCAATGTGAATGCGTGGGTTGACGATCGCATGGACCCCGAGCTGGCTACTCGAGCTGCCGCTAAACACCTGAAGGATCTCTACCGGATGTACGATGAGAACTGGCAGATCGCGCTCGCCGGATACAATTGTAGTCCGCGGTGCATTCGCCGCGCGATGCGCAACAGTGGCAAGAGTGATCCTTCCTTCTGGGATATTTATCCGTACCTGCCCCGAGAAACCCGCAATTACATTCCGACCTACATCGCGACCTCGCTGATCGCTTCCAATCCGGAAGCCTACAATCTCGAGCGGGGTGCAACGGGTCCGGAATATTCCTACCACGTCGTTCCGGTGACGGGCATGCTGAGTCTGTCAGACATTGCTTCCATGGCGGCAACGGACGTGGCGACCATCAAGGCGCTGAACCCCAATCTCAGACGGGACACCCTTCCCCCAACCGTTGGAGCCTTCTACCTCCGCGTTCCTGTGGGATCCTACGATTCGTTTGTCGCCTCGTATGAAGCGATGCCAGAATCCTCGAAGCGACCATCAGGGGAATACATTGTGCGTCGCGGCGACACCCTCAGCGGCATCGGACAACAGTTTGGTGTCTCTGTCGCCTTGATCATGCAGAAGAATGGCTTGCGAACAACCAACATTCGGATTGGACAGCGACTGGTTGTCCCCATTGCCGACTATTCGAACACCATTCCTGACATCCAGTTTGCGGACGCTTCCTCTTCGATGGTTCAGTATCGCCGTCGCGTAAGCCGACCCATTCTGATGGAACAGCAAGTGGCCTCTTCGACGAATCCGCAATCGAGCGCGCAGACGGCGTCTGTTGCGAACGCTACGCCAGTCCGAACGGTCAGTCAAACCAAGGCATCGTCTGGCACGCGCGCCGCGGCGACATCGAGCGAGTCGAAAGCCGAGGTTCGTATTGTTCATACCGTCCGGCGGGGAGACACATTAAGCGAAATAGCCAATCTATACAGCGTCCCTGTTCGCTCGATCCAGGGTTGGAACAGCCTGCGTGGATCCCGCATCAACGTTGGGCAGCGCCTGGAAATCTTTACAGACGGCCGCAGTGCCCCGGCGGCGCCTGCAGGCCCACTGTCTCACCGAGTCCAACGAGGTGACACGTTGAGCGAGATTGCGGATCAGTACAACGTGACCGTTTCCCAGCTGAGACAGTGGAATAACATCCGCGGATCGAATATTCGGATCGGACAGCGTCTCACCATCTATTCGGACCAGGGGCAGCCCGTGGATCACGTAGTACGCCGAGGTGATACGCTTATCGGAATTGCCCAGCAGTACGGCGTTTCGGTGGCAAATATCAAAGACTGGAACAACCTCACATCCAACACCATCCGCATCGGCCAACGCCTGAAAGTTTTCCGGTGAAACCCGGATCCCTACATCTCGTCAGCTGACTGGTCCGGACCGGCTATCCCGGCCGGATAAACGCGCCTGAGATCTTTTTCATGTCGGAGCACAATATCCGTCCGGATCGGGCCGTTTTCCGTATACACCTTCCGAAATGGGCTGGATATGCATCGACGTCGATGTCTGAACCAGGATTCAACCCGCCTACCAATCTCCATGCACCCGGCTGACGAAGTGCTTGTTGCTCGATACGTAGAGGAGGCCGATCAGGCCGCCTTCCGTACGCTGGTGGATCGTCACCAGGAGCGCGTCTTCGGCTACCTGCGTGGGATGGTCAAGGATCGGGATGTGGCGAATGACCTGTTCCAGGAAACGTTTTTTCGGGTGATCCGAGCGCTGAACAAAGAGCGCGGATCGTACACCCGACAGGGCAAATTCCTTGGATGGGTACTCCGGATCGCCCGGAACGCCGCGCTGGATCACCTGCGTGCTCGCAAGAAATGGCAGGACCTCGGAAACGGTGATGACGGGGATGAATCGGCCTGGTGGGATCGCCTGCCGGACGATGGACCGTCAGCACTCGAATCCGTCCAGGACATGGAAGAAGCAGACCTGCTGAAGGCGTGTATCGACCGGCTGCCTCCCGAACAACGGGAAGTCGTCCTGCTCCGACACGAGTCGGACCTGACATTCCGGGAAATCGCCGACATGACAGACTGCTCCATCAATACCGCTCTCGGACGCATGCGGTATGCGCTGATCAACCTGCGGCGCATGATGGAGGAGGCTAAACGCCTCGAACACATTCCTGCGAGCGACTGAACATCGGAAAACGGCTACGAACATGCACAACGGCAAAAAGGACATTCTGCTTCACCTCTACGGCGAAGCGACTGATGCAGAAGAGCTCCGCTCGCTGCTCCGGGATGAGGAGTTGCGCCGGGAACACGCAGCCCTGAGCGAAGCCAAGTTCAGGCTGGACCACCTCAAGCGGGAGCGACCCGATCCCGTCATCATGGACCGCATCCTTGCAGCTGCTGCCGGCGAGCAGGGACTGCCCAGCAGTACGGATCGGAAAGACCGTCCCGCCGTGGCACGTTCCGCCAGAATGCGCAAGGTGATGCTGCCGGCACTGACCATCGCAGCGGCCATCCTGTTCGGTGTGGCCGTGGGTTGGTTCAGCTCACAACCCGGCACCGCGCAGGTGGATGAGCCCGCTGTGGCTACTGCGCCGGACGACATCGTTCCACCCGAATCCTTGTACCGCTTCGTCCCGCCGCAACCCGTGACCCCTGCTTCCACACAGGACCCTCGACTGGCATGGGACGACTCGGCTCCCCTGATGGACATGCACCGCCGCATCGAGTCCATGCGCCCCGAAGGAATGCTCGACTGGGGCGAACAAGCCGTACCGCTGGAATCCCTCCCCGGATCGGGCAGCCGATCGCTCCAGCTCACCGGTTCCAACAAGAATTGAGGCGTGGACTGCCCCACAGTCACACGACGAATGTCATGAAACAGCTTATTCTAACCCTGATGGCTGCCCTGCTCCTGGGTGTGCCGGCTTCGGCCCGCTCGCTGCAGCAGGCCCTCCAGCTCGTACCGGCGGCCAAGAAAGTCACGATCGAGGATGGTCACATCTACCTCAATGGCAAACGCGTTGATGACGCGGGGCTGCCCGAGGGCCTGCGGTCCCTCGATCCGGATATGAATCTGACGTTCTGGACCGGCGACAATGCCCTTTTCGAGATCAACGGCCAGAGCTTCATTTTCGAGGACGATCGTTTCCGTGTGGCCGCGCCGAATGAGCGGTCGAACCGCAACGTGATGATGGTATTCTCCGGCCAGGAAGATGGAGCCAACATCCGTCTTTTCGAGGCTCCCCAGGTGGCCACGGGGTACTACACAACGCCCACGCCAAGTGGCAAGGCCGATGCCATGAACAGCTATGTCAGTCAGCTGCGGCAACGGGCGGAAGAGTTCAACAAACTGACCTTCGAACTCAAGGAAGTGGTCCCCGAAAGCAACGACCTGGCGCGGCAGATGGTGGTCGAGGCCGAGAATGCGGCGCGCATTGCCAACATCCTGCCCCGGGTGGAATATGAAGCCTACCTCGGCTCCCTGCAGAGCCAGAACCGGCAGCTCTACGAAGAGCTGCAGCGGGAGCGCGCCATGGAAATGCGCACCCACGAATTGGCCCGCGCCGTCCGCGCGGCTGGCACCGAGCAAGAGCGGCAGAGGCACACGAAAGAACTGCGCGGTGTGCTCACCGAGATTTTCGAGCTCAAGCAGGCCAACCGACGCAAGGAGATCAAGCAATTGGAAAGGCAGCTCACGGAATTGCAGGGTCGTCTGGCCGAACGTGAGTCCCTCAAGAAGGACATCATCGACAGCCGCCTGGCTGACCTCCTCAATCTTCACCGCTGGTAGGAACGGGCGAACCACTTTGCAGCCCGATCAGCCAGCCTGATGGTGTCGATGCCAGACATGCCCGGCATAACGATATCGCTCAGGATCAGATCAGGCTGGACGGTAGTGTCAAGAATTTCGAGCGCATCCAAGCCGTCAGCCGCCACTGTCACGTCGAATCCCAATCGGGGCAGTGCATCGGACAGTTGATTTCTGATGGACTCTTCGTCCTCAACCACCATGATCAAAGGGCGGCTTTGCATGGATATTAGCAAGTTAAAGGGGGCGTGGGTCCGCACGGCGGTTTAATAATTTAGTAAGAGATAGTCGTTCAATTCTATCTGGTTTGAAAACATTTCGTGCCATCTATTGGTAATCCTGTTTGATTCAAGAACCTAGATTACCGGCCGATACCGTGGTTGATGCAATCCGCGACTCCAGGTATTCGTAGTCGATCATGCTTTTCCCGTCCACGGATGAGTTTTCCTGTAATGGTATCATGTCTGCATCTGTCTGATCGCCTCCCGGAACGGGGACGGATACTGAAGGCTTTGTTTACAGCGCTTCTGGTCTCCAGCTTGTGTATTCTCCCGGAAAACGCATGGGCAACCGGATTGCGGGGAATTGAGCGGGTTTCCTTTGCAGCCCGCGCCGATGGCAATGGCGTCGTGATGCGCATCCATCTGAATGAGCCCGTGGCCGCGTTCAGCATGCCGACCTACCGCGAAGATGGCTCGATCGAACTGGTCGTGTTTCGCAGCCAGCTGACTGAAGACCGCGCCTTCGATCCCCCGCTCGGACCCATCCGATCGTACCGCGTGGATCAACTGGGCAGGGATGTTGTCATCCGGCTCGAGCCTGGTATCGGTCCGGTTATTGCGTCCGCCTATCGGGACCGTGCCAGTCATGATATCCTGGTCGGCTTGACGGGTTCGCCCCCCAACATCCCGGTCTTGGCTTCAGACGGCCAGGCCGCACCCAGCGACCGGACCTTGTCCGACCAACTCGGTCAGGTGGTCAATGCCTCCCTGCCCCGACCGACCGCCGATGCCGACGCGCGACGCTGGACGCTGGACACCATCGTCATTGATGCCGGCCACGGAGGAAAGGATACCGGCGCACTGGCAGCCGACGGAACCCGCGAGAAAGACGTCGTCCTGGCTGTGGCCCGCAAAGTGGGGCAGTACCTGGAAGAGAATCTGGATGTGAATGTGGTGTATACCCGCTCCGATGACCGGTTCATCACGCTGCAGGGCCGCGGCCATCTCGCCAATCAGGCTGGCGGAAAGCTCTTCGTCTCCATCCACGCCAACGCCGCCCCCGATCGACGCGCTCGCGGTACGGAGACCTACTTCCTTGGACTGCACAAGACCGATGCGGCTCGACAGGTCATGGAACGTGAAAACGAAGTGATTCGCCTGGAAACCAACGCTGCCGCGTATTCGGAGTACGATGCCATGACGTCAGTCATGCAGACCCTGGCCCAAAGCGCTTATATGCGGCAGAGCCAAATGCTGGCTGAGTCGATTGAAGATCAGTTCGAGAATCGGGCAGGACGCCGCAGTCGCGGTGTCAAACAGGCGGGCTTCTATGTGCTCTACGGTGCATCCATGCCGTCCGTGCTGGTCGAACTGGGCTTCCTGTCCAACCCTTCCGAAGCGGCATTCATGCGCAGCGATGATGGGCAGGCCTACCTCGCCAGTGCTATCTTCCGTGCCATCCGGCAATACAAATCCGAATACGACCAGGGTCTGCACCTGAGTAATTCCAACCGGTAGGACCCTGCTTCCTGCCATGCACGACAAATTGGCCGCCGCCATCCGTACCGTTCCCGACTTTCCAGAGCCGGGAATCCAGTTCAAGGACATCACCCCTCTGCTGGCTGACGCCACACTGCTGCGCTTTGCGGTGGACGCTCTTGCGGCTGAGTGGAAAGGTCAGGGCATCACGAAGGTCCTTGGAATCGAGTCTCGCGGGTTCATCCTCGGTGCCATGCTGGCCGATGAACTGAACGCCGGATTCGTGCCCATTCGAAAAGAGGGCAAACTACCCTTCACCACCATCAAGGAGAGCTACGACCTCGAGTACGGGCAAGACATCATCGAAATGCACATCGATGCTGTTTCTGCGACCGACCGGGTCCTCATCCACGATGACGTCATCGCAACGGGTGGCACAGCCGCCGCTACCCATCGACTGACGGAATTTGCTGGAGCCAGTGTCGTAGGGTTCTCCTTCTTGATCGAGCTTTCCTTCTTGAATGGCTGCGATCGCCTACCTGACGGTACCCCGATCCATGCGTTGATGAGCTTCTGAGCCTACCTGACGGCGACGGCTGAAATCTCGACGCGGGCCTCTCGAGGGAGAGCGCACACTTGGACGGCTTCGCGCGCCGGTGCATTGGCTCCGAAGAATCGACCGTACACCTCGTTGATCTGCGCGTAGTCGTTGATATCCGTCATATACACCCGGCAAGACACCACATTGGAAAGTGACATGCCAGCCGCCGTGAGCACACCTTCGAGATTGAGCAGTACCCGCTCAGTCTCTTCTTCAATCGATTCGGTCACCATGCGACCCGTCTTGGGGTCAATCGGAATCTGTCCGGAGCAATAGAGCGTGTTGCCAGCAATTACACCTTGGCTATAGGGTCCAATGGCTGCTGGGGCGAGATCGGTTTTAACCAGATGTCGGTCGACGGTCAATTCCCGTTTGCGCATACCGTTTTCCGGATCTTGTCTGGAGTGTGTATATAGAGAAATCAAGGCCCTAAAAATGCACGGGCGCACGGGGTAAGACAAACGAATTAACAACCAAGAACAGCGAGAGCGGGGTTTTTTGGATGGATTTGCGACTTAATCACTCCCACGCCTTCGTGGCTGGATCAAGCAGCGGACTGGGCCGGGCCATTGCGCGTCAGCTCTTGCTCGAAGGATGCCGAGTGACCATTTGCTCCCGAAGTAAAGAACGAATTCATTCAGCCCGTTCCTGGCTCATTGCCGAGACTGGGTGTCCGGAACAGAACGTACATGCTGTCACGTGTGATGTCACCGATGAGGGAGACATCCTCCGTGCCATGGAAGCGGCAGCGAGTACATTTGGCGGCATCAATTTACTGGTCACCAATGCCGGCGGGCCGCCAACCGGACAAGTTGACGATCTGGATGCCGATACCTGGCGAGGAGCGCTCGAGCTCAATCTCATGAGTACCATCAACCTTTCCCGCGCCGCCCTGCCTTACCTGCGGGAAGCTGCGAAAGAGGGCAGGCATGCGTCTATACTCATGATTACATCCTTGTCCGCAAAACAGCCCATACCCTCCCTCTATCTATCAAACGTTGCCCGCGCAGGTGTTCAGGGATTTGCAAAAAGCCTCTCAGAAGAAGTCGGTCTCGACGGTATAACGGTCAATACGATCCTTCCCGGCTATACGCGTACGGACCGACTAAGCCATCTGAGCGAATCCCTGAATGAACGCCATGGCACACCCATCGAGGAGATCGAGGCTGGCTGGGCTGCCAACAGTGCCCTGAAACGAATCGGAACAGAGGATGAATTCGCAGCCGCTTCCACCTTCTTGCTCAGTCCGAGAGCCGGATTCATCACCGGAGTAGCATTGGTTGTAGATGGCGGCGCCGTCAAGTCGCTACTCTGATGGGCTCATTCCCAACAACCACATGTTGCCTCTTGGTTGGCCTGCTGGCCTTGGCACTGTCTGGCTGCGCAGAGACGTCCAACCCGGACTCCGATTCGAAAGGCGAGGTCACCGAGTACACCGCCAACGGACGGATCGTGCGCATCCTGGAGAATAGTCGATTAATCCAGGTTGCCCACGGAGATATCTACGGGTTCATGCCAGCGATGACCATGCCGTTTGAATTCAGGTCCGATGCCATCCGGATCGGCGTCAGCGAAGGCGATTCCATTCTTTTCCGGATTGCCTCGGACGGAATCGACAACTGGATCGTGGACCTTACAGTAGTCGAGTGACCCCGCTACGATCCGTCTTGGATCAGTCCACCGTCAAATGGACTCCAGATACATGTAGAGCGCCGTCAGCTCCTCTTCTCCCAGATAAGCGAACTTATCCCACGGCATCATTTCCTTGTCGACTTCGACACCGCTGGGGTTGGCCCCCGTGCGGAAGAACTCCATGAATCCATCCATTCCCCAACCTGCTACGACGCGCAAATCGGGCGCATAGGGTGAATCCGGGTTGGGTGGCTGGGCACCCTGCAAATTACCGCCGTGGCACACCATACACATCACGCTGGCACGGTATTCACCCCACTCGACAGTAGCACCTCGTACGGCATCCGTTATCCGTTCGCGATCAGGCATCAACTCGGGAGCAGAAGCCATGGCCGGATCCATTCCCATGATGAATTTGCCCAATGGGCGCATTTCAAAATCGGGCAAGTCATTGTCAACCGGCTCAATTGATTTCAAATACGATACGAGGGCAGCCAGCTCCTCATCGTTGAGGTAGTAATAAGCTTCTGACGGCATAATCATCAGACCGCGACCGTCCGGGTTGACACCGTGTCGGAGGGCACGAATCCAATCTTCGTCATCGTAGTCGGCTCCTACACCTCCGAAACCGGATGTGAGATTAGGTGCAACCATGAGGAACGGCGGTGCATCTGCCATGACCGAGCCACTGTAATCAGGAGCGTGACAGCCCTGACAACCGTGCGATTCCGCAATGAACTGCCCAAGCGTAACTGCAGCAGAATCGTCGGAAATGGCGACCATCTCCACGTTGGTATCCCAGGATTGATCGAATCGATTGGCTCCTTGGGTCATCGTGTAGAATCCAAAGGCCATCACTAGTAGCGCGAGGACGACCACCGTCCCCAGAATCCATTTCAGAGCTTTCATGGCGAGTGTTATTTGGGATCGGTACCGACCGATCCGGTTCGCGGGTGAGAAATAAATGTAGTAAAATGATCAACTTCTGCAACTCTCATCCTTCTCCTGAGCCCATGCTACGCCGTACAATCTTATCGGCCCTCTTCCTGCTTTTCCTTGTTCCGACAGCATTTGCCCAGGACAAACGTGCCCTTGAACACGAAGATGTGTACGAGTGGATGCGCATGAGTGACGTCGAGCTTTCACGGGACGGCGAATGGGTTGCGTGGACCGAATCTCCCGATCGCGGCGACGGATATTTGAGCGTTTCATCCGCAGATGGTGATAACCGCTTCTCGATACCACGTGGCCAGGATGCAGCCTTCAGTGGAAACAGCCGCTATGTCCTGTTCCGCATCAATCCACAAGCCGACTCCGTGCGTCAGAAGAAGCTTGATGACGCTCCGAAGAAGGACATGCCATCCGATTCACTGGGCATTCTGTCCCTGGATGACGGCTCCATCCGCACGTTTGGCAACCTGCAGTCCTTTGGCGTTTCTGACGAGAATGGGGCTCTGGCGTGGTGGAAGCTGACCAAAGAGGCATCCGAAGATTTACTGAAAGCCGATTCGTCTGAAGTGGAAATGGAAACCGAAGAAGAGGAAGTCGAAGAAGAGGAGGCCGAAAAAGATACTCCCGACAAGAAGAACGGCGTCGCCATGATGGTTGCACATCTGGAGGCAGGCGATCCCATTACCCTGCACCACGTAACCGAAGCATGGGTTCATCCGGACGGCGAACGGATCGTTTTTTTCCGGGAGAGTGAGGAAGGCGATTCAGATGGCGTGTACACCGTCGGAGGCGACCAACTGAACGAGCAAATGATCAGCGGAGGCACGGGCAATTATCTCGAACTGGCCTTGACCGAAGATGGTGACCAGGTTGCTTTCCTGACAAACCGGGATGACTTTGAAGCAGAGCAGCCGTCCTTTTCCCTCTTCGTCGGGACAATGAATGGCGTCGAGCAGGCGGCCAGCGAAGGAAATGCAGGTATTCCTGAGGGCTGGTGGATCAGTGAGAACGGTACGGTTTCCTTTTCGGAAAGCGGAGGCCGTGTCTTCTTTGGGACGGCTCCGCGTCCAGAACCCGAGGTAGAAGAGAACGACGTCCTAGACGAAGAGAAGGTCAAGGTCGACATCTGGAATTGGAAGGATCCTCTGCTTCAGCCGATGCAGCTCGTGCGATTGAATCAAGAACGGAATCGGTCCTTCCGAGCAGTGCTTCATCAAGAGACGGGCCACATTGTACAGATGGGGTCTGAAGATATTCCGAGTATCCGTCTCGACCCGGATGGTGAAGCTGCCTTTGCCCTTGGAGTCACCAATGTGCCTTATCAGCAGGATATTTCCTGGGACTGGCCAGTCCGACAGGATGTCTGGCTGATCGATGTCACAACGGGAGAGCTGCGTGTAGCGCTTGAAGCAGTCCGAGATACGCCTCAGCTCTCACCAGGAGGTGGGTACCTCACGTGGTGGGCGCGTGACATTGGGCACTGGATGATGATGGACGTGGCTACGAGTCAGGTTCACAATGTGACCAGCCGGGTGGATGCCTCATTTGTCAATGCACTGGATGATCGTGCCTACGATCCGTCGAGCTACGGCTCCGGCGGTTGGACTGAGAATGACGGCGAATTCCTGATCTACGACAAATTCGACGTTTGGGCTGCTTCACCGGATGGATCGATTCGCAATCTGACCGAGGCGGAAGGACGTCGGGCTGGGGTTGAGTTGCGCATTCAGGACCTTGACCTTGAAGAGGCGGCCCACGCCACCGATGACGACTGGCTGCTTCGGGCCTTGAACCTCGACACCATGGAAGGCGGATTCTGGGAAGTCGATCCGAAGCGCGGCGACGCCGAGCCCGTCGTCATGTCGCCACACAGTTATCGGGTGCGCGCCAAGGCAGCCGATGCCGATGTACTCCTTTTCAGCAGGGAAAACTATAGTGAGGCAAGCGATCTATACACGACGGACACCGAGTTCGAGGATGCCAAGCGCCTGTCCTGGCTGAATCCTCAACAAACTGAATTCAACTGGGGGACCAACAAGCTCGTCACTTGGACCTCGGTAGACGGGCAGCCGCTCAAAGGCATCCTGTATCTGCCTGAGGGATTTGATGCGTCCGAGCAGTACCCGATGATGGTCTACTTCTATGAAAAGTACTCCCGGAACTTGAATCGGCACTACGCACCATCGACCGGTGGGTCAAGTATCAATTTCACGTTCTACACCAGCCGTGGATACCTCGTTTTCGTTCCTGATATCCCTTACAAGACGGGCTATCCGGGAGAGAGTGCCATGAACGCCATTATGCCTGGTATCACGTCCTTGATAGATCAGGGCTTCGTTGACCGGGACCGCATTGGTGTTCAGGGACACAGCTGGGGTGGATATCAGATCGCGTACATGGTGACGCAAACCGACTTGTTTGCGGCAGCGGAAGCAGGTGCGCCTGTTTCCAACATGACATCCGCTTATGGCGGCATTCGCTGGGCATCTGGCATGAGCCGCATGTTCCAGTACGAAAAGACGCAGAGTCGCATAGGGGGCACCTTGTGGAATGCTCAACAGCGCTACATCCATAACTCCCCGCTTTTCCAAGCTGACAAGGTTAAAACCCCGGTCTTGATGATGCACAATGACGAGGACGGCGCCGTGCCATGGTACCAGGGGATCGAATTCTTTGTGGCTCTGCGCCGCCTGGGGCAGCCGGTTTGGATGCTGAATTACAACGGTGCTGGTCACGGCCTGTCCGACCTGGATGACCGGCGTGACTGGCAGCGTCGCATGCAGCAATTCTTTGACCACTATCTGCTGGACGATCCGGCTCCGGTCTGGCTGGAGGAGGGCATCCCAGCCATCAAGAAGGGCAAGACGATGGGATTTGAGCCGGCCGGAAACAACTGACTCTTTGGATCGGTCGGGGCGCGTTCCCGCGCCCCGACCGGTACCCGAAACTACGAGTCATACCTTGGCAGCCACATTCAATGGCTGGCTTCGAACACAAGCCCGTCATAAGCGGGAGACATTCCAGCGGGCACCCGTTTCTCGAAGTCCGCATGGAGGATCTCGTGCGACATGTGGGTGAAGTACGTCTGCTTCGCTCCGATTTTACCGGCTACTGCAACGGCCTGATCGATGGTCATGTGCATTGGATGCGGCCGATCCCTCAAGGCATCGAGCACGAGAACGTCCAAGTCATCGAGAAGCGAAAAACTCGCATTGGGTATTTCGCTCACGTCCGTCAGGTAGGCAAAGCCTCCAATCCTGAACCCGAGCATATCCAACGATCCATGGACAGCTGGAATGGGGGTAATGCGAATGCTTCGATTGACATCTTCCCGGGATGTGACCTCAAATGGCCCCCGGATTTCATGCATTTCAAGACGCGGAACGCCCGGATAACTCCCGTCACGGAAAATGTAGGAGAACATGGAGCGCAGCACGTCCGCTGAACCTGGTTCGGCATGAACCGGTATGGCTGTCCTATTGGAAAAGAGAAAGGGGCGCAGATCGTCCATACCCATCACGTGGTCGAAGTGGTGATGGGTTATAAGGACGGCGTCTACCTGCTTGATGACCGAGCGAAACGCCTGTTGACGAAAATCCGGACCCGTGTCAATCAGGAGATGAACACCGCCGGCCTGAACATAAACAGAACAACGAAGGCGCTTGTCCCGATCGTCAGGTGAGGTGCAGATATCGCACGTACAGTTGAGAACAGGTACCCCAGTGGACGTACCTGTGCCGAGTATCTCGACCCGGATGCGGTTCGTTTCAGTCACCGTCTTCCGTCTGAATTTCAACTACATCGTGCCGCGCCCACGCGTCTTCCAAGGCCTGTCGAACGAGGGGCTTCAAATACACCTGGTCGACATCCATGCTGCGCATGGCTTCCGCGAGGATGGCAAGATGGATTTCGGGAGGATGAACGCGATTCAGCATGAGGAATTCTTCCTCATTCCGCACACACATGCCGCCTCTGAAGTTGCCCTTTTCCCGACGCACACGGGTACCGAGCTGCTCGACGGCCTCTTCAAGTTCTTTGACGATCTGCGGTGTCTTCATACGAGAAAATAGCCCAAATCGATCAGAAGGTCAGACCGATGGAGGTGACATGCGAACGGCTCCGGTATTCGATGTTGTCGGACCCTGCCTCGGCAAATACCGAAGAGGCGCTCATGAGCCAGCGCTGCCAGCGATATCCCCAGCCGAGATAGGCGCCGACGCGGGAAGAAATCTCTGGAAGCGACCAGTCCACATCGATCGACAATCCAGCTGACGTGCCGGTCTCTGTACCAAAGGCGCGGGAGGCAATGCCAAAAAAGGGTTTGGACCGCATCGACAGCACACCACTCCCAGTGGGCACATCCAATCCCAGTCCGGCTCCAATTGCAGCCACTGAGACCTCGAATACCGTACCGTCAACATTGTCTGACTTCTTCGTCACCTTACGGTAGTCACCGTGGAAACCCACCGGAAAATACAAGTCGAACTTCGCATCGGGCTCATTTTGGGTGAACCTGAGGGCGCCCCAGGCATCCACGCTTCCCTCAACCAAAACCAGATCCGCACCGTCAATATCCATGCCGGTGCCCCAGAATAAGTGCCCGAGAAACCCCTCCCGTCGATAAAAAACTCCATAGCCTGAATCTTCGAAGGCGAACGAGACATCAGGCGCGTTTTCTGGCTGAAAGGAAAAATCGACCAAAGAGATCATCGGACCCGCAGCACGTACGGATTCCGTACCACCGCCATAGCTGAATTGAGCCAAGGCCGACGGAACGCTCAAGATGACGAGCGCGCAAAAGACCCCCACGAGAGAGGCGCGATGAAGCAGATTCAACATGTGAACGAGGTCAGGATGAAAACATCACGATCCTGAGTCGGACCGGAGGTCAATTTTCATGAACCGGTTCGAAACAGGGAGCTCTTCAGACGCCTTGGGCTTCTCCTCGGTTTTCGTAGGGACTTGTTTTGACCCTTCATCCTTGGAACCCTCTCCGGTATCCTTCGATGTTCTGTCACTGCTCGCAGCATCCTTGCTCCGGGAAGAATCCGACACCTCAGGCACAGACTTGACGCGGGCATCCGTTCTCGATTCGGAGTCCACGGAGGGTTTGTCCTGACCATCTGAAGGCTCCGGGCCATCCGCAGCCGGAGGTACGGCCTTGGGAGTCCTCGGTGCCTTTGGCTCGGGACGCTCATCCCGCTTCGCGTTTCGCTCGGCTTTCGCAGAAGGCTGCTTCTGCTCGGTCTGCTTGCGGTCAGCTGATTTTTCTTCTGTCTTCGCGCCTTTCACTTCTGCTTTTTGCGTCCGAGATGTCCGCCCTGCGGCATCCTCGGAACGCCTACGATCGCCGCCGTCTTTTCGACGACTATCCGGCCGAGAACGTCCACCCGAGGACTTCCGCTGACTGGAATTCGATCGATCCTCTCCGCGAGAGCGACTTTCCGAGCCTGCTGATTCTCCGCTGCGTGACCCCTTTTCGGGTCGAGCCGATGTCTCAGTTTGTGACGAGGCATCGTTTTCTGCGGAGCGTTGTCTCGAGTCACCGCCACGACCCCGTCCTCGCGAGTTGCTCGACCGCGATCGCTCAGTGTCACTGCCCGAACGGGACTCCTCCGAACGCCCTGATCCGGAGCGTTGCCCACGGGAACGTCCCGATCCGGACCGACTCGACTTGGGTTTCTCTTTATCACCGCCACGGCCCTCAGCACGGTCGCTGCGGCCTTTTTCTGATCGTGAGGAGCGGTTGTTCTGTTCCTTGGATTCTGACTTGGCTCCTTCCTTAGCCCTGGAGCTGGAGCGACTGCCCGTCTCCTTTTTGCCTCGTCCACTGCGGTCCTTACGACTCGACAGACGCGAAATCTCTTTTCCAGAGGCTCCATCAAAGAATCGGAAAGACATCGGATCCACGGATGGATCGGCTTCGATCTGAACCCGAACACCGTAGCGCAGCCGCCAGCGGAACGTCCGACTTGGAAATTTGCCAGAAAGGAATGACGCCGTAAAGGGATGGACCCGCAGACGAACACGAGCCGATCTGCCAGCTTCACGATATGCGCCGAGCCATTCCTCAATCTTGTGGAGCAGATCCTCAGGCTCGATTCGCAGATGGCTGGGCTCAGCCGAGCGACCACGCAATTCCGAGCGACGAGTCCGTCTTTCTGGCTTGTTATCCCCCGACTGCTCGTCTGGCAGGGAAAAGGTCTTCGTTATACTCGGGCGCAGGCGTTGGCGGGTGATCTGAATGAGTCCAAAATCGCTCATCGGAAGCACCTTCGTAACGGCCCGGTCGGCTCGGAATTCCTTCTTGAGCGTTTCGTAGAGCTTTCGACGGTTGCTTTCGTGTCGCATGTCGATAAAGTCGACTACGATGATCCCACCCAAGTCGCGCAGGCGTACCTGCTTGCAGATGACCCGAGCCGCATCCAGGTTCACCTTCAATGAACTGTCCTCCTGGGACATTCCTCTTCCGGCGCGTCCGGAGTTGACGTCGATGACATGCATGGCTTCGGTCTGCTCGAAAAACAGATAGCCACCTGAAGACATATTCACTCGTTCGTCAAACGCTTCCTCGACAGCTTCCTTGATGCCTACTTCCTGAAAAAGGGACTCGGCGTCATCTGCCAATTTCACGTCTTCCACCATGTCTGGAGCGATGGCCTGAACGTATCCACGGATATTGCGATAGAGCTTCTGATCATCGATCAAAATGCGGTCATAATCCTCGGTGAAGAGGTCCCGCATGATCGAGGAAACCATGTTGACGTCTTCGTGGATTACGGCCGGTGCCTTCGGATTCTTCTTGAGCCGCGCCTCCATCTTCTTCCACTTATCGACAAGAAGATTCAGATCTGTGTCCAACGCCTTGGCGCTTCGCCCCTCGGCGACCGTACGAACGATGACACCGAATCCTTCAGGCAGAAGACTCCGTGCGAGAGCCCGTAACCTGCGTCGCTCCTTGAACGACATGATTTTCTTGGACACCGCCACATAATTGGCCATCGGCACCAACACCAGGAAACGTCCGGCTAGGGAAATATCCGTAGTGATGCGACTGCCTTTGTTGGCAATGGGCTCCTTCGAAATCTTGACCAGGATCGGTTGATCCTTTTTCAGGATCTGGGTCGGGTCGAATTTGGGCTGCTCCTGCTCCTGGTTGTCCCGATCACGCGATTCATGGGATCCATGCTGACGTCCATGAGCCGACTTACGTCGGTCGCGACTGTTTTTGTCCGCAACGTGCTGGTGCATGCCTCCTCTGCCGCCATGCTGCTGGCCGCTGGGCCGGCGACGCTTTTTGCCGGCTGGCTTGGTCGTGTATTCGCCCTTGAACGTACCGATTTCGGCCTGTTCGGTCTGAACGAAGTCCAGCCAGGACTCGACGTTATCAATCAGATCTGAAAAGTGCAGGAAGGCGTCCTGCTTCTGACCGATATCTACAAACGCTGCTTGGATGCTCGGCATGACGCGTCGGATGCGCCCCACAAAGATGTTTCCAATCGTACGTTCGTGTTCCTGGTTCTCGATAAACAGCTCCGCGAGATCGCCATTCTCAACGATTGCAATACGGGTCTGTTTACCCTTGTTGATGATGATTTCCTTCGACATGAATGCGTGTCCTGGTCGAAGAACGACAAACGGAGCCCGCCCGGAGGGGCGGTACCATCACGGAGGTGAACCGGAGAGCCTGTCCTTGACAGGAGCCAATCGATCGCAGATTGCATCGATCCTTCTCTGCTCCGGGTACGCCGCTCGCCCTGCATGTCGCAGCCGCGAGTCGTTCTTGCAAATGGTGGAAATAGAGCCAAAAGAGGGTGCATGTTCGCGGTGAGTCCACCAGAGAAAATGCCTTCCTCCAAATCCGGGTGTGCTTCATGTACCGCGCTGGACGTGACAGAATCACGCGCGTTGCCGATCATTTTTCTCAATCCATCCATAGCGGCACGCCCTGGAAGCCCGATTCGGGTCAGGAGCAAAAGCATAGCCTGGATTGGAGAGGAAACGGAAATACCGAACATGATCAATACAAAAGCCCTTCCGGGAAAGATTGCCGAGGAGTCGCAATACTGACTCCCGGTCTTGAATATCAGTGTGTTAATCTCCTGAAAGCACGGAATGATCCCGCCGGGCATGGGCTTATATTGCCTTGACGCCCATTGCCTTTCAGGGAGTGTCATCGTCATCTCCTGTACCTGCCCATTTCGCCTTTTCGACCATGGCTCCTCACGCTCCTAAAGCCTCCTCTGAACCGAAAGGACTCGAAGGAGTCATCGCCCTGCATACCGATATTTGTGACATTGACGGGCAAAAGGGAGAACTGATCTATCGAGGGTATGACATCGATGATCTTGCGCGAAATTGCACGTTCGAGGATATCGCGTGGCTCTTGTGGCAAGGTGATCTTCCTTCAGAAGCCGAACGCCGTCAATTGGCCCTGCAACTTAGCACGGAGCGGCCGCTGCCTCCCATGGTCCGCGAATTGATGAGCATGACTCCCGAAGATGCTGACCCGATGGCATTTCTTCGTACGGGCGTGTCCACATTAGCCCTCTATGACGGCGAGGCGGAAGACATGTCTGCCGAGGCAAACTATCGAAAGGCTGTTCGTCTCACGGCCCAGATTCCTGTCATGCTCACCGGTTTTGACAGAGCACGCAATGGGCTTCCCGCCTTGCGATCGCGCCCGGATTTATCCACGGCCTCCAATTTCCTGTATCTGCTGCACGGCGAGGAGCCCGGAGAACAAGCCGTACGGATTTTCGACGCCTGCCTGATTCTGCATGCCGAACACGGCTTGAACGCCTCCACGTTTGCCGGACGGGTTATTGGAGCCACCCTTTCAGACATGTATTCGGCTATCTCTGGTGCGGTGGGTGCGCTAAAAGGACCGCTGCACGGCGGTGCCAACCTGCGTGTCATGGAAATGCTTTCAGAAATCGACCGCACCGGAGCCGATCCCAGACAATGGGTCCTGGACAGGCTGAGCCGCAAGGAGCGCGTTATGGGCTTTGGTCATCGCGTGTACAAAACGCTCGACCCCCGCGCAGCCATTCTCAGGGAAATGTCCGAGTCACTGGCTGATGAGGCGGGCAACCGAAAATGGTATGACATGAGCCTTGCGATCATGCAGACCATGGAAAAAGAAAAGGGGCTGTATCCAAATGTCGACTTCTTCTCTGCTTCCGTGTACGGCACACTTGGCATCCCGATGGATCTTTTTACGCCGATCTTCGCCATGGCTCGTGTCACGGGATGGAGTGCACACTTACTGGAACAATGGGCCGACAATCGCCTGATCCGCCCGCGCGCTGCATACAGCGGCCCTCGAGACAAGCGGGTAGATCGCTGAGCCATTCCGACCATTGAACGGCTGGAAACGTTCCTCTTGAAGGATTTCATGCGCACTCTGTTAAATGTGGGCGATGCTCGGAAGTCGCTGGGAGCCTTCCATTCCTCTCTGCCGTACCTTCTGGACCGATCCGGAAATCCCGCTGGTCCGGTACCGGAGATCGCAGACCCTTCCTATCGGTAGTCTTTGCAGCTATGAGTCTATTGACGCACCTGAATTCACCTATCGGCAAAAAGCTGATTACGGGAGTCACTGGATTGGGATTGACCATCTTCGTGCTGATGCACATGATCGGCAACCTGTCCATGTTCTCGGGTGACGATGCCTACAACCAGTACGCGCACTTCCTGGCCAGTCTCGGCCCCCTCCTCTACGCCATCGAAGCCGGCCTGGTGCTGTTCTTTCTGATGCACGCCCGAACGGGAATCATCATCTGGCAGGGAAAACGGAAGGCTCGCCCTCAGGGATATGATGTCTATAAGAGTGCTGGTCGGCCAAGTATGCAGTCCTCGTCCTCCCGGTCGATGGCCATCACCGGCATCATCCTCTTGGTCTTTACGGTCTTCCATTTGATCTCTTTCAAATTCGGTCCGGGCGGCCCCGGAAATGCAGATGCAGCGTACCTGACCACGGTCGACGGTGTGGAAATGCGTGACCTGGCCAAGCTGGTAAGGGAGAAGTTTGCGCTGACCTGGTACACTTTCGGGTACACGGCCATCATGCTGCTTCTGGTCACGCATCTGCGCCACGGCGTATGGAGCGCCTTGCAGTCCCTGGGTGCCATGCGCCCTTCCCTGTCCCCCGCCATCTTCACGATTGGCGGCTTACTCGGATTGGGTATCGGGGTGGGTTTCATCATCATGCCTTTGGCTCTCTTCTTTGGCTGGCTCTGACGATTACTGATTCGACCGCCTGATCACCACTGTTCAGATTATTCCGAAGCACATCATGTCCACGGTCCTCGACTCAAAAATTCCTCCGGGCCCGCTCAAAGACAAGTGGGACAATTACAAGAACACCATCAAGTTGGTCAACCCGGCTAACAAGCGTAAGCACACGGTTCTTGTCGTTGGTACCGGGTTGGCAGGTGGATCCGCCGCGGCCACTCTCGCCGAGCTGGGCTACAATGTCAAAAGTTTCTGCATCCAGGACTCGCCCAGGCGTGCACACTCCATTGCCGCCCAGGGTGGAATCAACGCTGCCAAGAATTACCCCAATGACGGTGACACGGTCTGGCGCCTGTTCTACGACACCATCAAAGGGGGTGACTACCGCAGCCGCGAAGCCAACGTGCATCGTCTGGCCCAGGTATCCAACAACATCATTGATCAGTGTGTAGCTCAGGGTGTACCCTTCGCACGCGAATACGGCGGTTTACTCGACAACCGTTCGTTTGGTGGAGCCCAGGTATCCCGCACGTTTTACGCCCGTGGGCAAACGGGACAGCAGCTACTGCTCGGAGCCTACCAGGCCATGAGCCGCCAGATCGGGGCCGGTAATATTGAGATGTTCTCACGCCGGGAAATGCTGGATCTCGTCGTGGTCGACGGAAAGGCCCGCGGCATCATCACCCGCAACCTAGTTACTGGTGAATACGAACGCCACTTCGGAGATGCGGTCCTGCTGTGCACGGGCGGCTATGGCAACGTCTACTACCTGTCGACAAATGCCAAGAACTCCAATGTCACGGCGGCATGGCGCTGCCACAAACGGGGCGCGTACTTCGCCAACCCCTGCTACACACAGATCCACCCAACCTGTATTCCCGTTTCGGGCGACTACCAGTCGAAGCTGACCCTCATGTCGGAGTCGCTCCGCAACGATGGACGCGTCTGGGTACCGAAGAAGCAGGGTGACGATCGCCGTCCGCAGGATATTCCCGAAGAGGATCGGGACTACTACCTCGAGCGCCGATATCCAAGTTTTGGAAACCTCGTTCCCCGCGATGTAGCCTCGCGAAACGCCAAGATGGCTACTGACGAAGGACGTGGCGTGGGCGAAACAGGCCTGGCCGTTTACCTGGACTTTGCCGACTCGATCAAGCGACTGGGTCGCGACGTCATCGAGGCCCGCTACGGCAACCTGTTCGAGATGTACGAGCGCATCACGGGTGAGAACCCGTACGAGGTACCGATGCGCATTTTCCCAGCGGTCCACTACACCATGGGAGGCCTGTGGGTCGACTACGAGTTGCAATCGAGCGTGCCCGGACTGTTTGTTCTGGGAGAAGCCAACTTCTCGGATCACGGAGCCAACCGCCTTGGAGCATCAGCCCTTATGCAAGGTCTGGCTGACGGTTATTTCGTCATCCCATATACCTTAGGCAACTACATCGCGGGCAACAGCTTCCCGGAGATCACCGGGAATGAGGACGCCTTCAATGAGGCCGAATCCGCCGCTGATGCCCGAATTCAGAAACTACTCAGTATTCAAGGCACCAAGACCGTCACCGAGTTCCACCGCGAACTCGGACAGATCATCTGGGATCAGGTGGGCATGTCGCGTACGGCCGAAGGTCTTCGCAAAGCGATCGATCAAGTTTCCGCCCTACGCGAGGAGTTCTGGCAGAATGTCCGCGTCCCGGGCGAACCGACTACCTTCAACAAGAACCTGGAGTTTGCCGGTCGCGTGGCCGACTTCCTCGAGCTCGGCGAACTGATGGCTCGTGACGCACTGGAACGCGAAGAGTCCTGCGGCGGTCACTTCCGCGAGGAACATCAAAGCGCCGAAGGTGAAGCCATGCGACGTGACGAAGACTTCACCCACGTTTCCGCATGGCAGCACACGGACTCTGGTCACGTCCTGCACAAGGAAAACCTCGAGTTCGAAAACGTCGAGCTCACTACCCGCAGCTACAAATAAGACCCAGCAACCGATTCGACATGGCAAACAGCATGAACATCACGCTCAAAGTCTGGCGTCAGGCGGGTCCCGATGTAAAAGGGGGCTTTGAAACCTACACGGTAACCGATGCCAACGCTCATATGTCCTTCCTGGAGCTATTGGACGTACTGAACGAACAGCTTATCAAAGAAGGGGGCGACCCGGTAGAATTCGATCACGACTGTCGCGAAGGGATTTGCGGCTCATGCGGCGTGGTCATTGATGGCCAGGCCCACGGTCCTCAGAAACGGACGGCCTGCTGCCAGCTTCACATGCGTCACTACACGGATGGTGATACAATTGTCATCGAGCCCTGGCGTGCAGAAGGCTTTCCGATCATCAAGGACCTGGTCGTGGACCGCTCTGCGTTTGATCGCATTATCGCGGCGGGTGGGTACATTTCGGCTAACACGGGATCGGCGCAGGATGCCAACTCCCTTCCCGTTCCCAAGGCTGACGCCGATCTGGCCATGGACTATGCCACGTGCATCGGTTGTGGCGCCTGTGTAGCAGCCTGTCCAAACGCTTCTGCTTCATTGTTCACGGCTGCCAAAATTGCACAACTGTCGTTGTTGCCGCAGGGGGCTCCCGAACGTAAGACGCGCGTGAAGAACATGGTGGATCAAATGGCCGACGAGGGTTTCGGCGATTGCTCCAACCACGCCGAGTGCGAGGCTGTGTGCCCGAAAGGCATTTCCATTTCGTCCATTGCTCGCATGCGACGCGAGTATGTCAAAGCGATGGCGGACTGATCGAATCTGACATTCCTACGTACGATAGCGGGCCGTTGGACATTC
>CALIKL010000057.1 GCA_938018055.1 uncultured bacterium
GGGCGCGGATGATCCGCGCCCGCCCGTCGTCCGGCAGTCTGGAAACGCCTCGATGAGGATTATTTCATCAGAAGCATCGAACGGGTGATCGATTCCACGCCGTTGGAGAGGCGGTAGATGTACACACCGCTGGTCAGCTGCGAGGCATCGAAGGAAACCGAGTGGCTTCCCGCGGCCATCTGACCGTTCACCAGCGTGGTGACCTGGCGACCCAGCATGTCATAGACAGCCAGGGAGACGTTGGCCGTGTTGGCTACGTCGAAGCGGATCTCCGTGCTTGGATTGAACGGGTTAGGGTAGTTCTGATGCAGCGCAAACGCACCTGGCAGTTCATTGCTTTCGGTATCTGTGTTGGTAACCGAACCGATCTTGTCAAATGACTCCGGTGCAAGTTTGTAGTTGCCAAATGAATACCAGAGCGCACCTTCAACGAATTCGAGACGCTCTCCAATATTGTAGATCGTACCCGGGTCGCTGTTGGTGTAGGACATGAGGCTCGACCGATCGTCAACACGCAGGTTGTTTGCCTCATCTCCGTCACTGGAAATGCTGAACTCTCCGAATGGACCACTTGGATCATCGGAATTGGTAGCCGTGATGACCGGGTTCTCAATACGGAGAAGCATACCTTCGTGCGCCTCTGCGATGGCACTGTCTTGCAGGATGTCGGTCGTAACTACAACGGGATCCAAAGGCGTTCCGCCCGTCGAAACGACCGTGAACGCCATGTTGTCCTCATTCAGCTTGGTCAGACCGAATCCTTCCTCGATTTCAGCCATCGTGACATTGATGACGTCCCCGGGACGCAGGTCGGTCAGACCAGCAGGTTCGCTGCTGCGACCGCTAACGCTTTCAAGCGAGATACCTGACCACGCAGTGGAGGCATCCTGCAGAGCCAGAATGCCTGTTTCTGCGCTGATGGTCACGGTTGCGGTAATGTTCATGTCCAGCGTTTGGCCTGCAAACGGCGAATCGCCAGGCTGTCCATCAGGGGTCTGCTGAATATGGGAGATCTGGGTGATGCCACCATCCAGAACCCGGAAGGAGCTGTTGTCTGATACCGTCGTGGCGCCGGTATCATCCGATGCCTCGATGCGGTACGTGGCAAAATCGCCGTCGGTCAGACCTGACGTAATTTCGAACGACCATACGTTGTCTGAGCCTTCTGAGCCCGCGACAGTGGTTTCACTGGCATTGGAGGTGGTCGTGAAAACCAGGCTGGCGCCCGTCAGGGTGCGAGCAGGGTCTGCTGCAATTTCAGCCGTCACGACAACCGGAGCCTGAGAAGAAGGAACGCCTCCTGTAAGCGTGATGTCATTGACAGCCGGCGGAGACGCTGTTACGGCTACATCTGCATCCTCCATTGGGTTCACGGCAATGGCTGCTCCGTTGGGCACTCCCAGGCTGAATGGGTCCGAAGAGCTGCCGCCGTTGAAAGTCGCGAAGCCCTGTACATTGACCGTGGCACCCGGGGTTGGTGGCGTATAGTCGTCGGAGCGCGTGTTGAAATTCACCGGATAGTCGGTCCGGTCGTTCCGGTAGCGAAGAGAGGTATCGTACATGGAGACGGACGTTGCGCCGGCATCCGAGGACCAGTTCCAGTCGACTCGGCTACCAAGCGTACGCGTAACAGCCGATGCACCTTCAAAGCGAACCAGGTTGCTGCGGTATTTGCCCCAATTGGCCCAGTTGACGCGAATGGCGCCATCGGCACCAGCATCTGCGTTCAAGTCAGCCGTGGTGATCACGAGGGGATCGAAGATGGCATCCGTGGAAGGGTCCCGTGCTCCAATCACTACAGGCGCTGCCGTAGGAGAGACTTGCATGGTTGAGTTGAAGGGAGCTACGTCCCCGGTGATTTCGACGACGTCGCCTACAACCAGGCCATCGTAGCCGAGGTTACCACCGTCTACGATCTGCATACCCATGTACTCCGCACCTTCAGTATCCGTAGCGACATCACGCACGAAGAGATGGATTCGGCTCGGGCGGCCCTCTGAGTTGACACTCGACAGCCCGGAGTTCAGTGGGTCAGACATGACGACGACTGTGATCGTTACAGACTCGCCGCAAAGGGAATTGTATATCAGGCTGCCACATCGCTGATATTCGCCTGAGGTGACATTGTCCCCTAGGCCTACAAGTTGATCAATCTGTGATTGCGGGATTTCGTTGATCTGCTTGACCGTCACGACCTGCTGAGCAGCGGCCGAACCGACAAACACGAAAACGAGCGCCAACAAAGCGGTAACATTGCGAAGCATGATGTCCTCGGTGGGTTGATGATGATGGAGTTACTTGATAATGACGAATTTACCTCGCTGAACGCGACCGGAATCCTTGTCCCGGACGGTGAACAGGTATAGTCCACCGGCCAGGCTCAATCCGTTCTCCGACAGCAGGTCCCAGGAGTGTTCACCTCCTGACTGGATCCGGTTGTCGGCACTGAAGTCGTCGTACCAGCGCGTATCGCCGCGGTAGGTTTCTGACTCGTGGTCGAGATCTTTGACGATCTCGCCCGCGAGCGTGTAAATCCGGATCTCAGCGCGATCCGGGAGATTGTAAAAATTCAATTTTCGGGTCCGGGAGGTGCCTCCATCCCAGGCCGCATTTACGCGATAAGGATTGGGATAGACACCAACCTCAAGGTCTTTTCCTTCGGCGGTCGGCGTTCCCGGAAAGACACGTACTGCATTGGAAACCCGAGACGACTCAAAGGACTCAAGTCCTGCGTCCGGATCGCCTTCGTCAATGGCTGTCACGGTAAACAGGTACTGCCAACCGCGTTTCAGATCCGGCGCTTCGAATCGGTACCAATAGGCTGTTGTGTCGGCGTCGAAGAAGCGGGGCGCGTCCAGCGCGACTTCATTGAAACCATTGTTGAATCCGGTCCGGTTTCCCACGCGGTCGTACTGAGCGATAAGTGTGGCCGCATCCAGGATATTTCCGGAACGATCGTCACCCGGGTTGCTTCGGTAAACGCGATATCCCTCGAAATCGAGTTCTCCGGTGACAGGGTCTCGTGAACGTTCGGAAGTCCGGTCCCAGTACAGCGCGACGATGGACTCCCCGTCCGTGTCGCGCTCAAACTCTACCCGTACGCCGGGAGCAGCTGGCGGCTCAGGAATGAGGTAGCGATCCATTACGCCATTCCCATTCACATCCTCGCCTGGGTCCAATTGCCCGTTGAAATTGTTGTCCTCTCCAGCATAGGTCCTGCGCGCCCAACCGATGTTATTGGCAAGCAGAGCCTGTGCCTCTGCCGTGTCGATGGGCTTACCGGCCTGACCTTGGAATTCTTCAGGCTTCTGGGCAGCGACCAAGGCAAATGTAACCTGAAGCGTATCGCCTGGAGCAACGCTCGGGAACGGTCCAATCGGCGTCAGTCCGATCCAGTTTCCAACCGAGCGGGTACCGTCTGAACGCAGGCGTTCGTACCAAGCATCCCGCTCGGTCCGATACTCGGCGTCCGTTGTGAACTGGGCAGGATTCGGAAAGGGCGTCGCCATGCGCCGATACCGCTCCTCGTCCGTTCCAGGCCGACTGAAATCATCCGTTCCGCCACCAAACAACCACCAACGAGGATTGACGGTCGGCGGCGTCAGTCCGTCTGCGATGTAATCCTCTGCAACCGCTGGATGGAAAAAGCGCGTTCGGCCTGTTGATGGATCCCGCCATTCAGCACCCAGCACGGCAATCGATCCGTACGTATTGAGCGTCTCTTCCAATCCTCCCGCGTTGAAGGCATAGGACGTGGTCAGGCTATCAATGTAGCCGAGCCCCCCTTTGTTGAAGAAGTTACCCCCCGTATCCGTTGTCGTATTGATGTTGCGGACCACCAAGTCGTGGAACATGCCGACATACACACTATCCCAGGCTGCGCTGGAAATATTCACAATGTCGAAGTTCAGAATGACGAATGATTCTGTGAACGGAAAATTCCAGGCGTAGGTCGACACATCAACCTTCATGCCCAGACGACCACCGGGATCCGGCATTTGAAGGGATGTCCCGGGGAGGACGGCTGATGTATCCTCGAACGCGGAAATCAGGTCCAGATGACTGACGGACTGACGCGTGAACGCATCCGACGTGGGCAGCGACGATCGGCTGAAGATGGAGGAGGCCTGAGCTGTCTCATAACCGGCGGAGCCCGGTGAATACCCCCCTCCTGCCGTGATGGCCGTCGTACGTACGGTGACCACGCCATCGGATCGAACGGCGCCGATCCAGAGTCCTGATTCAAAGAGGTGCTCGATCCCGGAGTTCAGGGGAAACTCGAAGGAAGGCGGTCCCGTCGGGTTATTGCGAACATTGGCTTTCCCGAAAAACCCCGCATTTGTGACCGTCACCCCGACGTTTCCAATGTCTACTACGGCTTCCTCGTACAACGCTTGGGCGTAGGACTCATCGGTGTTGCTGGCAATGCAGAACACGATGGCGAGAATCAGCGACGAACGGAATCGTAGCAGGTTGAAAATGCTTGGCACGTCTAGGGTAGAAAACAACGGGTCAGGCGGCCGAAGTGGGGGTGGGAGGCCGGCACAGACAAGGCATGGAGAATAAGGGCCATGGACCCTTTAGGAAAGGCTGTTTGTTGGGGTTTACACAACAATTATCCACAATCCACCTTGGATGGATATAAGGGGCTCTGGACGGACACGCGGCTGTAATTAAATCGAGCCGACTCATGGTTTGAGAACCCGCCGTTGCGCACGCATGGTCCGTTCAGCTATACTCCAGCTGTTGCCTCTCGCTTTCCTACTGAACGCGTGTCTCTTCGCCACCCATCTTTCTTGCTCTCGGGAGCCTTCGCAGCGCTGCTGATAGTCAGCTCGGGCTGTGCGTACGATCCCCCGGCGCACATTGAAGATTCAAACGCGGTCATTCCCGAGCGCATCAGCTTCAGTCTGCATGTTCGTCCCATCCTGTCCGATCGCTGTTTTGCGTGTCATGGCCCAGACGCCGAAGGCCGGGTAACAGACTTGCGGTTCGATACCGAAGAAGGGATGCGTGCGACTTTGACCAACAGTCAGCGCAATCGTGCCATCATTTCCGGCAATCCCAACCGAAGCGAAATGGTGCATCGCATCCTTTCCGATGATCCGCTGACCCGGATGCCCCCGCCCGAATCCAATCTGTCGCTGACGGCAGAAGAACAGGCTATCCTGATCCGCTGGATAGAGCAAGGGGCTGAATTCGAAGAGCATTGGGCATTTTCGCCTCCTGAGAAAGACACTCCTCCAGAAATCACACAGACCGAATGGCCTCGCGATGACGTCGACCGGTTTGTACTGTCCCGTATGGAAAGGGAAGGCATGTCACCGGCCAGCGAAGCTTCGAAAGAAGAATGGATCAGGCGGGTCTCCTTCGATCTGATCGGGCTCCCTCCCACCGTTTCTGAATTAGACGACTTCCTTTCAGACACTTCTTCCGGAGCCTATGGTCGCGTGGTCGATCGCCTGCTGTCATCAGAGCACTACGGCGAACGCATGGCGGTTGATTGGCTGGATCTTGCCCGCTATGCCGATAGCCATGGTTATCAGGATGACGGTTGGCGCAATATGTGGCCGTGGCGCGACTGGGTCGTTCGCTCTTTCAATGCCAACCAGCCATACGATGACTTTGTCACCCAGCAACTGGCAGGCGACCTGTTCGAGACCCCCACTAAGGATGACTTGCTGGCCACCGGCTTCAACCGGAATCACTTGCAGAGCCAGGAAGGCGGTATCGTACTGGAAGAATTCCGGGTCGACTATGTGGCCAACCGAACTGACACGTTTGGAAAGGCCTTCCTGGGCGTGACCATGGAGTGCGGACGCTGTCACGATCATCGGTACGATCCGGTCTCGATGACCGAGTACTACGAGCTGTTCGCTTTCTTCAACTCGGTCAACGAGATCGGCAATATCCCTTATGCCGGTGAAGCCAGTCCGACCGTCATTCTAACTACCGAGGTCGAAGACGAAGAACTGGAGCGGATCAGGACAAAAATCAGGGAGCTCGAGCACGAGGCCAATCCGTCCAACCCGCGCTGGGATGCCGAGGTCGAACCTGTAGCGCCCGATGGACCCGTTGCCGTTGAGGGTATGACCGCCCACTACCCAATCGAATCGTTTGTCGAAAAAGACAATCTCCTGACACTCGAGGATCGTGTTCAGCCCGACAGCGCCGGCTATTTCTGGGGTGATCGCGAGCGGCTGCCAGAAATCGTGGAAGGCGTGGACGGGAAGGCCATGAAATTGGTGGGAGACGGCTGGCTGGACGCCGGCAGCAAGCGACATCATTTCGAACGCTACGATCCGTTTACCCTCAGCGTGTGGTTTCGGATCGAAAACGAGACGACATGGGGCCCGTTGATGGCCAAGACCAGTGGACTCTTCGACGGAGACCGCGGCTATCACACGTTCCTCAACCCCGACCATACCATCTCGGCTCGACTCGTACACGTGGGACCGGACAACGAGATCCGGATTCGAACCACGGAGCCAGTCCCCAGCGGTGAATGGCAGCATCTCGTGTTCAGGTATGATGGTTCCAGTCGTGCCGACGGTATGGAGCTTGTCTTGAACGGACAGCCCATGCCCACCAGAATTCTGACGGATAATCTGCATCAGAGTATCCGCCTGAGTATTCATCCTTTCACGGGGGACTCGACGAACTGGGCAGGTCCGGGCGACCTGAGGCTCGGTTTCACCGACAACAATCAGCGGATGCTGGATGAGGTAGCCTTCGACGAATGGAAGGTGTTCGACCGGAGACTCAGCCTGCCAGAGATACGGACGCTCGCAGGCTTGGGCGCAGGAAAGGAGGAATGGCGCGACTATATCCTCACGACCCGCTCGGATGCGTGGAAAGACGTTTCGCAAGCGCTCAGAGCCGCAAGAGCGCAGGAAAATCGCATCCTGACGCTGGCTCCCGAGACGATGATCATGCGCGACCTTCCGGATCCACGACCGACCTACACCCTCCATCGGGGGCAATACGATGACCCGCGTGACCCCGTCACTCACGGAACACCTGAGGCGATACTGGCCTTTCCAGACAGCCTGCCTAAGAACCGATTGGGGTTGGCTCGCTGGTTATTCCTGGATGAGAATCCGCTTACAGCCCGCGTCCAGGTCAACCGGCTCTGGCAGCATGTCTTTGGCCGAGGACTTGTCGTTACATCCGACAATATGGGAGCGCAGGGAGCCCTTCCCTCGCATCCCGCTTTGCTGGACTGGCTGGCCGTGGAGTACCGGGATTCAGGCTGGGATACCAAGGCCCTCTTGCGCCGACTCGTTTTGAGTGCCACCTATCGCCAGACTTCAAGACCGACGCCAGAATTGCTCGAAAGTGACCCTGACAATGAATTGTTGGCCCGGGGACCTGCCCGGCGGTTGAGCGCTGAGCAGATGCGTGACCATGCGCTGGCCGCTAGTGGGCTGCTCGTCCCGGAAATCGGCGGCCCCCCGGTTCGCCCCTACCAGCCCGCTGGTTTGTGGAAAGAGCAGGCTACGAGGAACGGAACCAAATACGTCCAGGACTCGGGAGACGATCTCTACAGACGCAGTTTGTATACCATCTGGAAACGCACAACGCCTCCTCCTTCGATGATGATCTTCGATACGTCGGAGCGCAACCTGTGCGTCGTGCGTCGGCAGAGCACGTCCACCCCACTCCAGGCGCTGGTCCTGATGAATGATCCACAATTCGTGGAAGCCTCCCGGTTACTGGCCGAGCGCATGCTGCGTGAAGGCGGAGCGACTGACGAGGAGCGCATCACCTGGGGATTCCGTGCCTTGACGGCTCGAAGTCCTTCGGAGATTGAGCGGGATGCCCTGTTCGAGCTGCTGGAGCAGGAACGGCGTTCCCTTTCGGCGACTGCTGCCCGGCAACTCTTGTCCGCCGGCGAACACCCTCGTGATCCTTCCCTCCCGCCGCGCGAAGTAGCTGCCCTGACGACGGTAGCATCAACCATCCTGAATCACGACGCCACCATTACCCTGCGCTAAGCGTCATGCACGAACTCGACGACATCAAATTCCTGTCTACGCGACGCCACTTCCTGTCGCGCTCGACCTGCGGGTTTGGCGGTGCTGCGCTTGCGACGCTCCTCAGCCCCATGGGTATTCTGGATGCCTTTGGGGCACCTGGATCAGAAGCTCGTCCTGATCCAACAGGACCGCATTTCGCCGCAAAGGCAAAACGGGTCATTTACCTGTTTCAGAGTGGAGGTCCCTCGCACCTTGAATTGCTGGACTACAAGCCAACGCTGCAGGAATTGAATGGCCAAGAGCTTCCCTCAAGCGTTCGCGGTAGCCAACGACTGACCGGGATGTCTGCATTCCAGAGTTCCTTGCCGATGGCTGGTTCTCAATTCAACTTCAAGCAGTCCGGGCGAGCGGGAGCGTGGTTTTCGGATTTGATCCCCCACACAGCCTCCATTGCCGACGACATCTGTGTAATCCGGTCGATGCACACAGAGGCCATAAACCACGATCCCGCGATCACCTTTTTCCAGACCGGCTCTCAACAAACGGGGCGTCCTTCGTTCGGGTCGTGGATGAGCTACGGCCTGGGGTCGCTCAATGACAACCTGCCAACGTTTACCGTGCTGCTATCCCGAAGCCGGGAAGGGGATCAACCCCTCTATTCCCGCCTCTGGGGCAACGGTTTCCTGCCCTCCCTGCATCAAGGGGTCCAGTTTCGTGGAGGTGCCGACCCGGTCCTGTACCTGAAAGATCCGGATGGCATGTCGCGCATGAGTCGTCGGCGCATGCTGGATGCATTGCGGGCCATGTACAAGACAGAACATGAGCAGGTAATGGATCCCGAAATCGACTCCCGAATAGCCCAGTACGAGATGGCCTACCGTATGCAGACCTCTGTCCCGGACGCCATGGACCTGTCAGACGAGCCGGACGAGGTATTCGAGCTATACGGAGAAGCGGCCCGCAAACCGGGTACGTTTGCTGCCAATTGTCTGCTGGCGCGCCGACTCGCCGAGCGCGACGTCCGCTTCATCCAGCTTTACCATCAAGGCTGGGATCAGCACGGGAATCTGCCCAACGATATCGCCTTGATGGCGAAGGACACCGATCAACCCTCGGCTGCGCTCATAAAGGATCTCAAGCGTCGCGGGCTGCTCGATGACACACTTGTGATCTGGGGTGGTGAATTCGGAAGAACCAGCTACTCGCAAGGAAAACTCACCAAAGACAACTACGGACGCGATCATCACCCGCGTTGCTTCTCTGTATGGGTCGCCGGCGGTGGCGTGAATGCTGGCACAGTGTATGGCGAAACCGACGAGTTCGGCTACAACATCATCCGCAATCCCGTCCACGTTCACGACTTCCAGGCCACCCTGCTGCACTTACTGGGATTCGACCACGAGCGCCTGACGTTCCTACATCAAGGACGCCGCTTCCGGTTGACCGATGTACACGGAAAGGTTGTCCAGGGGTTGATGGCGTAATTCTCACTCCAGAACAGTTTTTGCGCCTGAAGAGGCCTATTGCTCGATGGAATGGGCCTCGAAAGCGGTCATGCCGTCTTCACCACCACGAAATCGAATTTCAATAGGTCGGCAGCAGACCTCACAGTCTTCGATCGTGTCCAACTCTACT
>CALIKL010000058.1 GCA_938018055.1 uncultured bacterium
GGTAGCCCTCTGCTGCGGTCCAATGGGAAACCGAACAAAACTCCAACTTCGATCAAGTTCAACAGTAACCCGCTCCAACCTGCCTTCATCCACTGTTGGATTAAGCGTGTCATGCAGCGAAATCCCGAGCCATGAAGAAGCTATGCTTTGAGCCAACGAGGTGTACATCAGCCTTGACCATGAAACCTGCGCATCCACACGGGAGGGGCCAGGAACTCGGAATTGGATACCAGCTTCCCAGCCCTGTTCCTGGTGATAGTCGAAATAGTCGTCCCGTCCCAGCGTCACATCACCTGAATTGAAGAACCGGCCTCGAATGGCAGAATCGAATGAAGAAACGGTTTCATCCCGGTAGCGAACGAACAGCTTGTCTTTTCTCCCGAGAACCGCCCCGTATCCATAGCTGAATTGACTGCTGGCCGTTCCCCTACCGGCCATCCCTGTCGCTTTTAAAGAGCCAATAACTGTTGCCGCTCCCCTTATGCCAAGCCGGAAGCCTTCTACCCTGTTGTACCAAAGATCCGGGCGGATCTCAAGCTCAACCATACCGCCAGCAGAGATAACTCGACCTACCGCCCCCGTTGTGTCAGAAGAAATCCTGGCTTCCGTTCGAGCCATCCGGGCCAGGACCCCGGATGGTTCAAATGCCTTCTCCATGGTCATCGTCGAATCGATCGTAGCGTAAGCTGCCATTTCCTCGGCGCTCAGAGGTACCGCCACGACGTCCGCGGGCCGAGAGGTTGGCCTGACAACTGAAGAATCAACCACTACGATTTCATCCGACTCATAGAGCGAATCCGGCAACGTGACGTTTACCTGGAAATCCGTCAGTCGCGAAAGCTGCCTGATTCTGAATACCGGAAAAGTCAGGACTCTGTTTATCCCCACCTTGATCTCCATCTGGGTCTGAAGATCAACCGGAAGCCATGTACCCTCGTCAAAGGCTGCAAATTGTTGTCGGTAGTTCGCCTTCAGTTCTTGAATGGGCGGAGGAAATAGAAAACCCGTGCTCGGCGTAAGCTCTGCAGAAAGCATGGCAAACACCTGGTCTTCAATTCTCAAGGTTCCATAAAAGCCACTGAAAGTGCCGCTTTTCGGCTCAACAGACAGCATAAAAACATCTGGAGAGCCGGTTGAAGATTCTATTGATTCGAGTCGAAACTGGTATTTGCTCAACGCATCTGGATGTGTCACGCCCATGAGATTGTGACCGGCTATTTCCAGATCATCGTCATAGAGATTGGCGACAAACAAGGCTGCCGGAAGAAAGGCATCTACAGCTACGTTGTCCGTCTGCTCTTGCCACAACGAAACCTCCCTCATCCCACGTTCTCTATCCCAGAATGCTCGTGTTCCACTCTCCCAAATCGACACAATACCGGTGTCGTTTTCCATCCGGAAGCGATTGTATGCATTAACCACATAGGTGTCCAACTTCGCACGCCAGCGTTGTTTCTCGGCAATGACCTGCCGCATGATGCGAACGGCTGGATCTTCGCCGGTAATAATGACCTCTGGAAGCGTCAAAGAAGCCTGCTCCAGTGAGATGTCCAATTCTGCTTCTCCCCGGCCAACAGCCACCTCGGCCGTGGCGTAACCGATGAATCGTACAATCAGGATCGTAGAATCCTCCTCCAGACTCAACCGGAAGGCACCCTCACTATTTGAGATGGTCCCCGAGTATGTGCCCTGAATTTGGAGGGAAGCACCAGGAAGTGCCTCTCCAGTTGCCGCATCCAGCACGCGTCCCGAGAGGATCCATTCTCCGGAATCCTGGGCCCATCCCGGTAAAACGGCCAGAAACGTAGCGAGAATCAGACTCAGTTTGATCGAAGAAGCTCGCCCCATGAACAGAGGTCAACGTAGATGATGAGTAAGTAGCGCAACACCCGAACCCAAAACAGCTCCAGCTAACACATCTGAGGGAAAATGCACTCCGTTCCAGACCCGGGATGCCGCGACCGAAGCCGCCCAGAGACCGCTCGTGATTCTAACGGTGGGCGTATTCGTCTCGATGGCCAAATAGGTTGCAAGAAATACCGACATGGAACTGTGTCCGGATGGAAACGAAGAGAAGTCCCCCAGAGATGACAGATCGTATACTTTATAACGCATCACCAGGTCTTCACGGCTCACGTAGGGTCGTTTCCTTCCGACCAGTCGCTTCAAGAGAATGGTGGATCCGGCTGTAACTGCCCAGCCTGCGGTAAATGCCAACGCATCCTCCGAAGGAATTTCATCGGCCAAAACCGATACACCCCAATACACAGGTACAGATGCGAACGTCATCGGATAAAACGTGGCATTGGCCGACTGCATCCATCCTGTGACGAACGCACCATCTTGTCCATTTACCCATCGCAACATCCTGTCGTCAAGCCCAGAGGTCGCGATCTCACCCTCACTTGACCGCGGCAAATGTCCCTCGTAGAAGGCGACGTCATTTCCTGTAGGAGATTGCGCTGTAGCGACGTGCGCAAGCAATAGGCCTGCTAACACAAGCATGGTGTCGATCCGTGCATTGCAGGTCAGAAAGCGGCGAAAACAAGCAACGCGGGGCCGTATGGCCCCGCGTTGCACGGTTGATCCATTCACTATGGAAACGGTCATCATCAGGCTTCCATGGGTGCTTCTTCAGACTGGCCATTGGTGGGAGCTGGAACCAAACCAAGAATTTCCTTGACCCGCTGCGTGATTTCAGCCCGCAACGAATCATTCTCCAACAACCATGCTTTCGCCGCATCACGCCCCTGACCAATCTTTATATCCCCGTAGGAGAACCAGGAACCTGACTTGGTAATCACATCATGTTCAACACCAACATCAATCAACTCTCCCATCGAGGAAATTCCTTCACCGTAGATGATGTCAAATTCCGACTGACGGAAAGGAGGTGCCACCTTGTTCTTTACAATCTTGACGCGGGTACGATTACCCACGACTTCAGTCCCATCCTTGATGGCTCCGATGCGACGGATATCCATGCGAACAGATGAATAAAACTTGAGCGCACGACCACCGGTTGTCGTTTCCGGACTTCCAAACATCACCCCGATCTTCATTCGGATCTGGTTGATGAAAATGAGCACGGTCTTGGTGCGGTTGATCGTTCCGGTGAGCTTCCGAAGCGCCTGACTCATAAGGCGTGCCTGCAGGCCAACATGGCTGTCTCCCATATCGCCCTCGATTTCTGCTCGGGGTACCAGTGCTGCTACCGAGTCGATTACAATAACATCGAGCGCGCCGCTTCGAACCAGCGTGTCGCAAATGTTCAGCGCATCTTCGCCTGTATCGGGCTGGGATACGAGCAAGTCATCCGTATTAACGCCGAGCTTGTGAGCGTAGCTGGCGTCAAAAGCGTGCTCAGCATCGATGAACGCACAAGCGCCTCCAGATTTCTGAGCCTCTGCGATAATATGTGTGGCCAGCGTCGTCTTTCCAGAGGATTCGGGGCCGTAAATCTCCACGATTCGTCCGCGAGGAACTCCTCCAATACCCAGTGCCGAATCCAGCAACAGAGAGCCGGTCGAAATGGACGCCATCTGGACTTCTGGCTCATCGCCCAACCGCATGATGGCGCCTTTTCCATACGACTTTTCGATCTGTTTGAGAGCCAGATCCAGCGCTCGTTGCTTGGCAGCGTCCTGCGTGCTCATGTCTTTCCGTGTTTATGGTCGAAGTCCGAGGCAAAGGGTTGGCTAGACAGCTTCCCCTAATTGACCCTGACAATCAACCCATGTTGAAAAGTGACCAGCGATATCGTAATCGTGTCACGATGTGTGTGTAATATATGTGACACACATTACATATGCACGCAATCTGTGACACACTTTTTCCCTTCCAGGTCGGCAAGAGGTCCATTTGACCCCTGAATCACCCATCCGCAACCTACAAATACCCCTGTGACATTGATATGTCACATGTGTAGTCAACTATTGTGAAATGACTCCGAATCGCCTTCCATCATGCGCTGCAACTCACGTCTCAGCAAGTCCAGTAACGCGGTAGACGCGCGCTCCTTGTTACGCATCCTGTCATTTCCCAGCCGAAGTCTCACGGCGCGGGTCCCAATCGAGCTGGAGATTCCCATCCAAAAGGTGCCAACCGGTTTCGATTCAGTCCCTCCTCCCGGCCCGAGAATGCCGGTGGTACTCAGCCCAATGCTCGTGCGCAGCCTGTTTCTTACCCCTTCGGCCATCTCCCGCGCCGTTTGCTCACTGACGGCCCCAAACTCCCGAAGTGTGCTTTCAGATACGCCGAGTTGCTCCACTTTGACAGCGTTATCATAACTGACGACTCCTCCCATAAACCAGTCGCTGGAACCCGGTACATTCGTCAGTCGATGGGCTACGAAGCCACCAGTGCAGCTCTCTGCCGTTGCAACCGTCGCCCCGGCTTCGAGGAGTTTATCTCCGAGTACACCTTCAAGCGTTTCTTCGCCCTCACCAAAAATCCACCTGCCGGCACGATCTCGAATAAACGCCTCCAAACGCGACAGGGCTTCATGTCCTTCTCGCTGGGAACGCGTACTGGACAAACGAAGCCGAAGCGTTCGCAAATTGGGAAGAAATGCCAGCTGGACCCCCTCAACGAGGTAGTCCTCTACTCCGGCCAGCCGCTCAGTCATGTGGGACTCGCCGATCCCTACGGTCAAAAGTGTCTTTTGGATAATGGTGGGAGCGCCTTCCATGCACCGAATCCTCGGGAGCACCTCGGCATCCATGAAATGCTGCATCTCATAAGGGACCCCCGGCATACACGCGAGCAGTCCAGGGCCGTCTGGATGATCAAATCTCCCTAGCAAGAGCGGCGCCGTCCCGGCAGGATTCGCAACCGCTTCGAAACCTGCGGGCACCAATGCTTGGGAATGATTGGACGCAGGCATATCCCAGCCCCTACGTGCAAACCGTTCTCGCACAATGGAAAGGATTTCCTCATCCGTTTCCAGTGTGGTATCAAACACATCGGCTACCACGTCTCGGGTGATGTCATCGTGCGTTGGCCCCAATCCTCCCGTGACCAGCACCACGTTACTTGCAACCATGGCCTCCCGCAGAGACTCGGCAATCCGGTCGGCTTGATCGGGCACCACAACCATCTTTGCAGGGCTGACGCCAATCTCGACAAGCCGCTCCCCCATCCAAGCAGCATTCGTGTTTACGATTTGCCCGATCAGGATTTCGTCACCGATGGTGAGAATGGTTGCTTTCACAGCGGGCGTCCGCTTCAGCGGCCTCCACGATCGGTCGACCAAAGAGCCGGATTTCGATACCATGCTCGCATCGATTCCAGATCTTCATCCGAGAAAGATCCCGACTCGGCGGCAACCTCAATGAGCGCCGCAAAATTAGACAAGGTGACCAGTCTCATCCCGACCGTGTCAAATGCCTCTTTCGCACTCGGCAATCCGTAGGTGAAAATGGCCATGACCGCCTCTACCTGAACACCAGCTTCTTTCAACGGAGCCAGCACAGCAGTCGACGACATCCCCGTTGAAACCAGATCCTCAATGACCACGGCATGAGCGCCCTCTGGAGCCAGGCCTTCGATCTGATTGCCACGTCCATGCTCCTTGGCCTTAGCGCGGACATAGGCCATGGGCAGACCGACCCGATCAGCCAACCAGGCTGCATGTGGAATGCCAGCCGTTGCCGTTCCCACGATGACATCGCAGGGAATTTTCTCTTCTCTCATCACCGCAGCAAAACAGGCAGCGATATCTGAGCGCACATCCGGATATCCAAGCGAAAGACGATTATCGCAGTATACCGGTGACAGGCGGCCCGATGCCCATGTGAACGGCTTGGAGGGAGACAGACTTACAGCGCCAATTCGTAAAAGATGGCGGGCAATGCGACGGGCCCGATCATCCCTGGTTTCTACTTCAGCTTTCATGCTCCTCAGTGTCGGCGTTAATGTCTGGTTTGACGAAATACTCAGCACCCGTCCAGACGGTAATCAAAGTCACCAATACAAGTGCCCAGAAAAGCACACCTGATGCAAACAACCCGTTCATCCAACTGATTAAAGGTTCAAACGTCCGTTGCGCTGTCAGAAAAACCAGGACAGCAATCAGGAAGGTCAGCTGAGCCGCCGTCTTCCATTTGGCGTTTCGGCTGGTTGTAAGGACGAAGCCATTTCGTTTGAGGTATACGCGATATCCCGTCACGGCCACGTCCCGGAAGGCAATGATGGCGACCAACCACCACGGCACATCATTTGGAAGCACGAAAATCAAAGCCACAAACGTCCCCAGGACCAGCACCTTGTCTGCGATCGGGTCGAGGAATTGTCCGAGTCTCGACCCCACCCCGAATCTGCGTGCGACTTTCCCATCGGCCCAATCGGAAATTGAGGCGAACACAAATAGTCCCAGAGCCCAAGCTTGGGTAGCCAGGGAATCAGCGAACAACAAAAACAGCAGAATCGGCGTGACCAAAATGCGGATGATGGTCAACGCGTTCGGGACGTGCTTCATAATCATGGAAGACTGAGACTCAATATAGGGATGTCAGTTGGCTCCTCGAAGTTGGAAAATGACAGAATACACGGATGAGAGACGCGGCCTGCTCTGACAAATTGTCCGAAATCCAGAAACGGCACGGTGCTTGTTATTGGGGAATACAGACCCCCGCTGGGTGTCTGCCTGACAGATATGACAGAATTACACAAATCTCAGACCAAGAGTAGCAGTATCGATGGGTAAGATCATAGGCATTGACCTCGGAACAACGAACTCGGTAGTAGCCGTCATGGAAGGTGGCGAACCGACGGTGATTACCAACGCAGAGGGTGCACGCACCACACCGTCCATTATCGCCTTCAAGAAGGACGGAGAACGCCTCGTCGGTGCTCCTGCCAAGCGACAAGCCATTACCAATCCGCATCACACGATCTTTTCGATCAAGCGGTTCATGGGTCGCAAGTTTGGTGAGGTTGGCTCCGAGCTGAAAACCGTTCCCTACGAAGTGGTCAAGGGAGACAACGACACGGCTCGTGTGCAGATTGACGATCGGGTATACACGCCGCAGGAAATCTCGGCCATGGTTCTCGGTAAGCTGAAGCAGACTGCGGAGGATTATCTGGGTGAGAAGGTTGACGAGGCGGTTATCACCGTTCCAGCCTATTTCAACGATGCTCAGAGAACGGCTACCAAAGAAGCCGGTGAGATCGCCGGACTCAAGGTCCGTCGTATCATCAACGAGCCAACGGCGGCCGCGCTGGCCTACGGTCTTGACAACAAAGACCAGGAAGAAATTGTTGCCGTCTTCGACCTTGGTGGCGGAACGTATGACATTTCGATTCTCGAACTGGGCGACGGTGTATTTGAAGTCAAGTCGACGAATGGAGACTCCCACCTCGGTGGCGATGACTTCGACCAGTGCCTGATCGATTGGATCGCAGACGAATTCAACAAGGATGAGGGCATCGACCTGCGCAAGGACGCCATGGCTCTTCAGCGCTTGAAAGAAGCGGCTGAAAAAGCAAAAGTGGAATTGTCCTCTTCAACTCAGACGACAATCAACCTCCCCTTCATCACGGCGACTCAGGACGGTCCAAAACACTTGACGCTGGATCTGAGCCGCGCCAAGTTCGAGCAGCTTGTCGATAGCCTCGTCAAGCGCACCATTCCTCCGATGGAAAAGGCGCTTAAGGATGCTGGTCTTTCCAAAGCCCAGGTCGATGAAGTCATTTTGGTTGGAGGATCTTCGCGCATTCCGAAAATCCAGGAAGTGGTCGAGGAGTTTTTTGGCAAGAAGCCAAACCGCTCGGTCAACCCGGATGAAGTCGTTTCAGTTGGTGCAGCCATCCAGGGTGGTGTGCTGTCCGGTGATGTGTCGGACGTTCTCCTGCTTGATGTCACCCCGCTGAATCTTGGTATCGAGACGCTCGGTGGTGTAGCAACATCGTTGATCACGGCCAATACGACGATCCCGACCAAGAAGAGCGAAACGTTCTCCACGGCTGCGGATAATCAGCCAAGTGTGGAGATCCATGTCCTCCAGGGCGATCGTTCCATGGCTGCTGACAACCGCACGATTGGCCGCTTCCACCTGGATGGTATTCCGCCGTCACCGCGTGGAATGCCTCAGATCGAAGTCACGTTCGATATCGACGCCAATGGTATCCTGAGCGTTTCTGCGAAAGACAAAGCAACTGGCAAAGAGCAGTCCATCCGTATCGAAGCCTCTTCGGGTCTGACCGACCAAGAGATCGAGAAAATGCGGGATGACGCAAAGAGCCACGCCGACGATGACAAGAAGCGTCGCGAAGAAGTGGACAAGGTCAACACAGCCGACTCCCTCATCTTTTCGACCGAGAAGAACCTGTCCGAGTATGGCGACAAGCTGCCCGAGGAAAAGAAGGCGGCTATCGAATCCGCTTTGGAGCGTTTGAAAGAGGTGCATAAAGAGAACAACCTGGACGAGCTGGATTCTGCCATGGAGCAACTGAATGCTGCATGGAGTGAGGCCAGCCAGGATCTCTATCAGGCTCAACAGGACGCGGCTGCAGCAGGCGCCGATGCCGGTACCACCACCGAAGCGGGCGATGACGAAGCCGACGAGGTCAAGGACGTGGATTACGAAGTCGTCGAGGAAGACGACGAGAAGTAATTCCTCCAAAACGTTGGCTGCAGCGCTTCGGTGCAGGCAGCCCGACTACGCACAAGGGCGGCCGGATCCAGATCCGGCCGCCCTTGCTATTTGAGATACGTCTACGAGGATCTCTGCAACGTGCCTAACGACGTACAACGGCACTTCGATGTACAACGTGGCCATCCGATACCATGATCAGGTACAGGCCAGGTGACACCGCGGAGAGATCCACCTCCCTGTGGAATACGCCCGTTGAATAAGCCACCTTTTCTGCGTGAATCCTCCGGCCCAGGGCGTCGAGCACGGTCACGCCAACCGCACCAGGACCGAGCCCATCCACCATGACGTGCACCACATCGCTGGTGGGATTAGGCCACGGCTTCATCTTCAAACGCCTCTCTTCCCCATCATTTTTTTCGACTGAATTGCTGGGAAGTGCCGTCGTAATACGACCTCGCTCAACAACGTAGTGTTTGCCCCACTCGAGATCTGCAAAGGATTCCCAGGATCCGTCTGGCCAGCGAATGCGAAGTGAGTCGGCCCGCAGATTAGCACCCAGACCGAAATGAACTCGGGAGGTATTCTGGCCATTGTATCCGTCTCCTGCATGAATAGCCCTGATCAAGGTCTCCTCACCGACGTCCAGCTCCAAACGGGCCCCCAGACCAGCTGGATTCGAATCTGGTTCAGAAAGCCTGACCGTAATCCAGTTTCCGGTATCCGGTGTGTCGTTGAGGAGCAACCGATGATAACCCCGTGTATTGACCACAATGAGATCTTGCCGCCCATCGGCATCAAAGTCTCCTGTGGCGAGCCCCATGTCACTGCGCTCGAATTGGAAAGCGCCCGCTTCGTAGACCGGATCGAACCACGTACGCTGATTGACAAAAAGCGTCGGTGGAGGAAAACCAGATGATGACGAATGCACCAAGGGCAGGTCTTCGTCCATGTCATTGTCAAGGTCAACGAAATACGTACCCCACCCTACACCATTCAGCGTAACCCGCCACTGTGTAGCCTGGTCAACGAATCGGTTAATGCGCTGGTCATATACGTACAATCCAGCTACGCCGATTCGGGTTACGTACGCATCAAAATCCCCGTCCATATCGGGATCGCCCCAGGCAACACCCATCGAATTGCCCTCGCCGATGTCCCGGATTCCCCAATCGGCAGCCTGATCAACCAGGGCCGCGCCGCCGTCATTGATATAAAGGAAATTGGGAATGAACTCGTCATGCGTGACAAAGAGATCCCGATCTCCATCTTCATCAACATCGATCCACGTCACTTGCATCGGAATCGAGAAAGGCTCGCCACCGACACCGAAGTCATCTGTCACATCCAAAAATCCTGTTCCACCATCATTCTGGTAAAGCAGGTCAAATCCATTTTCAACGGCCAGGAAGAGATCCGGGTATCCATCGCCGGAAAAGTCCGAAAATGACACGGCACCAACTCGGGCTCGGGTGTCCAAGCCCCAGACTTCTGCCACGTCAAGGAAGGAATCATTTCCCTGATTCAGCCACAATGCATTTCGACCATTGGCCTGATGCCCCAGGAACAGATCAGGAAGGGCATCTCTGTTGACATCGACCCAGACGGCTGCAATAAGGTTGCCGATGGAGGTGATTCCATACTGCTCGGCTACATCCGTGAACGTGGCGTCCCCATTGTTGAGCAGAAGAGCAGGCGGAGCGTCCCTGCGAGCAATGGTGAGATCGTCGTAACCGTCTCCGTTGAAATCAAACGTTGAGACTCCTACGCCGCTCACCTCCCTGTCCAACCCGGATCCATCCGTGATTTCCAGGAACGAGATAGCGCTCTGACTCCTTGCCTGCGTGGTCGCAGCGAAGGTTAACAGGGCGACGCATGCTACCCATCCGACTCGCACTCTTCTTCGCATGTAGAGGCCAATAAAAGGTCGAAGTGAATGGTGACATCAGCACTTGTATGAAGGGACCCAAACATGGCCGTTGGAGGCTTCATCCCGTATTCCGTCATGTCAAGTTCCTGCGAGCCTGCATAGCGGACGGTTCGACCCACATCGCCTAGCTGTTCCAACATGATCGAGACCGGGTTGGATGTCCCTGCCATGGTCAACTGGCCGTTCACGGCCCACCATCCTTCTTCTTCAGCCGGCTCGGCCGATTCCATAATGAAGCTGATCTCCGGGTTTGCCGCTGCATCGAACGTGCTGTGCATGAGGCGATCCATGATCAAACTACGACCACTCTTCATATCCGAGACTGGAATGGAAAAACCACCTTCGATAGGCTTTCCTTCAGTAAACGTGAACATACCTGAATACGAGGTAGCTTCAACGCTCCAATCGGATCGATTGGAAGCTCCATCCACTTTGATCGTTGACCCGTCCCCCAGAATGTAAATCTCCTGGGCATGTACGTCTGAGCTGAAGAGCATCAGAGCCAAAACAAGAATGGTGCTAATCTTCCGCATGAGGATTCTTTTTGATCTACCTATCGTCTCGAAACAAACGTCAGTGATTGTACCGCATCAAGGGAACGGCATGACGTCCCGTCGGATCCCGTGGCATATCTGTCTTGCGACAAAGCGCTTTATCGCAGAATCCTGGCCCAAGGGTTGATCGAAAACATAGACATGGTATCTTGTGGGCTGATTCTTTCAAGACGTAGATGAACGGGCGCAGCCAATCGTACCCAGGACTCCCGTCCCCTATCCCTGATAGCTACCATGAAGAAAAAGTCCGACAGCCAGAAGGCTACTCCGGATTCACGCCGGGACTTCCTCAAGAAAGGAGCTCTTGCCGCTGGTGCGCTGGTTACCGGCGTCTCGGCAGCAGAAGCCACTCCACCGGTTCGCCGCTACTCGGGTGCTCCGGCCAAGGGAAGTGTTCTCGGGGCCAATGACAGAATTGTTGTCGGACACGTGGGTGTTGGGGGCCAGGGATACACGCATGTTCGTGCAGTGACCAACCTGAACATGGACGGCTCAAGCTGGCACAACTACGAGTACAACTCGCAGGTAGTCTCTGGCTGCGATCTGTACTCTGGCCGCCGGGATCGGGTAAAGAACCATCTTGAAATGGTTCGTGATGCCAAGAACCAGGACTTCCAGGTTGAGGTCTTCGAGGATCACCGCAAGCTGCTGGAAAATGACGATATCGACGTCATTTTCATCGGTACCGTGGACCACTGGCACGCCCAGGTGGCCATCGATGCGCTGGAGGCGGGCAAGCACGTTTATTGCGAGAAGCCGATGACGCGCTACCTGCCTGAGGCTTTCGATGTGTACGACGCTGTAAAGCGTACAGGTAAGAAATTCCAGATTGGATCGCAGTATACCTCGGAAGCCAAATGGCATAAAGCAGCCGAATTGGTGAAAGCGGGCAAAATCGGACCGGCGACACTTGCCCAGAACTCCTATATGCGCAACTCGCCGAACGGTGAGTGGAACTATTACCAGCTTGAAGAAGCCATCACACCCCAGACCATGAACTGGGATCATTGGCTGGGGCAGGTCGCGAACCGTCCCGATTTCAATCTGGAGCACTACCACCGCTGGCGCAAATACTACCGCTACTGCGCGGGAATCATGGGTGACCTTCTGGCCCACATGATCCACCCGTTGATCATTGCAGCCAATGTTACCGAGCTACCCAAGCGGGTTGTTGCCATTGGCAATAAGACCGTGACCGACATGTATGTCGGAGCAGAGGATCGCAGCGTGGATGACAACACGCAACTCCTGGTTGAATTCCCGTCTGGCCTATGTATGATGATTGCTGGCTCAACGGTCAACGAGCAAGGGGTCCAGCAGGTAATTCGTGGCCATGAAGCGACACTCTATTTTGGTGGAGGTTCGGTCGAGCTGCGACCTGAACGCCCGTTCGCTGACCTGGTTGACGCTGAGATTTACGAGAACCTCACGCCAGGTCCGGAAATTCCGGCCCACGTGGACAACCTGTTCTCTGCTATCCGAAACGATCACGACACGAATGGCAACATTGACGTAGCCATCATCGCCCAGGCCATCATTTCCATGGCTGAGGCTTCCAACCGTTACGGCGAAGCGATCTTCCTGAATCCGGAGACGCGTGAATTCCACACAGGAGGCGGCACGCAACTCGTGGTTCCGACCTACGGCACCTTCGATCTTTCCTAGATCGTACACGGTCCTTCGCGGGACTGTCTTTTGAAGCGTCCGCGGGGCGGTTGGCTGGCCAACCGCCCCGCGCTTGTTTTAACCCTCCATGCATCCTGTCCGACTAGCATTCAATGCCATGGCCACGCGCTTCGAGATTGTCATTCTCGACGTGGACCCTGTGCACGCCCGCGCCGCCGCGGAAGAAGCGAAGCGGGAAATCTTACGAGTCGAATCCCAATGCAGTTTTTACGCAGCGGCCAGTGAGCTGAGTCGTATCAACCGGGAGGCATCCCAGAGGCCGGTCCGTTGCACTGCCGGCATGATGCGACTGCTACAGGAGTGTGCCCGCCTACACAAAGAGACGAACCGATACTTTGACCCGACAATCGCCCCGGCTCTGGCGCGATGGGGCTTGCGAAAGCAATCTGCCTCAGGGCGGGTCCCTTCCGCAGAAGAGCGTCGTACACTTGTCGAGACTATCGGCTTTGATGCAGTCGAATTGGATGCCTCAGCACGGACTGTTTACTTCGCCCGTCATGATCGACAATTGGATCTGGGTGGCATTGCCAAGGGATGGGCCTTGGACGAGGCGCGCCTGATACTGGAGGAATCAGGAATTGGACGTGCCCTGCTTCATGGCGGTACGAGTACAGCCATCGGAATGGGCCGTGATCCCTCCGGAAACCACTGGAAAATTGGAGTCGAAGATCCCTACATCGTCTCCGGCGAGCCGTCCTGGATCATGGGCATATCCCTGCAAGATCAGGCCCTTTCAGTGTCTGGCGTTCGTGGCAAATGGTTCAGGGACGACAGCGGCGAGACCCAGATTGAGTACGGACACGTTGTGGATCCACTGACGGGAATGGCTGTCTCCGGGAAACGCCTTTCCGTGGCAGTCTCAGATTCCGCCACCACCTGTGATGCGTGGTCCACCGCGCTGCTGACGAGTTCTGCCCTTTCGGTTCCCAGTCACATCGCGGGAACCGCTCTGCAAAAAACAGATTTAGGGTGGACTGCAACAATAGGTGCTCCTGATCCTGACTGGCAGGTGGCGGCCGAGATTCTTCCTCTTCACTGATCGACTTTTGACACTGTGGCTCCAAAACGCTTTTCTCGTCGCAATTTCCTGAAGGCAGGATCGCTGGGTACGCTGGCTGGCGTGCTTGCAGCGGGTGAACGCCTCCCGGCCGAGGCCGCGGCTGCACGCGCTCCGTTCACCGACGACCCCTTTCCATGTGCGGTCATCGGTTTTGGTGAATGGGGGCGCGAAATTGCGGCGGCTATCGAGGACATCGAAGAGCTTCACCTCACCACCATTTGCGATAATTTTCCGCTCATGCTGCGTCGCGCACAGCGCGCCCATCCCCAAGCAGCCCGAGTCGCAGATTATCGTGAGGTGCTCGACGACCCAGCTATCGTTGCCGTATTCATTGCTACGGCGACGCACGAACACAAGGATCTTGTGCTTGATGCACTGCAGGCCGGCAAGCACGTTTATTGCGAAGCGCCATTGGCCAACAACATCGAGGACGCCAGGACCATCGCCCAGGCCGGACTGGCGGCTCAGGACCAGATTTTCCAGGCAGGCATGCTGTATCGCACCGAGCCTCAATACCGCTCGGTTTACGGATTCGTCCGAAGCGGAGCGATCGGTCGTCCCGCCATGACACGGTCCCAGTGGCACCAAAAGACCTCCTGGCGACGATCTTCATCGTCTGCCGAACGTGCCCGCTCCTTGAATTGGCGGTTGGATAAGGACCTCTCCCTCGGCCTGATCGGGGAAATAGGTATCCAGCAAATCGACTACTCTTCCTGGATCATTGGCGCCCGTCCAAAAGCCGTCACTGGTTTCGGGGGCATCATGTTCTGGGATGACGGTCGCACGGTCAAGGACACCATTCAGGCGATGATCGAGTATCCGGGTGGTGAAAACGCGATGTACGACGCTTCGCTCGTCAGTGGCTTCGATGCCTCCTATGATCTTCTCTTCGGTAATGATGCAACCATCATACTGCGCGATGAGAAGGCCTGGATGTTCAAAGAGGTTGACGCCCCGATGCTTGGCTGGGAGGTCTACGCGCGCAAGGACAAATTCTACAAAGAAACCGGAATCGCATTGCTGGCCAATGCAACCAAGCTGGACGCGCTGGGTCAAGATCCTACCGAAGATGACCCCAATGCCAAACCACCTATTTGGCATGCCCTGAAAGCATTTGCCGACAATCTTACGTACGGCCCTTTCCCGGCCATCGCAGATGCACGATTGGGCTTTGAAAGTACCGTCGTCGCCATCAAGGCCAACGAAGCCGTTCAAGAAGGGAAACGCGTCGAGATATCGGACGACCTATACGAGCTCTAGTCCGAAGAGCGTTGCTGCATTCGCCGTCGTGACCGCCTCTACTTCTTCGACGGAAAGGCCGCGCACTTCTGCCAGCTTTTCAGCTACCAGGCGTACGTAGGCGGGCTCATTCCGCTTGCCGCGATGGGGCGCGGGAGTCAAATAAGGGGCGTCTGTTTCAAGAATGATCCTATCCATCGGGACGGTAGAGGTGTTTTCGGGTACGCCACCGTTCTTGAACGTGAGTGTCCCCCCGATTCCCATATGGAATCCCAGATCCAGTACCAGTTCGGTATGTGCGTCCGGGCCCCCAAAGCAGTGGAATACCCCTCTGATGCGCTCCGGATAGGCTGAGCGTGCTTTTTCCTCGGCAACGATCCGGACCAAATCTTCCGATGCCTCCCGATCGTGGAATACAAGAGGCTTGTCCACTTTCGCTGCCAACCGGATATGCTCTCTCAGAAAGGCGTGCTGTTTGTCGTCAAAAGACCGATCCCAGTAGTAGTCTAATCCTGTTTCACCAATCGCGAGAACGGCAGGATGAGCAGCGAACTCACGTACACGTTGCATGTCCACGTCTGTTGCTTCCTGAACGGCTGATGGATGGATTCCAGCCATCGCATGAAGAACCGGGCCGGTACCAGGATCCCTGTGCGACTCGGCCAGGTGGATGCAGGATTCGATTGAGGCTACATCGATGGCGGGCAACAGGATATGTCCCACGCCTACCCCATTCGCACGCTCCAGGACCTGATCAAAGTCCGATTGAAACTGTTCGAGGAAAATGTGAGCATGCGTGTCGATCAGCATAGCATCTAATGGGTACATTCATGGAAGTCGACCCACGGCTCGGGTCAACCAGGAACCGGGGTGGTTGAAAGGTCCATCCTTCCTGGCGTTCCTTGCCCGCGGACATTCAGCCCAGGTATCCCACCGCCCTGAAGAGAATTCGAATCATACCGCATCTGCTCCTGCTCGGAGCCGTCCTCATGGCGGCCGTGCCGCTGGTGGATGCCATGCTCGAATGGCGCGAGATTCGCCAGTTTGAAGCAGGTCTCGTCGTTCTTCAACGTCCTTCTGCACGCGGGTCAGACTGGGTAGTCTGGGAAGATCGCGAAGGGTCCATCACGGCTTCGCACGTGTTTCCCGGCGGGCCCGGACACGAAGGTGGCATCCGGACCGGAGATGAATTCTACGCCCTCGAGTTTCAGCAATACTTCAACGCAGAGGACCTGAACAACTCCATTGCAGGCATTGAACCCGGTCAGACCAGGGATATGATTCTGGTACGCGAGGGAAAACCGATCGACGTATCGGTCACCTTTGCCCGGCATCCAACCTTTCTGTATCCCGGTTCCACAGGCGTTTGGCAATTTGCCTTGTGGGCCTTCACCATCGGGACCTTTTTCCATGTGCTGGGACTCGTGATTGCCACACCACTGGCTCAGCACAACCGGAGATCACGGGCTGACTTGCTCATGATCTCCATCTCGGCTCTCTGGATTATTGGCAATACGTTGCGTCTGGTGCTGGCCGAATTATTCGGTCCGCCCGATGCGGATACCACGTACGATCTGCTTTTCCGATGTCTTACCATCGTCGGTCTGATCGGCTGGATCGGATTTCCCGCTGTCTTGCTCGAAACACTCGTCCGTGACGCGAAGCTGTTCGGATTCCGTGGCGGCAGACTGCACCTTCTCATTCACGCTATTCCAGCGACGCTCCTATTCGGGGTTATGATGGCCTCGATACAGGGCCATGTAGGACCGTTCACGCTGGAAAAAATGCTGGTGCCGATCCTGTTTTACGCCTCCTCCTTCATTGGAGGTGCAGCTCTTGTTTCCCTGTACGTTCGAGTCCGCGGAGACAGTGACTCCTCGGTAGAATGGGGTCGCTTGGAAAGTCTGTCCATCTTGGTGTTTTCCTTGTTGGCCGGACTCGCGGTGACCGACGTCATTCCGGTATTCACGGAAATGAGCGAGGCCATGGCGGCATGGACCATTGTGTCAGCCCAACTCCTGGCCATTGTCCCGATTTCGCTCTACTCCTTTGGTACCCTTCGTTACGGCAAAGTGGATGAGGTCCTCAATCGTGCAATTGTATACTCCCTCAGCCTGGGACTGATTTTCTTCGCTTTTGTCGGTGGCCTGAGCGTTTTGAATCGATTCCTGGACATCTCTGGAACGACTCGCATCGTTGTGGAAGGCTTCTTCGTTGTACTTCTGCTGATTGTGTTCGAGCGTTCGTCGCGACGGCTTCGCACGCTGGCCTCTTTAATCTTCTCAACGGAACGCCAGCGCGGGCGGCAGATTATCAACCGCTTCCAGGAATCTGCTTCCGAAATCCTGGATATCGATGCCCTCGCTCAAAAAGCTGTCGATGTGGCCGGACACGTCTTTGATGCTCGCAGCTCGATCATCTTCCTCCGCTCTCCAGCTGATGGCTCATGGATTATCAAGCGACATCGTCCCGAGCCCCCATACCTCACCGAACAGGTTTTTGAATCGATTTGGTCTCATTTCGAATACGCTCCGACAATTTGGTCCCGCAATTCGGAATTGAATGAACACAACATTTCCGAGGCGTCTGAGGAAGAGCTTCGCAGGTATCACGCTGCCTTGGCCGTTCCCATCCGGGGAGAAGGCCGGGCAGCAGGCCTTATCGTACTGAGCTACAAGACGCGTCGCGGTTCCGTTTACAATCTGGATGATCTGGATCAGCTGCGCAGTCTGGCCGGTAATCTGGCCCTGGCAGTCGAACGACTGGCTCTGGTTGAGCGTGAGAAATCGCTGGCAGCCGAAAGCTCTGAGGCGCACCTCGTAGCCCTTCGATCGCAGATCAATCCTCATTTTCTCTTCAACGCCCTCAACACGTTGTTGGCCCTCATCGGGGAGAAGCCTGATGAAGCCGAGGCCGTTGTGGAACACCTTGCGGCCATCTTCCGACACACGCTTCAAACCGGAAGCAAACCCTTCGTCAGCGTGGAAGAAGAGACTTCTCTGGTCGAACACTATCTGGCCATCGAGCAAGCCCGTTTCGGTGATCGATTGCACGTTACTTGTGACGTTGACCCCGAGTTTCGAAGCCACCCTGTACCGGCATTTGCCATTCAGACTCTGGTCGAAAACGCTATCAAGCACGGTTTGGAACGCTCACGAAAACGGTGCCACTTGACGATCTCCATCTCACACTCAGAAAGGAGTGACTTGGCAGCCGGCGCTGCGAGCGTCATGGTGCACGATACCGGTGTTGGCATACCCCAGCTATTCGATAAATCAACGCTCAGCAGCGAGCGTCATGCATTTTTTGGAATAGGGCTCTCCAACGTCTACGATCGGCTGCATCAGTTATACCAGAAAGACGATCTGCTTGGCTACTTGAGCACTCCCGACGTCGGCACGTCGGTATCCCTGACCATTCCGGCAGAACGGCCCACGCCCGCCTGATATCACACCTCAATCAACCTCTTTTGACCATGGCACGCATCCTGATTGTTGATGACGAAGCTCCTGCCCGGAAACGCATGCAGAAGCTGCTTTCTGATGAAGCGCTGGGCCACCTCGTCACACAGGTCGACTCGGCCGTTGACGGTGTCGAGGCCCTTGAAAAGCTGGGAAGCGGATCGTTTGACGTCTTGCTACTCGATATCCAGATGCCCGGCTTGGACGGATTCGATGTTCTCGAGCGCACAGCGCCGGATAACCGGCCTGTCGTCATATTTACGACTGCCTTCGATGAGTACGCGATCAGGGCATTCGAGGCGAATGCAGTGGATTACCTCCTGAAGCCGGTCCCGTCTGACCGATTGAAAGAAGCCCTGCAACGCGCCCACAAAGTGATGGGGCAGGCCGACGATCAGAATGATCGACTGGGTAAGCTCCTCGAATGGATGGACACCCAAGCCATGGATGGAGCGGAGTCGCCCTCTTCAGATTCAGACTGGCTGGAGCAGCTGTCGATCCCCTATCGTGATCGCATTCTGATCATTCCCATTCAGGACGTGATTTCCATTGAGATTGCTGAAGGCATCACCCGGGCCTACATCCTGGAAGACGACGCAGCCGCACCACGCAGGCGGTTACGTCAACACATAGTCAATTACACGCTGGATCAGCTCGGGAGCATGCTCAATCCCGAACACTTCATGCGCGTGCATCGCTCGGCCATTGTGCAATTTGGTCACATCAAGGAGTTGATTCCTTGGTTCAGCGGACGCTACAAACTCGCACTGACAGGTGGGCACGAGGTCATTGCCTCTCGGGAGCGCTCGAAAACCGTCAAAGAGCGGTTGCGGATCTGATCCTGAAAGGTCCTTGGATACGTATCCGCAGGACACATTGCTCGTAGCACCATCAGCGAAGGACGACCAGCGACCGAACAAGCTGTTGCCTCCCTGCGCGAATAACAATCTGGTAGACTCCCGGCGCAACACGTTGGCCTGATACATTGCGCAAATCCCAGTCCACGTCCAGCATGCCTACGGACTGCCGGCTGGCACTGCCAAGTGGGCGAGCCACCTCGCGCCCCAGCATGTCAACGATCCGAACATCCACTTCGGCGGGTAACTCAAGGTGCAAGGAGAGGCGAGCCCGATGCGAAGCGGGATTCGGGTAGAGATCACTACCTGCCAATGCTGGTGAAGTCGCGAACTCCTCTACTGCGGTGCCCTGAATCAGGATCGTAGCCAGGTCAGGGTCAACGCTCTCAATGGAATTCGGCGTCAAGCCGGTTACGACGTAGTGATACTCTACGCCGACTTCAAGAGCTGCGGTATCAGTCCATTCCGGATCCCACGAGATGTGTATGAGATTGGCCGGGTCATTGGTGATGGCTAATGCGTCCGGAGTTGACCCGTCACTCTGGACCCGGTAAATGGCAAATCGATTGGCGAATGTAATCCCGGATAGCGGAGGATCCCAGCGGAGAAATCGCCCTTCAGAAGAAAGGGAGACCTGAAGATTTCTTGGAGGGTCTGGTGGCCAGGTGTCCCGGTATTCCATGTAAGGCGTGATCGCCTTGTACCGATAAAAATCTGTTGCCAAATAGGCTGTCAGTCCTTGGTTGATCGCCGGCCCCAGGTTGCGGGCTCGAAAAAAAAAATTACCCTGGATATTGTCGAAGAGCCTGCCGAATGTCAATTGAGCCGGAATCTCAGCTCCATCCCATGGGTCACCGACTCCGTCACCATCATAATCAACGGCCGTGGTTGGATCGTTTTTGTAGGCCGCAATACCGGGATAAATGTGAATCCCTTCTGAGTTGAGATCCCACCAATCGGCAAGCGCAGCAAAATCCTGGCCGCCGCCGATTGGCCAGTACAACTGTGGTACGAGGTAATCGACGCTCTCCTCAATTATCCAAGTCAGAGGGTCGGAGTAAATCACGTTAAAGGCATCAAGTCCCACGATGCCTGCGGGCTCGCCAGGCTTCCATATCCCAAAAGGACTAACGCCAAACCGCACGCGAGGGTCTATATCCCGGATGGCGTCGGACACCTCAAGCATGAACAGGTTGATGTTGTCCCTCCGCCAATCCTCGATAGAAGCGTATCCTGCGCCGAAGGCATCAAACGTCGCTTGGTCTTCAAGTGAAATGTGGTAGTCTGGATAGGGGTAGAAGTAATCATCAAAGTGGATACCGTCTACCGGATAGCGCCCCACAATGTCTTCGACCACACGTACAATATGAGCCCTGCCCTCTGGATTTCCGGGGTCGATATGGTGGATGAATGTGCCTTTCCGTGACTCCAGGGTTCCCTTGTACGTAGTCGATAGAATGAGATCGGGCCGCGCATTCATGATGTGCCCCGCCGCAAGACCTGAAAGACCAAGCCCCGAAACCACCCTAAACGGGTTGAGCCATGCATGAAGCTCCATTCCCCGCTCATGGGCCAAATTGATGGCCTCCGTCAAGGGATCCCAAAACGGGTCTGGGACTCTCCCCTGGGTACCAGTCAAAAACCGGGACCAAGGCTCGATCGACGAGTCATACATCGCATCCGCCTCGGAGCGCACTTGAAAAAAAATCGCATTGATTCCCGTAGAGGCCAAATCGTCAAACAACGTGGCCATGTCTGCCAACTGATCCGCAGAAGAAGCATTGCGACCACTCAACCCGAATGGCCAATCCAGATTGTAAGCTGTTGCGACCCAGGCACCTCGCATTTCATGCTTGGGGTGCTGAGCCCCAACAGACAGTGCGAGTAGAGATGCTGAGAGACTTACCGCCAGCATCGCCACATATCTGAAAAGGTTTTCAGCTAATTGACTGCAGTTCTTTCTGGCCAAACGACTTACGCTGAAATACGCACTTTCAAAAAATCCTGTTGACACGACAATTCTGTTTTAATACACTGGTTCTTCCATCGTTATCGGGACGGCCCGGCGCAAGCCCACGCACCGGCATCAATATCCGACCAAATCGATCAAAAAATAGCCTATTTGGAGGCCCCATGCGCAGAGTTACAAGTCTTTTGATGCTGGCTGCTTTCGTTTTTGCGGGAAACGCCTACAGTCAAAGCACAGATTATTCTTTCGTTGTTGAACGTTCTGCCGATGCCCAGGCAGCGTATCCTGCAGACCATTCCGGAGTCAGAACAGTGGCAGGTCCTTTTGACCTGGACGGTGATGGACTCCAAGAAGTATTGGTTTCTGACTATACGGGCGGAGGTCGCGTTCACGTTTTGGAAGTCGTCGGACCGGACACCTGGGAATGGGTCTACTCCACCCCATGGCTGGATGACACCAAGCTGACTTCCAACCAGCGGGTCATCACCGGTGGCGACCTTGATGGTGACGGCCACGGCGAAATCATTTTCATGTCCGGTTGTAAGAGCTTCACAGGAAGCGGCCAGCATTGTGATACGGATCAGAAGTTCGACAACGCTGCATACCCACAGGGTATCTACGTGTTTGAGCACACTGGTGCCGACAACGACTACGGTGCAGAACCGACCACCATCTACCAGATGCCGAATGCTCCCGACCGCAACTACCCCGAGCAGATGACCGCCGCCGACATTGACGGTGATGGTTCACAGGAGCTCTTCTTTGGCGTCAACGGCCGCTCCAGCATCTGGGACAACTGGTACATCGTTTCCGTGACCGGAGACATCGGATCCGGATTCGAGACCTGGAATGAGGAAGCATTGATTTCCTCCCGCAACAACGACTGGGATCCTGTCTATCGCGGTGGTGGCTCTCCTTATGGAATGGTGGCTGCTGATCTTGATGGCAACGGCATCACCGAGCTGGTCATGAGTTCCTGGAACAACCTCAACGTCACGCTCGGCCAGATCATTGGGGCCGACACGTATGGATTCCCGGATGGCTCTCTTGGTCCGAACTACGCCCAGCTGTCCGCATTTGACGATGTGGCTCTGTTCGGTCTGGACGTCGTTGACATCAACAATGATGGCACCGATGAGGTATACGGCACCAACCTGTACACCGGAGACGTCTTCGTCGTCAACTATGAGTCAGGCGAGCCGACATACATCATCACCGAAGACAACTACGAACTCACTGCCATTCCAGGCCTGTCCGCACTCGGCCTCACCGCCGGCGATTTGGACAACGACGGCAACATGGACCTGATCGGTAGTGGAGTGCTGTTCTCCTCGAGCCGCTTTAACGCCGGCGAAGACCCAAACTGGGTCAACATCGTTGAGTTCATCGGTGGTCAGGGCGCCGATCCTGAAGATCCGGCCAACTACTCGGAGATCACCGAAGTCTACTTCCCGAACGATCGCACCGATGCGTTCGACAAAGTGACCCGTGATTCGGCTGGCGTCATCACCGAATATCGCGAAGACGGTACCACAGGTCCTCAGTTCGCATCCAAGTTCGCCTTCCTGGGCGATGTAGACGGTGATGGAGAAAATGAGGTAGCACTCGGTTTCCAGGGCCAGAACGACTCACTTTATACCTTCACTGAGGTATACAACCCTGCTGACTCCAC